>CALXCR010000052.1 GCA_944386855.1 uncultured Oscillospiraceae bacterium
TTCTCGATTATATAGAGAAAATGGACATAGGCGAATGGGAGATCGCGGAATGCACAAGCGTATATTATATGTACTACGACGGTTACTATTTAGACATTACGGCGACGCCTGTGTATTACGGGATACCAGTTACAAATTTGCCGCAGCTTGACGCGATAACGGGGCAGGAGGAATATGACTCCAATTATTACTATGAGAAAGTCCGCTTTATACTCAGTACCGACGGACGATTGATAAACTTTTTATATGAAGGCGCTCTCGACGTAGTAGAAGTGCCGAACGAGAGCGTGGCTGTCATGTCGTTTGACGAGATGACGGAACGTATAGAGACGCAGCTGTCGCTCGACGATATCGGTATGTACCAGCTGTTCGGCGACGATCCGAACGCACCGGCAGAACTTACGACAGATAAAGTTGTCATGGATATAACAGACATGGAGTTTGGATTCGCGAGGACAAAGATAAAAGACGAGCGGTTTGATTTTTATCTTGTGCCGTCGGTGACGCTAAGCGGCAGCTACACGATGTACAACGAGAGCGGAGAAGAGCTATACACATATCCGGAAACAAATTTAGCAACACCGATATTAGTCCTCAACCTCGTAGATGGAAGCGTAATAAACTACGCGCAGTAAATATTTGATACTATCGCCTCAAAATGATGCAAAAAACCTGCAAAAAGTATGCAGTTATGATGCAATTATGTGCTACGATACGAAAAACGGCGGCAAAGAAGCGGCTTTTGCGACAAATAAGCGCGATGCCGCTTTCCGCCGCACACACCTGTGTAAAAATTTTTCGAGGTGATCATATGAACAATAAAAAACTTGTCTCAGCGATACTTTGCGTTTTAAGCGTCGCTTCTCTTTTTTCGGGCTGCCAAGCCGCACCCAACACCGCTGTTGTAGTCGGTAAAAACGATGGCGTTTTTGAGTCTGCTCTTAATAGCAGTGCAGAACCGGTAGAAGACGCAAACACGGAGACTTTTTCATATACAAACACCTTTACAAGCACAGACGGTAAGATAGAGTTTAATATAAATGACAATTCAATCGAATACAGCGGGAATCCTATGCCTGTTCTGCGCGTAACGCCGCAAAGCTATAGTGCAGACTATCGTCATCAGTATGGCATAACTTCTGGGGCTTTGTCCATGACGTACATAGGTACGCGAAGCGCGGGGGTTTGCAAAGGGGGGCATCCCCCCTTGCTATGTTTTCTTTGGGCGTACCCGTTTCTTTGACATATATCAAAGAAATGGGTACATACGTCTCCGCGCCGCAACGGCGCGGAAAAAGTGTCGCCTATGCGGCGACAAAAAGCTATTGCGCTTTCGCGCAATAAAGGTGTCGCGAATAGCGAAGCTCCAACAAGGAGGTGAGCCGCATAAAAAATGCAATACGGTCAGGCGTCCGGCAGTCGATGCAGTCGGCGCAGTTTGTCATAGGCGCGATTGCCGTGGCGGTTGTCATGTTTGCCGCGTCGACGAGTGCGATAGTCGAGGTGTTCCGCTCGGAAAATGAGCTTTTTGCCGGATATCATGTCCAGTTTACTATAAATGCCGCTGTATCCGACGCGATGCAGTTCTGCATACCGATAATATGCACGCTCCCGTTTACGGCGTCTTATGTGGACGATCTGAAGAGCAATTTTGTGCGGTATTATCTCTGCCGCTCGTCGCGCAGGGGATATATCGCCGCGAAAATCACGGGCTGCGCCGTATCGGGCGGGACGGTGCTTTTGTGCGGCATTCTGCTTGCGTATATTGCCGCGGCACTGCTTTTTATCCCTATAGAAGAGCCTCCTGCGGAGGGGGCGAGCCGCTTTATGATGCTGCCGCAGCTTTTGAGCCAGTGCATATTTGTGTTTTTATCGGGCGCGCTTTGGGCGCTTGTGGGGATGCTGCTCTCCACCGCGATGGAGAGCAAATACATCGCCTACGCATCGCCGTTCGTCATATATTACATATTGATAATACTGCACGAGCGGTATCTTGACCGCATATTCGTGCTGTACCCGAAAGAGTGGATAGTGCCGGCGTCAAACTGGGTGCTCGGAAAATGGGGAGCCGCAATACTCGTAACGGAACTTATTGCGCTTGCCGCCGCGCTGTTTTCCGCCCGCGCAGACAGGAGGCTGAGGCAGCTATGATAAAGGTTAGACAGGCTTTTTCCGTGGCGGCGTACAATTTCCGTCAGTGGCACAGAAACCCGCGGATCATAGTAACTTTCGCGCTTGTGTTTATAATGTGCTTTCTTCTGTCGGATAAGGCGGTGCGCTTTGCCGTAGAGCACAACACGACTATGCAGATCATGGAGGCTTTCATCTGGACGTTCGGCGACAGCAACTCGATACTGCTCTCGTCGCTCCTGCTTGTGATGTTGTTTGCGGATATGCCGTTTTTATCGCCGGGAACACCGTTTTACCTGATAAGGACGACCCGCAAGGTCTGGATAACGGGGCAGATGATATACACGGTCGCCGCGACGGGCATATACCTGTTGTTTATACTGTTCTCCACTGCGCTCGTGTGCGAGAGGCAGTCGTTTTTGGCGAATATGTGGAGTCCGACGGCGGCGATACTCGGCTACAGCGGCGCGGGAGAGCAGATCGCGCTTCCGGCTATGGTCAAGACACTCGAGATGACATATCCGTACCGCTGCACCGCGACGATATTCCTGCTTATGCTGGGTTACGCGCTCACAATGGTGTTTATCATGCTCGTGTTCAACCTGCGCTTCGGCCAGGCGGCGGGCGTTATAAGTGTGTTTGTGTTCAGCGTATACGGCTTTTTGCTCAGTCCGACGACTATCGACACGATATTCGATCTGCCGCCGGAGCTGTTTTACAAGGCAAACGTCGCCGTGGGCTGGCTGTCGCCGTTAAACCACGCGACATATCATATGCATAATTTCGGCTACGACCTGCTGCCCGAGCTGTGGGAGTCTTTTGCGATATTCGGAGTCATAATCGCAGTCGGCTATATTTCCGCTCTGCGTGCGGTAAAATCGTACAACTTCAATTTCAGGGGGACGGAGAACTGATATGGATGCTGTTATCGAGGTGAAAAACGTATACAAATCCTTCGGCGAGGAGGAGGTCTTAAAGGACGTGTCGCGGAGCTTTGAGATAGGGAAGATCCACGGCATCGTGGGAAACAACGGCTCAGGCAAGACCGTCCTTATGAAGTGCATCTGCGGATTTTTAAAGCCGACGAGCGGGCAGATATTCGTAAACTACAAAGAAGTCGGCAAGGAAACGGACTTTCCCGAAGATGTCGGCATTATCATCGAGACTCCCGGCTTTCTGCCCAATATATCCGGCACGAAAAATCTGCGGCTTTTAGCGTCGCTTCAGCGGAAGATAGACGATACAGTCATAAGAAACGCGATAGAACGCGTGGGGCTCGACCCCGATATGAAAAAGCCGGTGGGCAAATATTCCCTCGGCATGAGGCAGAGGCTCGGTCTTGCGCAGGCGATGATGGAGGACCCGCAGATATTTATCCTCGACGAGCCGTTCAACGGGCTTGACAAGCACGGCGTCGTACATATCAGAAGCATTATAAAGGAGTGGCGTGAGGAGGGCAAAACGATACTGCTCGCAAGCCACAACCAGGTGGATATAGACGAGTTGTGCGATACCGTGTGCGAGATGGACGCCGGCGTCATGACGATGGTGAGAGAATGAGTATGCTTAAGGTTTGCGACGTCGTCCTCATCGGACAGGCGGGCGACAGGATAGTGAGCGGTCTCTCGTTTAAAGGCGGCTGGAATGACGATATTTTTATCAGCGCGCCGCAGGGCGTGAGGAAACAGCTCTTTTATATGCTGACGGGCGCGCGCCGCCCCGACAGCGGCACGGTAAGCGTAATGGGTGAGGACCTCTACGGCCGTCCGGCGGAGATCGTGCGAAAAAGCCTCGGTATCATGCCCGAGGACGCCGCGTTTATCGAGGAGATGCCGGTCATAGACGGCGTGACGCTTCCGCTTATTGCCGCGGGACTCGACAAAAAGCAGGCGGCGGAAAAGGTGAGAGAGGCGGCGGAGACCGTCGGCGTCACGGACGCGCTGTACAGCCGGCCGAGGTTTTTGAAGGCGGTACAGCTTAAAGCGTGCGCCGTCATCCGCGCTATGGTGAAAGCGCCCGATATTTTGATATTTGAGGATTTCACGGGCGGTCTTTCGCTGCGCGACAGGTCGTTTTTATGGGACGCGGTGCGAAATCTCAGGCCGCACGGCAGTCTGCTAGTGTATTTGAGCGGCGATAAAGAAGTTCCGGATGAGATGAAAACCGCCGCCGTAATAGATTTATCCTGATGACCAGAGAGGTGTTGAGCGTGAAAAGAGTTTTTAAAGTATGCATTGCCGTTTTGCTGCTGCAAGCCGTCGTTTTCGGAGCGGTCTCGCCGGCGTTTGCATCCGATACCGCGACAGAGGATACGGCGGTATCGGCGGATGACGGAATTGAGTCCGGCATAACGGACAGTTCGGCCGACAGTTCATCGGACGACATGCCGGAATACGATATGCCGATCTTCCTCGAGATAGATA
Organism: uncultured Oscillospiraceae bacterium; assembly: GCA_944386855.1. Lineage (GTDB taxonomy): Bacteria > Bacillota > Clostridia > Oscillospirales > Oscillospiraceae > CALXCR01. Next base: position 4,554 of record CALXCR010000052.1, read on the forward strand.
CCGATAACAGGTACGATGGTATGGACAGGGCGTACAGGGACGGCTATGTCCCGCGTGTACAGGACGGACGTGTGCTCATCGTACTGCCGCTTGTCCCGAACGGTGAGATAAACGGCGATAAAATAACCGTCTCGCCGGATCTCGGAAGCCTCGGAGCGGATTCGCCGATCGTAGTGTCGAATTACCGCAAAACGGTTTCGCTTACCGAAGAGAAGATAAACGGCACG
>CALXCR010000053.1 GCA_944386855.1 uncultured Oscillospiraceae bacterium
ACCCTGGGTAGAAATAAAGCGGACGTAATGCGCGACCGCATACTGGATATAAACCCAAATTGCCGCGTGACAGTGCACAATCTGTTTTTTAGCGCCGAAACGGCCGGCAATTTCGATTTCTCAAAATACCGCTACGTCGTCGACGCTATAGACACCGTCACTTCAAAGCTGCTTATCGCAAAGCTGTGCGAGGATGCGGGTACGGCGCTCATAAGCTGCATGGGAACGGGCAATAAGCTCGACCCGTCGCGGTTTCGAGTGGACGACATATATAAGACGTCAGGCTGCCCGCTTGCAAGAGTCATGCGGAGGGAGCTCAAAAAGCTCGGTATTAAAAAGCTTGCCGTTCTCTACTCGCCTGAAGAGCCGAAAAAGCGGCCGGAAGGAGCGTCGCCTGCCCAAACCGGCAGAAAAATCCCGCCGGCGACGATATCGTTCGTCCCGCCTGTTGCCGGCATGATGATAGCGGGAAAGGTCATATGTGATATTGCGGAGGTGAAAAGCGAATGAGAGCGCTTGTCGCAATGAGCGGAGGCGTAGACAGCTCCGTCGCGGCGTATATCCTGAAAAAACAGGGCTATGACGTAGAGGGTATAACGCTTAAAATGGTCACCGATACGGCGCGCTTTGACGAGAGCGCGTGCCGTTCCGACGGTAATATAAACGACGCGGAAAATGTTGCGGCTACACTTGGTTTTAAATACACGGTAAGCGACTATTCCGCCGATTTTGAGCGCAAAGTCGTCGATAAGTTTGTGTCGTCGTACATAAAAGGAGAGACTCCGAACCCGTGTATAGAGTGCAACCGCCATATAAAATTCGGTAAACTGTTTGAAGAAGCCGCACGCCTTGGCTTTGATAAAGTCGCGACCGGGCACTACGCGCGCGTAAGGTATGACGAAAAAACCGGCAGATGGCTGCTTTTAAAAGGCTTGGACCACACAAAGGATCAGAGCTATGTGCTGTATTCGCTCACTCAGGAGCAGCTTGCCATGGCGCTTTTTCCGATAGGCGAGCTGTCAAAAGCACAGGTGCGCAGTATAGCGGACGAAAGCGGGCTTGTAAACAGCCGTAAGGCCGACAGTCAGGATATATGCTTCATACCGGACGGAGACTATAAAAAATTTATTGAGAGCTATTGCGGCTACAAGGATACCGAGGGTGACTTTGTCGATAAAGACGGCAATGTGCTCGGCCGCCATCGCGGGCTCACGGGATATACGACGGGCCAGCGGCGCGGACTCGGGGTGAGCGCCGGAAGGCCGCTTTATGTCATAAGAAAAGACCTCGAAAACAATCGGATAGTGCTCGGGGATGAGGCCGATCTCTATGTAAGCAGGATTGCGCTGCGCGATGTAAACTTCATATCTATCGAGAGGCTTGATTCTCCGATGCGCGTCGATATGAAGATACGCTACAGCCAGAAAACGGCGCGGGCAACCGTATTTCCGTCCGAAAACAGCATAGTCACAGCCCTGTTTGACGAGCCGCAGCGTGCGCCGACGGCCGGTCAGGCGGGCGTGTTCTATGATGGCGAGACAGTCGTCGGAGGCGGTACGATAATCGAGCCTGAACTCTAAAAAAGGCTTTCTACAGGGGGGAAAATAAGAGTGGATATAGAAGGATATTGGTCAGCCGTTTTTAGGCAGGATGCGGATGCGATCCGTCGTTTTTTCCATTCCACGGCCTTTGTGAACTGGCATAATACAAATGAACATTTTACCGTGGAGGAATTTATCCGCGCCAACTGCGATTATCCCGGCAAATGGGACGGTAAAGTGGAAAAGATTGTCACGGCCGATGACTGCACCGTCACAGCCGCCCGTGTTTTTGAAAAGGGCGGCAAGTTATCGTTTCATGTGGTTTCATTTTTCCGCATTGCAGAGGGGAAAATCGCCTCTATCGACGAATACTGGGGCGATGACGGAGAACCGCCCCGGTGGCGTCAGGATAAGAACATAGGGACTAAGATTACAGACTAAGCGGCAGACGCAAAAAGCCGAAGAGGTAAACCCTCTTCGGCTTTCGGTTTTTATTCGGATATTCCGTAAAATGGACATGGTTGTTGATGTGATCCTCACAGAAGCAGTGATATCCGGCGCAGCGCGAGCAGTAGCGGAACTCCAGCTCCGGATTCGACACATCGGTTCTGCCGCAAACGGCACATTTGTGCTTGTAAGGGCGGGCCGCCTGCTCGTCTTGAGCCCGCTTGACCGTCGCCCGGAATCGCGATGCCTGCTTCGAATGTGATCGCCTGAATGTCCCCGCGTTATTCCAGATGTATCCGCCGCAGAAGAATATGAAATTCAAAAACGCGACTAAAGGCAGAAGATTGAGCGGGAAAGGATTTCTGATAGTCTGCCAGAACTCGAGCACGACCGTGAATATCGCGAGGTATTTTGCCTTGATCGGTATAATGAAGAAAAACAGAAACTGCATATCCGGCGCGACTGCCGCAAGTGCGAGAAACAGCGAGAGGTTGATATAAAACCCGTCCAGGAAGACAAGATACTGAATAATCGTGTCGGAAAAGAACAGCGATACCAGTATCCCGTAAATGATCGTGGATACGACGCCGCCGATATAGTACAGTGTAAACTTGCCCGGCCCCCAGAACCGCTCGAGGAGGTTGCCTATGGAGTAATAGCAGTACAGCGATATCGCTTCCCAAAAGATATCGGTAGACATCGGCACAAAAATAAATGTAACAAGCCGCCATACCTGCCCTTGCATGATAAGCGCGGGATTAAAGTAAAGGTAATATAGAAACGTATTCGTTCTGTCCATCATTGAAAATACAAATACTATCGCGTTGCCGATGATGATGTACAGCATGAGATTCGGTATGCCGAAATTCGGATGTCTGTAACAGAAACGGTCTATTGCGCGGGTTATAGCTTTCAAGTTAAAACCTCCCAAAATGATGTACACAAGGTCACTTAAAAACTATTTTAACCCTTTTTAGCTCGAAAGTCCACTGATTCATATTTTATTAATAAATAATTATTCTAAGATTAAGAAAAAAGGGTTTTAGTTTTTAAGCAAGTGTGATATTATGTAGTGTGTGCGTACAAAAAAACGACACGCTTGTCCCCGCCGTGGGAGGCGCGGGGCACAATCAAAAAATTGTGAATAATGGGAGGCTTGGCTACGGTGCTAAACAGAGTTTTTACCTCGGAATCGGTTACGGAAGGCCATCCAGATAAGGTCTGCGACCAGATATCGGACGCGGTCCTTGACGCAATATTAAAAGACGATAAAAACGCGAGGGTCGCCTGTGAGACGATAGCGACCACGGGAATGGTTTTCGTCATGGGGGAGATAACGACCTCGTCTTATGTCGATATCCCGTCAATCGCGAGAGAGACTATTAAAAAAATAGGATACGACAACCCCGAATACGGATTCGATTACAAGGCGTGCGCCGTCATGACATCGATAGACGAGCAGAGCCCCGATATCGCGATGGGCGTTGACAGCGCGTTTGACGATGAGTCGGACGAGGGCGCGGGAGATCAGGGCATGATGTTCGGCTATGCCTGCAATGAAACGCCGGAGCTTATGCCCGCGCCTATATCTATGGCTCATGCGCTTGCGCGGCGGCTCGCCCATGTCAGAAAAAGCGGGACGCTTCCGTTTCTGCGGCCGGACGGCAAAACGCAGATAACGGTCGAATACGGCGCTGACGGGAAGATACTTGGATGTCCCGCGATAGTCGTCTCGTCGCAGCATTCGCCGGACGTTACGATAAACGACCTGCGCGAGAGCATTGTCGAGACGGTCATAAAGCCGACCATACCGGCGGAATTTATAAACGAAAACACGAAATTCTTTGTAAATCCGACGGGCAGATTCGTCGTCGGAGGACCTGTAGGAGATTCGGGGCTCACGGGGCGCAAGATTATTGCCGATACTTACGGCGGTGCTGCGAGCCACGGCGGCGGCGCGTTCTCCGGCAAAGACCCGTCGAAGGTCGACCGCTCAGGCGCGTATATGGCCAGATACATAGCGAAGAACATCGTGGCCGCAGGGCTTGCGGCGAAATGCCAGATAGAGATAGCGTACGCCATAGGTGTCGCAAAGCCCGTCTCGGTGTTTGTAGACACATTCGGTACGGGAGTCATAGACGACAGAGAAATATCAAAGATAGTTGTAGAAAATTTTGATATGCGCCCGGCGAAGATCATATCAAAACTCGGCCTGCGCAATCCGATATATACTCAGGTCGCGGCATACGGGCATTTTGGAAGACCCGATCTCGACCTCCCGTGGGAGCGACTTGACATGGCGGAGGTATTAAAGGAATATGCCGGGAAATAACAGAGGGTTCAATAAAAGCGGCGGCGACGGGCGTAAAAGACGCCCGCCCGCTCGCCATTATGACCCGTACCATGGAGACAGCGGCACGCATGCAGGTGAACGGATCGACGAGCGGTACGAAGGTATTATAGAAGGGCGCAACGCGGTGACGGAGGCTTTCCGCGCAGGCAGGGCGATAGATAAGGTGTATATCGCCATAGGCGAGCGCACCCCGGCGCTTAACCATATAGCGGCGCTTGCGAAAGAGACGGGTGCTGTTGTGGCAGATGCTGATAAGAGAAAGCTCGACTCGATGAGCGTCACGGGCGCGCACCAGGGGGTAATAGCCATTGCCTCCGTAAAAGAATACTGCACGATAGACGATATATTCGCCGCGGCTGAAGAGCGCGGAGAAGAACCGCTCATTATAGTGTGCGACGAGATATCGGATCACCACAACCTCGGCGCCGTCATAAGAACGGCGGAGGCCGCCGGGGCGCACGGCGTAATAATCCCAAAGCGCAGAAGCGCCGGGATCACGGCCATAGTAGGAAAGACGTCGGCCGGCGCCGTGGAATATATGAACGTCGCGCGTGAGGCGAATATAACGGCCGTGTTAAAAGAACTGAAAAAACGCGGCGTCTGGGTGTTCGGCACGGTGGCGGACGGTGATACTCCGCTGTGGCAAGCCGATCTTAGAGGCCCCTGCGCGGTAGTTATCGGCTCGGAGGGCACGGGAATGAGCCGCCTTGTCGCGGAAAACTGCGATTTTAAAATAAGCATACCGATGTTCGGCAAAGTCTCGTCTCTAAACGCGTCGGCGTCAGCGGCGATAGTGATTTACGAGGCGGTAAGACAGCGCGAAAAATAAAGTATACTTGAGAGGGTAAAGATATAATGGCAAAGAATTACGATGATATCTTTGATATCGACGAGAATTATTCGCTGGAATCAATATTGGCCGAGTATAAGGGCTCGGCGTATATCTCAGGCGATAAAAAGACTCCGTCGGATGAGCTCGAGCAAAAAACGGAGCAGATCATCAAAGAAGTGACCGGATCTATACCAGATGTGTCGGAAAACAGTAAAAACGACGGCGCGGATACAAGAGAAGCACGCCGGCAAAACACGGCGGACGAGCCGCCGCGCGCTCGGAATACGACGCCGGCCGCCGGCAGGCAGACGTCCGCGCGTATTTCAAACAGCGAGATAAACGATACGGACGACAGCTTTGAGCCGTTCGATTACGCCGCCTTTTCGGCGGAGAGGCAGACTCAGACGCCGCCTGCATCGGACAGAAGAGCCTTTTCCTCACCGCGCAGAGCCGCCGCACCGAAATATGACGAGTACGATGAGTACGATGAATATGACGATTACGACGAGTATGATGAATACGACGAGTATGAAGACGAACCGTCGCAGTCTATTTTCTCAAGGCTCGCCGCAAGGCTGAGAGGCGGCAAAAAAGCGCCGGCAAGCGATGAGTATGACGAATATGATGAGTACGGCGACGAGTATGATGAATATGACGATCACGGCGAAACTGCGCCGGAGCGTGATGCGGCTGTAAGGTTTGATACGGCCGAAAGGCCGGAGTCTGCTGCGTCAGCACCGTCGGCGGATCGCCCGAGACAGCAGACAGGTGGCGTTATAGAGCACATCGACGGCGCTTCCGGCGGATTTGACGAGTACGATGAGTACGACGAATATGACGAGGCGGATGAGTACGAGCCGGCCGATGACGAGTGGGAAACGCCGGATTTTGCAGACGAGATCCGCAGGATAATAAGAGGAAACAAAGCGCTGTCACTGCGCTGTTCGGCTTCTTTTGCCGTTAGCGTCATATTGGCTGTCATAACCCTCGGATTTGAGTTTAATATACTGCCGATCAGCGTCGTAACGGCGGCCGGTATTCTCCTCATAGGCCAGATAATAACGATGCTTATCGGAGTCGAGGTAATGGCGGACGGCTTGGAAGATTTTATAAAAGCAGAGCCGGGCGCCGAGTCTCTTATATTTGTCTCAAATATAGTGATCTGCCTGCAGGCATTCCTTACACTCGGCGGCGGCAGCGTGGAAAACGGCCTGCCGTTCTGCGCGCTCGCGTCATTCGCCGTGTATTACGCGCTCAGAGGCAGAAGGCTGTACTATATGGGCATAGCTTATTCGCTGAAAACGGCTCTGTCGTCGGGGAATCCGTACAGCGTCATATCAGAGTACGGGAAGATCGACGATATGGAGGTGCTTAAAAAATCGACGTCGCTCGACGGGTTTTATAAAAACCTCACGCAGGAGGATATCGCTCAGTCGGCTTACTCAAAGGCCGCGCCGCTGTTTATGCTCGGCGCCGTAGTTCTTGCGATGCTCTCCTCGATAGTCCGCGGCAGAGTACACGACTTCACATACACATTTGCGGCGATCATAGCGGTCGCGACGTCGCTGTCGGCGACGATGGCGTACAATATGCCGTTTTATATAACGGCGCGCAAAACGAGAAAATCAGGCGGCGTAGTGGCCGGCTGGGGCGGCGCGTGCGACATGTTCAACGCCGACGGTGCTCTGATAACAGATGAGGATCTGTTCCCCACAGGGACCGTGTCTCTCGGCGGCATAAAGCTTTTTGAGGGTATATCCCAGTATAAGGCGATAGTGTACGCCGCAAGTCTCATTTCCGCCTCGGGCTCGGGCCTTACGAAATGCTTTAACGAGCTTCTGCTCTCGCAGAACGGACAAGTGTCGAGAGTCGATGATTTTGCCTGCTATGAGGGCGGAGGCATCGGCGGTGTGATATCGAGGGATCAGGTTTACGTCGGTTCTGCCGGATTTATGAGTCTTATGGGCATAAGAGTGCCTGACAGCCTCAATATGAAAAGCGCCGTTTATCTCGCGATAAACGGGGAACTGAAAGCCGTATTTTCCATCAATTACATACCGGCAAATTCTGTTCAGTCGGCGCTTGTCTCGCTTGTAAAAGCGCGCGTCAACATGATGCTTGCGGCGCGTGATTTCAATATAACGCCTGCGATGCTACAGCAGAAATTCAAGATCTCGCTAAACGAGATGGAATATGTCCCGACGGAGGACTGCTACAGGATATCGGATGAAGCGCCTTCTGCGGGCTGCACTGCGGCCGCTGTTATATGCAGAGAGGGACTCGGCCCGTATGCAGAGGTCATAATCGGCGGCATACAGCTTAAAAATATTGCGACGATAACGACGGTAGCGTCAATAGTGTCTTCCGTTATAGGCATGCTCCTTGTGACGTTCATTTGCTGGAGGGACGAGCTTGCAACGGTAAGCGCCGGAAATATTTTGATAATGATGCTCGCAGTGCAGATAGCTACGCTGCTTTTGGCGAGATTGTCGGCGAAAAGATAAGGAAACAGTCTGCAGCTTACAAAAATATGTTGTATTTCCACAAAGCGTAGTGTATAATTTTTAAGTGTGCTGCGTTAAAGTCATTTGACGCAGATCGACTATGTATAATAATTTTAAGTGAAATTTTTATAGAGAGGAACTGAAATCATATGAGCTATACTACGGAAAAAATCCGCAATATCGCGTTTTTGGGACATGGTAGCAGCGGCAAAACAAGCATGGCGGAGAGCATGCTGTTCGTAACGGGTGCAATCGACCGCCAGGGCAAAACGACCGACGGAAATACCGTCTGCGATTACGACGCTGAAGAGATCAAGCGCCAGATATCGATCTCACTTGCGGTCGCGCCCGTTGAATTCGGCGGCTGCAAGATAAATGTGCTCGACTGCCCCGGATATTTCGATTTTGTCGGTGAGACCATGTCGGCGCTTCGCGCTGCCGATACAGGAATGATATTCTGCACCGCGAAAGACGGCATATCCGTCGGTGCGGAACGCTCTTGGAAATATCTTAAAAACGCAAATCTCCCGTGCATTTTCAATATATCCAAGGTCGATGAAGAGCACGGCGATTTCAATACGGTTTTAGCCGCCCTTCAGGAGAAATACGGCTCGATCGTGTGCGCGCTCACAGTTCCGACGTCAAACGGTGACGGCGTTATCGACCTTGTGCATAACGTCGCGTATATTACAAACGGCAATAAGACGACAAAGGGCGATATCCCGGCTGCGGACGCCGATACGGTGGCATCCCTCAGAGAAACGCTTATGGAAACTGCCGCCGGCGCCGATGAAGAGCTGATGGAAGCTTATTTTGAAAATATGGAGCTCTCTGAGGAACAGCTTATAAACGGCATTAAAATCGGCCTCAAAGACCGCAGCGTGATCCCCGTAGTTTGCAGTGCCGCCACAAGCAATATAGGCACGGAGGCAATACTCGACGCTATATGCAGCTATGTCCCGAATCCGGCGGAGATGCCGGCAGTCGAGACTGTCGACGGCGGAGAGGTCAAAATCGACGAAAACGGCCCTGTCGCCGCGTTCGTGTTCAAAACGGTTTCCGACCAGTTCGGAAAATACTCGTTCATTAAGGTCATTTCCGGCAAAGTTACCGCCGATCTCTCGCTCAGAAATACCCGCACGAGCTCTACCGATAAGCTCGGCCGAATCTATACGATGTGCGGCAAGAAGAATACAGAGGTAAAAGAGGTCGTCTGCGGCGATATCGCGGCAATCGGCAAGATGGAGTGGAAAACAGGCGATACGGTGTGCGACGCTAAAAACGAAGTCACCTTCAAGCCCATTGATATCGCGGAGCCGTGCTATTCCGTAGCTATCGTCCCGAAGACAAAGGGACAGGAGGACAAGATCGCAACAGGCCTTGCGCGTCTTAATGAAGAGGATATCTCGTTCGAGCTTGAAAATAATCCCGAGACGAAGCAGATGGTCATCCACGCCGCCGGCGATATCCAGGTCGACGTGCTGTGCGCGAAGCTGAAATCCCGCTTCAACGTCGAGACGGAGCTCAAACCCGCCCGCGTCCCGTACCGCGAGAAGATAAAGGCTAAAGTCGAAGCGCACGGACGCCATAAAAAGCAGTCCGGCGGTTCCGGTCAGTTCGGTGACGTTTGGATTCGTTTCGAGCCGCAGGACGAGCAGGACGATATGATCTTTGCCGAAGAGGTATTCGGCGGAAGCGTTCCGAAGAACTTCTTCCCGTCAGTTGAAAAAGGCCTGCGCAACGCCGTTACAAAAGGCGTCCTCGCCGGTTATCCGCTTGTCGGACTTAAAGCGACGCTGTACGACGGCTCGTACCATCCGGTCGACTCAAACGATATGGCGTTCCAGACCGCGGCGCGCCTCGCTTATCAGGATGGTATTCCGAAGGCAAAGCCGACGATCTTAGAGCCGATAGGGCTGCTGCGCGTCACGATCCCCGACGCTAACCTCGGCGATATCATGAGCGATATCAGCTCCAAACGCCGCGGAACAGTGCTGGGAATGACGGCTGAGGACGGTATGCAGACGGTCGAAGCAGAAGTGCCGATGGCCGAAATGGGCTCGTATACGATAGACCTGCGCTCCATGACGCAGGGACGCGGCTCGTTTACATGCAAGTTTGTGCGCTATGAGGAAGCGCCGGGCAACGTCCAGCAGAAGGTCATCGAAGAAGCAAAGGCTCTCGAAGACGAATAATCGATATAATAAATCCGAAAGCCTTCCCTGTTGCGGGAAGGCTTTCTTTAAAACGGCATAGGAGATTTCATATGACAACGATCACGAGAGAAGAAGCTTATGGGCTTCTTAAACAATACAATAAAGACGCCTTCCACCTGCGCCATGCGCTCACGGTGGAGGCTGTGATGAAATATTTCGCCGAAAGACTGGGATATAGTGAGGATAAGGACTACTGGGGCGTTGTAGGGCTTTTGCACGATATAGATTTTGAGCAGTATCCTGATGAGCACTGCCAAAAAGCACCCGAGCTTCTGTGCGCCGGCGGCCTCGGAGAGGACGTTATACACGCCGTTTGCTCGCACGGCTACGGACTTGTGTCGGACGTCGAGCCGGAACATCAAATGGAAAAAATACTGTTTGCGACAGATGAACTTACGGGACTAATATGGGCGGCGGCGCTTATGCGCCCGTCAAAGAGTACGTCGGACATGGAGCTCAAAAGCCTTAAAAAGAAGTATAAGGATAAGAAATTCGCCGCGGGATGCTCGAGAGACGTGATAGCAAAGGGCGCGGAGATGCTCGGCTGGGAGCTTGACACTTTGCTCGACGAGACTCTGAAAGCAATGCAGGCGACGGAGAACGACGTCGTAAAAGAGTGTGAAAACCTGTAAAATAATACGGTCTGCGCCGCTTCTGGCGTAGACCGAAATTTATACTTGACATTCTCGAATATCGAGTATATAATCGAACTACAGATGCTCGATATTCGAGAATATTTTTTGCCGGCGATACTCGATATTCGAGAATGGGAGGGGATATGAAATATGGCGCGCGAAAAATTCAAGACGCTGACTGAGCAGATGTTTTATGTCCTGCTGTGCTTAAAACGGGAGTGCTACGGTATGGATATTTTAGACCGCGTCCCGTCGATGACAAACGGCAAGGTGACGGTGGGCTCCGGAACGCTGTATAACCTGTTAGAGCAGTTTCTTGAGATGGGGATGATCCGCGAGACAAAGGTGGAGGGGCGCAGGAGAAGCTATATCCTGACACCTGTAGGCGAGGATACACTGCGTAAAGAATACGAAAGACTTGCCGCCCAAATCGCGGACTACAGAAGCATCATGGGAGAGGAGGAGCAAAAATGAGAGGGAAAAAGAAACGACTTGAGTATTTTTCGTTTTACGATTACACGGGGATAGCCCGCCATTTGGAGGAGATGGCAGGGAGAGGCTGGATGCTCGAAAAGATAGGCTCGGTATTCTGGCAGTACAGGAAAACAGAGCCTAAAAAGCTTAAGTTTGCCGTATATTATTACCCGAAAGCGTCCGAATTTGACCCGTATCCGAGCGAGGCGCAGGAGCGATTTAACGATTACTGCGAATATACGGGCTGGAAGCTTGCGGCATCGTCGGCGCAGATGCAGATATTTTATAACGAGAGGGAAGACCCGATACCGATAGAGACCGAGCCTGAGGTCAAAGTGGAAAACATCAATAACGCGGCTAAAAAGGTATTTTTGCCGGCGTATATAACGTGGTTTGTCATATCGCTGCTCGTGTGTTCGATGCTTGTGTCGAGCATACTCGGCGACCCGATAGGGCTGTTTTCAAACTCTGCAAGCCTTGCGGCAGGCGTGATGTTTATCATAATGCTGCTTTTAGCATCGGCTGATCTGTTCGGATACCTTTCATGGCGGCGCAAAGCCAGAAAAGCGGCAAAGCACAGCGAATTTATAGAGAGCCGCGGGCATAGGGGACTACAGTATTTTTCCGTCGCCGCCGCATTCACAGTGCTTTTTTACTGGCTTATATCGGTCGTGCTCACAGGCAGCGTCTTTATGCGCAGTATCACCCTGCTGTTTTTGCTGTATTTTGCCGCGCTGTTTGTACTCGTAAATGCAGTAAAGCAGCTTTTAAAGCGCAAAAGAGCGCCGGCGGGACTGAACAAAACCCTCACCGTAGCGTCGAGCTTTGTCCTGTCATTTGTTATGCTCAGCGTTATAGTATACGGAACGGTAAGTCTTGTAAAAAGCGGGGCGCTTTCATCAAGTATGGATGATTATGGCAGCCTGCACAGCGGATTCGATTCATATTTAAACGAACTTCCCCTGACGGTCGAGGATATGCTCGATACCGATTTTGACGGATATATAAAAGCACACGGTGCAAGCGAATCGCTCCTGCTCGGACAGTTCCACATGGATCAGCATGCGAGAGACGGCGCGCCAGGCGCGTCCGGAGCGCCGGAAATGGAGTATACGATAACGCTCGTAAAAGCGCCGTTTCTGTACGAAATGTGCAAAAATCAGCTCATCACCACGCAAAATAAGACGTATAACATAGGCATATCAGAGGGAGAAAAGAATATATACGAGCCATGTTCTCCGACCGCATGGGGAGCGGAAGAGGCATACCGGCTCATATCACAGGAGACGGGAGCGTTAAATTCGTATATGCTCTGCTATGAAGACCGCATAGTGCAGATAGAGTTTAGCTGGACTCCGACGGATGAACAGATGGAAAAGGTAGCCGAAAGGCTCGGCAATGTGTTTGAATAAAGAGATAATAAGTGCACAAGACCGCAGTCCGATAAACCGGACTGCGGTCTCTTTTAAGGAAATCACATAGTGAAAATAGGCATATTAAGTGTACTTAAACGGCAGACATAAAATAGTTTACAAGCAGTATAACACAGTTAGAGTAGCTTGCAATACCGAGATCCTGTCCGTTGGATTTCAGATACTCATCATAGACCTCCGACGCCGCCTCTGATACCGAAGACTCCATATCCGCCCAGTAGCTGTTGTTGTAGTTCCAGTCGTGCCACAGCTCATCGCTGAAATTTGAGGTTATGGTGTCCCATGCGTCGCGGTCGACCTCATACAGCGCGTTTAAAAGATGTATAGTGCCGGAAAAATATCCCGAGTAGGCATATATATCATTATCGGACTGCGTACATGCGAGAATACCTACAAAGTTTGCCTCATCCTCGGCGTATACGCCGAGCTGATGCGCAAGCTCATGCGAGATAGTGCACGGTATTGTAAACGACGGCGCGTTAATGTTGATGTTCGATTCCCCGGTGTATGAGACGTACAGTCCCGTAAAGCCTGTGCGGCTCATAACTTGTGAAAACAGGCGCATCGGCTTCGGACGGTAAACGTCGCCCTGCAGAAAACTAAACTCGCTCTGAACGCCGTCATCTAGGTGTTCATACTGTGTAAAAACTGTCGGCACATCTATATCACAGTTGCCGTTTTCGTCGCGCTCCATCTCCGACGCGAGCAGGGAAGCGTGTTCGGCAAAATATGATGCGACCTCAATAAGCTCGTCGGTGGTGAACTGCGTGGTAAACAATCCTGATTTTTCGGCAAAAGTGGGGGAATAGTAGTCGAATTTCCACAAAAAACAGAAAGATGCGTAGTAATACAGCAATATGATTACCAAAATGAGCACACGCTTTAAAAGCGATAGAAGCTTTGCATCCGAGCGCACGACTATAAGTACGGTCCGGCATATAAAAGCAATGGCGGCGGCTGCCACCGCGATAAACAGAAGCTCCGTGACAGAAAACGGAACGAACGAGCATATGTATCCGGCCGCTCTCCTTGCGGGAAGAGCAAAACCGTTAACAACGTCCTCGGCAAATCGCATATTGGAGCGGAATATAAAGTATACCGCGATCAGGACGCACGCCGGTATAGCCGCTGTGATATACGGCATCGGCTTAAACAGTTTCTGCTTTTCTTTATGTAAAATACGGTCGTAGACTACCGGCATAGCATAAAGCCCCCTTCTATAAATAAATTGCTATAACAATTATATCGTAAAAACCGATATTGCATCAACAGGAAAAATAAACTTAAAGCCGCTTTTCAAATGGAAAAGCGGCTTTGTATGTATTCTTAAATTATTCAAGCCCGTTAGAATATCTCTCAAGAAAGCGGATCGTGCGCTCCTCCTTCGGGTTGCCGAATACTTCCTCGGGCGTGTCGTATTCAACGACATACCCATCGTCCATAAACAGAACCTTTGTGGACACCTCGCGCGCGAACTGCATCTCGTGGGTGACGATTATCATTGTCGTATGGCGGTCTGCAAGCTGCTTTATTACCTTTAAGACCTCGCCAGTAAGCTCCGGATCGAGCGCGGATGTGGGCTCGTCAAAACACAGTATCTCGGGATTGAGTGCAAGCGCACGCGCGATGGCAACGCGCTGCTGCTGCCCGCCGGAGAGTTCGTGCGGATAGTTTGAGAGCTTATCGGACAATCCCACCTGAGCCAGCAGTGCTTTTGCTTCATTTTCGATTTCCGTAAGTATTGCTTTTTTGTTCGATTTATAATCGGGACGCCCTTTGGCCAGCAGTTCCTTTGCCAGCATCACATTTTTCATCGCCGTGTACTGCGGGAACAGATTGAACGACTGGAACACGAGACCGAAATGAAGTCTGTTTTTCCTTATCTCCGTCTCCGTCAGTGTCTTTGGATTAGATGAGTCAAAGAGGATATCGCCGTTACATGAAATGATCCCCTCATCCGGCGTCTCAAGGAAATTGAGACAGCGCAGGAGCGTCGTCTTGCCGCTGCCGGACGAGCCGATTATAGAGAGTATTTCACCCCGCTCAAGCGAGAAGTTTATGTTTTTCAACACATCGGTCGAGCCGAAACTCTTCTGAAGATTTGAAACTTCAAGAACAGACACAGTAAACCCTCCTATACCCTAAAATAGCTGAGCCTCTGTTCGATAAACTGAAACAGTATAGTAAGGACTCCGCAAAAAATGAGGAAAAAAGCGCCGGAGTAGAACAGCGGCCATATAAGGGCGTACGTTGATATGAACGACTCCGCTTCCATGATGATCTCACGTACGGCGATGACACGCGCAAGCGACGTGTCTTTAACAAGCGTGATTATCTCGTTCGACATCGGCGGCACAATGCGCTTTATGACCTGTAAAAGAATTATCCTAAAAAAGATCTGCCGCTTCGTCATACCGAGGACTTGTCCCGCCTCGTACTGTCCTCTCGGTATTCCCTCAATGCCTCCGCGGAATATCTCCGAAAAATACGCCGCGTAATTGATAATAAATGCAACAAGCACGGAGGACATGCGCGTAAGCCCCCGCACATTGTCCCAAATCAGCCCGGGGCCGTAGAAGACGATAATGACCTGGAGCATCAGCGGCGTACCGCGTATGATCCACACCAGTGTCCGCGTAAGCCATGAGAGCGGGCGAAACCGGCTCATCGAGCCAAACGAGATGATAAGACCGAGCGGAATAGCGGCAACAAGCGTTATGATGAATATCAGAAATGTGGTTTCAAACCCCTCAAGAAGCTTAAGGGTCACAGCAGTAAAAGTCATATATGTACCGCCTTATAAGAAGATTTACAGAACAGGCGCAAGGCAGGGGCTTTCGCCGCCTGCCTCATGTAACGCCGTATTATCGATTTTATTTTGTTTATAATGTGCCGTCCTCGATAAGCTGCTGGACAACGCCCTCGCCGGCAGAGCCCTGCTCAGCGACAAAAGAAGCGCCTTTGAATGACTCTATGTCCGTATAATTATCGGCGTTTGCAGAGTCGATTACGATAACCTGTTTGTTGTACATGTAAGAGCCGGAAAAATCTATATTCTCCATAAGTTCCTCCGTAACGGTCATGCCGTTCCACAGGCAGTCGATGTTTTTAGATTGGAGCTCGGTTTCTTTCATACCCCAGTTTATAACGATAAACTCCGCCTCAAGACCGAGATAGTCGCATACGGCCTGCGCAAATTCGGTGTCAAAGCCGACGAGCGTGCCGTTTTCATCGTAGTAGTTCATCGGAGCATATTCTGTAATGCCTATAACAAGCGTACCCTTATTCTGGATCTCGCCCCAGTCGTCAGCCTCGGTATCAGGCGTTACGCCCTCTTCTTCAGAAGCCTTGAACTCGTCGATAAGCGAAAGGGAGAGATTATATTTTTCGGCGAGCTCTGCGACAGTGCCGTCGGCGTAAAGCGCCTCGATAGCCTCATTTATAGGTTCAACAGCCGTACTGCCGTCGCGGAAGCCGATAGCGTACTCCTCTTCGGCAAGCGTGATGCCGTCCACGATCATAAGGTCACTGTAATCAGTACCCTCACCGACCATGGCCTCGGCCATGACGGAGTCGACGACAGCGGCGTCAGCCGTGCCTGATTTGATCTCTAAAAGCGCGGTTGCCATTTTATCAACGGGGGTGTATTCCGTTTCGGCAGTGGCGCTGCTGCTGTTGTTGCTGTTTCCGTTTTCGCCGCTGTCCTCACCGCCGCAACCGGCAAAGCATGAAAGGCACATGGCAAGCGCAAGTACAAGCGTGATAATCTTTTTCATTTCAATTTTCCTCCTAACCGTTTAAAGCTTTAAGGCCGCAGTATCATGCGGTCAAGCTCACTTTAGTATAGTAACACATTAACGCTCTAATACAAATAGGGAAAAGGGAGAAATAATTGACAAATATTGCCGATCATATTTGTATAATTTGACAATTTACATCTTCAAAACAGCGCTGTAAAGTGCATTTTTTGAAAATCCCGTCTCCTCGGCGCATCTTTTGACAGCGTCTTTTTGGGACATTCCGCCTTTAATTAACTCTGCCGCCATTTCGGCCGCCTCGGAAAGCGTGATTTCCGGCTTGATATCTTCGGCCGCCCCTTCGATCACAAGTACGAATTCACCGCGCGGCGCGTTCAGGGTAAAATGTTCAAGCGCTGTGCTGATGGTAAAGCGTAAGGTCTCCTCGTGGAGCTTTGTAAGCTCGCGAGATACCGATATACGCCTGTCGCCGAACACGGACAGCATATCGCGCAGCGTGGCGATCAGCTTGTGCGGAGCTTCATAAAAAACCATTGTCCGCCGCTCGTTTTTGAGCGCGTTAAGGTGCTCAAACCGCGCCTTTTTTGCGGTAGACAAAAAACCCTCAAACGTAAACCGTCCCGACGGCAGACCGGACAGCGCGACCGCCGATACGACGGCGCTCGGACCGGGGATAACCACGGTCTCAATAGAGAGCCTGCGGCACTCGTCGACGAGCGCCTCACCCGGATCGCTTATTGCCGGCATGCCCGCGTCGGACACAAGTGCACATGTCTCACCGGCCAGAATACGCGATATGATTTTTTCTCCGCTCTCTTTTTTGTTGTGCTCGTAATAGGAGACAAGACTTTTCTTAATTCCAAAATGGTTTAGTAGTTTAAGTGTCACTCGCGTATCCTCGGCGGCGATGAAATCTACATTGCCAAGCGTTTCAACAGCGCGCGGGGACAAATCGCTCAGATTACCGATAGGCGTCCCGACCAAAAAAAGCTTTCCGGCCATTTAAAGCGCCTCCTTCCTATGGTATATCGTCAAAAGCTCGTCGGTAAACGAGCCGTCCTCATTTCGTATTATAAGCGGCTGCTCAATAGAAAGCCCGGGCTTGCCGCCTCTTCGCCCCTCGACGAGGATAAGGCACGGAGGGGAGGAGAGCTTGTCGTGAACAAAGCGCAGACGCTTCGGCTCAATGCCGTGTGCCGTCATACCGCAAAATACTTCGGACATCCGCTCCGGACGGTGTACGAGCGCGAACCGCCCGCCCCATCTCGTGAAAAACGACGCCGCGGCGCAGAGTTCATCTAGCGTGCAGGTGCGCTCCTCGCGCGCTTTGGCGGCGCTCTCGCGTGCAGAGACGGCGCCGCTGTTCACCGGAAAATACGGCGGATTTGCAAATACAAGATCATATGTTCCGCCGCCGCCGAAACTCCTGTAGTTTCGTATATCGTGGCAGACGGCGTTCACCCTGTCTGATAAGCCGTTGATCTCGGCGTTGCGGCGCGTGAGGTCCGCGGCCGCCTGCTGGATATCAACGGCGTCTATCACGATTTTTGAGCTCGAATACGCGAGCATCAATGAGACTATACCGCCGCCGCAGCCGATATCCATCGCTTTCCGTGCATTTTCCGCGTCAATAAACGCCGAGAGCATAACGGCGTCCGTGCCGATAGGGAAGACCTCGTCTGATTTTATAAATTTAAGGCCGCCCGGCCAAAGCTCATCAATATAACACATATATAATACTCCGTTTCGCCCGGTCGGATTTTGGGCAAGTCAAAAATCGGCAGAAATTAAGGGCGATATGAAAACTCATACCGCCCTTAATCACTTGTTGAACTTACTGAGCAGAGATAGCATTCATCGGGCAAGCGCCTTCGCAAGCACCGCAGTCGATGCAGGTATCTGCGTCGATAACGTATTTGCCGTCACCTTCCGCAATAGCGGAAACAGGGCATGTTTCGGCGCAAGCGCCGCAGGAAATGCAGTCGTCGTTAATGATGTGAGCCATATCTATGTACCTCCTATAAAACTATAAAATGACTGTTATATCTAGTCCACTAGCATTGTAACACGAAAATCGCAAAATGCAAATGCAATTTTTAGAATTTTACCTAACAATACATAAAATATTCACAGTTGGGCAAAATATGCCAAAAGGAGTGCCGCTATGAAGCCAAACAGAGACTACACCGCTATAAACTCGGTAGAGAGATCGTCAGAACACGTCGATAGATTCATGACGAAAAATAAAATTTCAAAAACCTCAAAAAACTTTGAAAAAACGCAAAAAAGTGAGCAATCAGGAGCTAAATTAAAATAACCGACTCCAGATGCCGCATGAAGGTCAAAGAAAGTCAAAGTCAAAGTTGCACCAAATCCAAAAGAAGTATATTATAATACTCGAAAGGTCAAAGAAAGTCAAAGTCAAAAAAGAAAATAAACAGACCCAAAAGGAAGGTGAAAGCGACGATGGGAATAACAGATATGATAGCCGATTTTATAAATGAGGCGCTGAATGAGGCCGACGGCAAGGCCGAACTGCAGAGGTCGGAAATAGCCGGCAAGTTTAACTGCGTGCCAAGTCAGATAAACTATGTTATCTCGACGCGTTTTTCTCCGGAAAACGGATATGTGGTAGAGAGCAGAAGAGGCGGCGGAGGATACATCAGGATACGGAGAGTAGCGATGGATTCAAAACAGCTTGTGATGCACACCATAAACGCCATAGGTGATAAGATAGATTTAGGTTCAACAAGGGCGCTGCTCAAGAACCTGCTTGCCGCAAATGCCATCGACCAGAAAAGTGCGTCGCTTATAATGGCGGCAGTTGGCAATCAGGCGTTAAAGCAGATAACGCCGTCAGACCGCGATGCGGTCAGGGCAAATATACTTAAACATATGCTTGTAAGCATAATTTGAAAGGGGATTTTTATAATGAAGTGTGAAAAATGCGGAAAGAACGAAGCTAACTACTATTATTCTTCAAATATAAACGGTAATGTAACTGAAAAGCATCTCTGTTCGGAGTGCGCAAGAGAGTTTGAGAATAGCGGCGACTATATGAATACGAAAAACATGTTTGCCGATATGGAAAATATGTTCAGCGGCCTTTTCGGACGCGACCGTTTCCTCAGTGGCTGGGACGATTTCGGATTCAGAATGCCGACAATGCTCCTGCCCAGGATCAATATCATGCTCGGCGCTCATCCGTCGGCAACTGAAAGCGCTCCGGCCTCTGCGCCGGAAGTTTCTCACAGCGACCAGCCGGTCGACCCTGAGATGAGCCGCCGCCGTCAGCTTAATGAGCTGAGGAATCAGATGGAAGCCGCGGCGCGCGAGGAGAATTACGAAAAAGCCATTGAGCTTCGCGAGAAGATCAAGGAGCTTGAGAACGGAGAGGAAAAAGCGGAGTAAAAGTTATGGACGGATATCATTCCGTCCATAATAATTTAAGGTAAAATTCCGATTGAAAAGACAAGCAGACCCAAATAAAAATCAGACAGATGATGGAATGCATTGAACGGGAGTGAAGAGAAATGAGATTTGAAGACAGATTCACAGAAAAAGCTAAAGCCGCTCTCCAGTATGCGCACGAGGCCGCCGCTGAAATGGGGCATGGCTATGTCGGCAGCGAGCATATTCTGCTCGGTATAATGAACGACAATACGGGTCTTGCGGCAAAAGTGCTGCATGACGCGGGAATAGATAAAGAAATGGTAAAAGCACTCATGGAGAAAATGGTAGGCCGCGGTGAAGCCGGCAGCACGACCCAGCAGGGGCTTACTCCGAGGGCGAAGAGGATCATAGAGCTTGCGCTCACTGACGCAAACCGCCTGCGCCATAATTATATAGGTACGGAGCATCTGCTCCTTGGCATACTGCGCGAGAGCGACAGCGTCGCGGCGAAGATCATTACGGCTACGGGAGCCGACCTCAACAGGCTCTATACGAATATAATCGATACATTTAACAGTCGTGATTATCAGAAGCAGGGAGTATCCGCCGAGCGTGACAGGCGTTTTTCGGATACCAAGACGCTCGATCAGTTCAGCCGCGATCTGACAGATGCCGCAATAAAAGGCCAGCTCGACCCGGTTATAGGCCGTGAAGACGAAATACAGCGGGTCGTTCAGATTTTAAGCCGCCGTACGAAAAATAACCCGGTGCTCATAGGCGAGCCGGGCGTCGGCAAAACGGCAATTGCCGAGGGACTTGCCCAGCGCGTTGTAACGGGCGACGTTCCCGAAACTCTAAAGGGCAAGAGGGTCGTATCCCTCGACC
>CALXCR010000054.1 GCA_944386855.1 uncultured Oscillospiraceae bacterium
CTTATTATATCGCTTCTCCTAATGATATTTGGCATAGTCGCCGATATTATGTGTATGATATTCAACCCAAAGATGCGCACGCAGTACACAAAAGCGTCGCAAAAGCCAAGGAGGGACAACGTTGAAGCATGATGTTAAAGAAAAGTCTTCCGATAAGGCCGATTTGCAGTTGAGTCCCGGTCTCTGGAAAGAGAGTCTGCGTGTACTGCTGAAAAACCCGCTGGCAGTTATAAGTTTTATCGTGTTTATAACTATATGCGTGATGTGTATAGCCGCACCGCTTATCACCGACTGGGATTACACTACGATGTCGATGGATCGTATACATGAAGGCCCGTCGGCCGAGCACCCGCTCGGTACGGATATGCTCGGGCGTGATATGCTCTCCCGCATGCTATACGGCGGCCGCGCGACACTGCGCATATCGTTTACGGCTATATTTTATTCTGTTTTTATCGGCGGTGTAATCGGCATTGTCTCCGGTTTTATAGGCGGCACGGTCGATATGATCATCATGAGAATTATCGATGCAATAGCGGCCATACCGACTATCATTCTGGCAATCGTCGTCGAGTATACGCTCGGATTCGGCGTAGGCAATTTCATGTACGCCATGGCAATTGCGCTCGTTCCGCCGTTTGTACGGCTTCTGCGTACGTCCGTTATGAGTATCATGAGTTCTGAATACATAGAGGCGGCGAGGGCGCTCGGTGTCAGCAAATTCCATATAATTGTGAGCCACGTTATCCCGAACGTTGCAGCGCCTGTGCTTATATATATTTCAAATACGGCTGCGGAAGCTATTCTTATGTGTACCATTATAGGATATATAGGGATCGGGCTTGCGCCCCCCGAACCTGAATGGGGCTCTATGGTATCATACGGGTATAATGCGCTCCGCGCCTATCCTCACATTGCTCTTATACCGTGTCTTGCCGTTATGCTGTGCGTCATATCGCTTAATTTCCTTGGAAATGGCCTGCGGGACGCGCTTGATCCCAGCATCAGAGACAAGTAATTAGTACGGAGGGAGAAGACACTCTCGATGACAAATACCGATAAACTTCTTGAAATCAAAAACCTCAGCGTTGTGTTCCCGTCTAAAAACGGCGTTGTACATGCCGTAAACAGCATCAGCTACGACGTATACCGAGGCGAGGTCATGGGCATTGTCGGCGAGTCCGGCAGCGGAAAAAGCGCTTCCGCATATGCCGTTATGCAGCTGCTCGCTTCCCCGGGCAAAGTTACCGGCGGCGACATCCGATTTGAGGGCAAAGACGTGCTGTCTTTTTCCCGCGCGGAGCTTCAGGACTTCCGCGGCAGTGAGATAGGCATGATTTTCCAGAATCCGATGCAGTGCCTCGACCCCGTGTTTACGATAGGTGCACAGCTTACCGAAACGCTTTACGCTCACCGGAAGATAAGCCGGGCCGACGCGGTTTCGGCCTCTGTCGAGATGCTGCGCTCCGTCGGTATCCACGACGCTGAAAATATTATGCGTCGGTATCCGCACGAGCTATCGGGCGGGATGCAGCAGAGGGTCATGATAGCTATAGCTCTTTTGTGCAATCCGAAGCTGCTGATAGCCGACGAGGCGACGACGGCGCTCGATGTGACTATACAGGATCAGATAGTCCAGCTTTTAAAGCAGGTCAAAAACGACAGGGGAATGTCGATAATCTTTATAACACACAATTTCGGACTTGTGGCCGATATATGTGACAGGGTATCTGTTATGTACGGCGGGTATATCATGGAGCAGGGTACGGTCGACGACGTATTTTACGCCCCGTCTCACCCGTACACCGTCGGGCTTATAAACGCGATACCTAAAGCCGATCTGCTTTCAAAAGACCGGCTGACGCCGATATACGGCACGCCGATAAATCCGTTTTCCCCTCCTGACGGATGCGTATTCCATCCAAGGTGTACGCACTGTATGGACATATGCCGCAAGTCGAAACCGCCCGTTCACCAGGTATCCGACGGGCACACGGCGAGCTGCTGGCTTCTTGAAAACGCCGACAAGGAGGCCTGTTTAAATGGATAGTACAGACCTTATTTACATAGAAAACCTCAAAAAAGCGTTCCCTTCAAAGGACGTGCGCGGCAACAAGACGCTTGTCCGTGCCGTCGACGACGTCACGCTGTCTATAAAACGCGGCGAATGCCTCGGCCTCGTCGGCGAGTCGGGCAGCGGTAAGACGACGCTTGGACGGACGATACTGCGCCTTGTTGAACCTGACAGCGGAAAGATATATTTTGACGGTACTGATATAACGGGAATAAATATGAAGCCGTACCGCAGCAAAATGCAGATAATTTTTCAAAACCCGTCGGGCTCTCTAGACCCGCGAATGCGCGTTTTCAACATCATCTCCGAGGGGATAAAGGCCACTCGGCGCGGCATGACAAAAAGCGAGATGAGTGCGGCCGTATTCAAGCTGCTTGACGCGGTCGGATTAAACTCGACCGACGCTTACAGATATCCGCACGAATTTTCCGGAGGGCAGCAGCAGCGCATCGGCATCGCGCGCGCGCTCGCGGTAAATCCTGAGTTCATAGTCTGCGATGAGCCGGTGTCAGCGCTTGACGTCTCATATCAGTCGCAGATCATTAATCTGCTTGAGGATCTTCAGGAGCAGCTCGGCTTTACATATCTGTTCATATCGCACGATTTGTCCGTCGTCATGCACATATCGGACAGGATAGGCGTTATGTACCTCGGAAAAATCGTGGAGCTCGGAAGCTGCGAGGATATATTCTTACGCCCCGCGCACCCGTACACAAAGGCGCTTTTATCGGCTATACCCGTTCCCGACCCCAAGATCAGCCGTCAGCGCGAGCATAAGGTCACGTCGTTTGACGATACGCCCGCAGGCATCAAGAACGGCGGATGCAGCTACTGCGCTCTGTGCAGCTATGCGACCGCTGAATGTGCAAAGGCCGCTCCGGAAAACCGGGAGATCGCCACGGGGCATTTCTGCGCCTGCCATCTTGCATAAAATTTTCTTTAAAGGCGGTTTGTCAATGTTTAACAATATAGAGCCACAGCGATATCACGTTGAGTATCATGATCTTGTCCCGCGTCTCGGCGACCGTATCGTCTGCTACAACGGCAAGGAATTTCTGGTAAAGACCGACGGAGACTCCATATCATTTCCGACATACGAGGAATATGATATTGCATCCCCGTACCGCTATCTGTTTTCCATAGAGGATGACAGGTACTTTCTATACATTGGGGACGTCTATCCGGAGGAGAGGCGGTTTTCGTGGGTCACAAGTGATTTTTTCCGTTCCAAACAGATGAGCAAGGCGATGAATTTTGCCGGTATAACGGCATTCCACCTCGCAAAATGGTATCGCACCAATCGATTCTGCGGTGTATGCGGCAACAAAATGGAACATGACGGCATAGAACGCATGATGCACTGTCCAGAGTGCGGCAATACAGTCTATCCGCGTATATCGCCTGCCATAATCCTTGCGGTTTATGACGGAGACAGGCTTTTGATGAGCAAATACAAAAACAGGAAAAACGCCCGTTTCGTTCTTATAGCGGGGTTTGCAGAGATCGGCGAGTCGCTTGAGGATGCTGCGCGGCGCGAGGCATTTGAAGAGACAGGCATACGCATCAAGAACATACGGTATTACCGATCTCAGCCGTGGGGGCTTACGGATACGCTTCTCGCAGGATTTTACGCTGAGCTTGACGGTGATGAGACTATCACTGTCGAAGAGGACGAGCTCGCCGACGCGCAGTGGATTCCGCGTGAGGAGATTGAGTGCTCTTTTGACGATTTCAGCCTCACTAACGATATGATATGGCATTTTAAGCAAAATGATTTTAAAGATCTGATATGAAAAGGACCGGTCTTTTGTGCAAAAGGCCGGTCTTTTTATTTCCTCCCCTGTTTTTCATGCGCGGCGATTATGGCAAATCGGCGCTTCTTATCATAATAATGAGTGAAGATTCTTTTTTGAAAGGTGCAGTTTATATGACATATAAAAACACTCATTATTTTTTAGGTGCAAACTCCGCCGGGGGCTTTTATTCACTGTACGACTACTTCCCTGACGATGCGCACGATTTTTTGTACGTTTTAAAGGGCGGGCCGGGATGCGGCAAATCGACATTCATGAAAACGATAGCGAAAAACATGGAGGACGACGGACTTTTCGCCGAGTACATACATTGCTCGGGCGACCCGGGCTCGCTGGACGGCGTATATTTCCCTGAAATAGGCGTCGCTTTCGTCGACGGTACGGCGCCGCACATCATTGAGCCGCCGTTTACGGGCAGCGCCGGCGCATACATCAATATCGGCAGGTTTTACGATACTGACGCCTTGCAGGACCTGCTCCCGGAGATCGCGGCTGTCACGCTGTCCTACAAGGCGTGCTATTCCAGAGCGTACGCCTACCTTTCGGGCTGCGGCGCTGTCGCCGGAAAGTTTTCCTCTATGTTTTTGACCGACAGTATTGCCGAGGCCATTGAAAAGCGCGCGGCCGGTATCGCAAGGCGCGAATTCAAGCGAGCTGCCAGCGGCGGCAGCGTAAAAAAGCGCTTTATCAGCGCGATATCATGCGACGGGATCATCCAATATTTCGACACGATCGATACGCTGGCAGAGCGAGTATATGTTCTTGAGAACGGGCTTGGCATGGCGTCGCATATGCTTGGAATTTTGAAAAATCACGCCCTGCTCCGCGGCTATGATGTAATCGAATGTATGTCCCCTCTCCTGCCGGAAAACGCCGAGCACATAGTAATACCGCAGCTCTCGCTCGCGTTTGTAAGCCATTCATCAAAAACTCCGTGTCCGCTAAAAGCGGCAAGGCGCGTTCGTTTGGACGCTATGCTCGACCGCGAGGCGGTGCGTGAGCTCCGCCCGCGCGTCAAGCGCATCAGGCAGAGCTACGACATGCTTATGGGAGAGTCGCTTGCAAATCTTTCGGAGGCAGGAGCGCTTCACGATGAGCTTGAAAAGATATACAATCCGCACGTCGATTTTGACGGCGTTACGGAGCTTGCAGGTGTGTTTACGGAAAAGCTCCGGGCGATACGGCGTTAGGCGGTTACACCTCGAAAAGTGCGGTAGTTTGGAAACGAGAAACGGCCTCATATCGGCCGTTTTCCGCTCAATGCATAGACAAAAGGCGGGCTTTAATTTATAATAGATTATAAATTTTACTGTGCAGCCGTATACGTCTTGCGGGCGTATACGGATAAAGCAAAAGCCGCCGGGGGTGGTCTTTAATCCACCGTGTATTCAGGGCGGCAGAACGGAGCTTTCAAATGGGTCACAAACCGAAACACGCAAAAAAATCCTCTGCTTCCTCAAAAATATGGCTTATTGCCGCTTTTATAATCGTCGCGGCGGTTATAGCAGTCATATGGGCGGGTGTTGACGGCCGCGGCGAGACAGAGGGCGCATCGTCCCTCTCGGTCTCGGCCGACGTCCCTCAGCTATCCGAGCAGAGCGACGCCTCGTCGCCGGACTCTCAGTCAATATCCGACGACGGTGATGTTTTAGATCCGTCTCCGGAGACCATAGAGCTTGACGCGGGGCTGTTTTCGAGCGAAGGCGGGCGGATATACTATGACGGCGACGTCTTTTACGGTATAGACGTATCGCGATTCCAAGGTGAAATAGACTGGGAGGCCGTCGCGGCGGACGGCATAGATTTTGCGATCATCCGCGCCGGCCTGCGCGGATATGAGACGCCGAATCTCGTTGAAGATCCGATGTGCCGAGACAATATTGCGGCGGCGCTTGCGGCGGGACTTGACGTCGGGCTTTATTTCCACTCACAGGCAATAACGGCCGAGGAGGCTGTCGAGGAGGCGCAGTTTTTGCTCGGCATCGCGGAAGATTATGAGATCACATACCCTCTGGTGATAGACTGGGAGCGTCAGACGGCCGACACGTCCCGCACACGCGATATAGAAGGCGGCGACGTCACCGCATTTTGCGCCGCTTTCTGCGAGGAGATCGAGAACTCAGGTTACACGGCGGCATTTTATTTCAATCCGACCGATTCGTCGTCGGGGCTCGATGCGGGCGCACTTTCCGACTACATATTCTGGATGGCTCAGTATGACGCCGATGTACCGGATCTGAGTTACGATCTCGACATTTGGCAGTATTCGAACACAGGCGCGGTTTCCGGCATTGAAGGGAACGTCGACCTGAACATATGCTTTTGCAATTTTTCCTCCGCGGAAGGAGAATAGTGATGATCAAGCTGTCTAACATCAGATGTCCCGCCGCAAAAGGCAGAGACGGGCTTTTACCGGCGGCGGCGCAAATGCTCGGGATCTCGTTGTCCGATATCACCGAATTTCGTCTTTTGCGTCTCAGTGTGGACTCGCGCAAGAAGCCTGACGTCTTTTTTGTCGCAACGGCCGCTATATCTGTGCAAAATGAAGAATCACTTCTCAAAAATACAAAGCTCGCTATCGGGAGGTATGAGCCTGATCTATACGCTTTCCCGTTTAGTTGCTTAAACGCTGATGTGCGTCCCGTTATAGTCGGCATGGGGCCTGCCGGACTTTTTGCGGCACTGTGCCTTGCCGACTCGGGTCTTCCGTGTACAATCATAGAACGAGGCAGGCCGGTTGAGGAGCGCGTCCGTGATGTTACCGCATTTTGGGAGACGGGCGTCCTCGACGAGTCGTCGAATGTTCAGTTCGGCGAAGGAGGCGCCGGGGCGTTTTCCGACGGAAAGCTGACCACCGGCGTGAGCGACGGCCGCATTCCGTTTGTTTTCCGTCAGCTTGTTCGGTTTGGCGCGCCGGAGGATATACTGTATCTCTCAAAGCCGCATATCGGCACCGATAAGCTGCGCGGCGTTTTAAAAAATATGCGCGCATACCTCATTGAAAAGGGCTGTGACATCCGTTTTGAGAGCAGGCTGGCCGATATAACCGTCGACGGCGGCAAGCTCTCAGCGCTCGTTATAGAGGCCGCAGGCAGCACATATGAGCTGCCTGCAACGCACCTTATCCTCGCGCCCGGAAACAGCGCGCGTGATACGTTTAGGATGCTTCACCGGCGCGGGCTTCATATGGAGGCCAAGGGCTTTTCAGTTGGGGTGCGCATCGAACATCTCCAAAGCGATATCGATATGGCTCAATACGGTCAGGCGGCAACACTTGGAACTCTGCCCGCTTCGGACTATAAGCTCGCCGTACATCTCCCCAGCGGACGGTCCGTTTACACCTTTTGCGTGTGTCCCGGTGGCAGTGTCGTTGCGGCGACGTCACAGCGCGGGCACACGGTCACAAACGGCATGAGCGAATATGCGCGCGGCAACACAAACATAAACGGCGGGCTGCTTGTCGGCGTTACTCCCGATGATTTCGGCGGGGCGCTATTCGGCGGTGTCGATTTTCAGGAGCTTTTGGAGAGATCCGCTTTCAGGCACGGCGGCGGCGGATACGAAGCCCCGGCACAGCTCGTGCGCGACTTCCTTCAGAAGCGTCCGTCCGTATCGGCGGGGCGCGTTATGCCGTCATACAGGCCGGCCGTTCGGTTTTGCAATCTCTGGAATGTTCTTCCCGGATTTGTATGTGAATCTATAGCAGAGGCCCTGCCGCTTATGGACAAAAAAATAAAGGGATTTGCCTCCGGAGACGCCGTTTTGACGGCAGTCGAGACGAGAAGCTCCTCCCCTGTTCGCATAATCCGCGACGCGCGCTTTATGTCCAATATTTACGGGATTTTCCCGTGCGGCGAGGGCGCGGGATATGCCGGCGGGATATCTTCCGCAGCGGCAGACGGGATCAAATGCGCCGAGGCGCTGTGCCTCTCATTGGGCGCGGTCTAGTTCAGCGCCCATACGCCGATATTGAGATAAGCCGCAAACACGAGCCAAACTATATATGGCACAAAAAGCGTTCCGGCCGTTTTGTTTATCCCTGAAAATCGCTTTGCGGTCTTTACCGTGAGCACTATGAGCAGTATTATCCATGCGGCCGATACAAAAAGCAGCTTCAGCTTGAAAAACAGTATCGGCCAAAGAAAATTGACGAGAAGCTGAGCATAATACGATTTCAGGGCGGCCTCGCGGGCTTCCGAATGCGATATGTGGACTATATAGTGTGCAATACCGATGAGGATGTATATCACCGTCCATACGACCGGGAATACAAACGGCGGCGGAGACAGCGGCGGCTTGTCGAGCAGTGTGTAATAATATATGTCTCCTGAGATTATAAGTCCGGACAGCGCGCCTGTTCCTATGCTTAATATGAGACACGGTATGAAATATTTGAGTATTATCATGTTCATCCCCTCCTGTCCCTATTCTATGCCTGACCACCCGCTTTATATGATATACTATCCGCACGGCGGATAGTATATCTAAATTTAAGCCCTTTTTCTCGCCGTTTGCGCGGCAACCGAAAATGATAGCAATTATATCATCTCGGCCTTATCCGTCATGATAAATTAAATATCGAAATATAGGCAAAATCAGCCCGCACCCGGGATATAGAATCGGGTGCAGGCTGATTTTATGTTTTTTACAAGTTGATTTTGATTATATCAGAAGTGCTGATCTAAAGAAGCTTTTACAGCTTTTAAAATATCTTCCATAACTCTGATTTGCTGGGTCGTACAGGTATCGAGCAGCCGGACAATAGAGTCTATGGCTGCATTTCGCTTCACGGGCGTATCGTCATAAAGCAGATCGTCCGTTCGCACTTCGAGCACGGAAGCTAAGTTAACAAGCACAGGAAGGCTCAGCTTCGTATTGCCTGTTTCAATATGGCTCATATGTGTGACGGAGATGCCGACCATCTCAGCCAAATCTTCCTGAGATAGCTGACGCGCCTTTCTTATTTTTCGAATCCTCTGACCGATTGCATAATAGTCCATAAACCTTTACCTGCTTATACAGTTAAATTTAACTTGAATTATATAGATTATTATGCTAATATTAAATAAACTATACAGGCTAATTTATGCCTATATAGTTAAAATCACTCAGCGTCTGCCTGTGGGAAACGGACGCAAACAGAGATATAGAGGAGGATTTTATAATGTTAGACCAGCAGAAGATCGACATGTATATCATAACGAACCAGAAGTATTTCCCGGAAGAAAAGATCGTATATCTGAAGGAAAAGCTCCGCACCATGGATGATGAAAAGTTTTCGCTTATCTCTACGATCGAGATGAAAGACCCTACGACGCTGCTACTTGTCTCGATTTTTCTCGGGACACTCGGTATTGACAGATTTATGATCGGCGATACGGGTATGGGAATTTTAAAGCTTTTGACAGGCGGCTGCTGCGGCATCCTCGCCATTGTCGATTGGTTTACTATTTCAAAAAAAGCAAAAAATGTCAACTTCAACAGAGTTATGAGCCTTGTCTAAATGCTAAATTGATAAAAAAGCATTTATTTTCAGCAAGCGCTCTTGCGGGAATATGGGCTGTATATTATCTAACTGGGTTTCCGTGTCCTATCCTGTTCTTTACGGGAGTCCCCTGTCCCGCATGCGGCTCTACCCGCGCGCTATTTTCACTGCTGCAGGGCGATATCGCAGTATATTTACGATATCAGCCGATGTCGCTGCCGCTGGCATTATCGGTAATTTTCTGCATACATATGCGCGCAATGAAAAAGCCTTTCAAGCCGCTCGCCGCATTATTTGCCGCCGTCACTCTTTTCGTAAATACGGTACTGTATATTTTCAGGCTCGTAAACTTATTTACATTAACAGCAGCCCTTTAGAAATGATTTAAAAAACGGAGGAACGAAAGATAAAAAAATTTTTAGCGCTGATGATAGCCGCAATAATGGTAGTATCGCTGGCAGCCTGCGGAGAGGATGCTTCAGTAAGCTCCACAGATGGCTTCGAGTCCGTTTCTCAAAGCGAAGAATCATCGGAAAACGCCGGTGCAGAAGAAAATCAAAGCTCAGACGTCCCATCTGAAAGCGATGATTCCGCTGAAGCTGCGGCAGATGGTCCGCGCCCGGAATTTAAAGAAGCAATGGACAGTTATGAGGCTTTTTTCGACGAATATGTCGCATTTATGGAAAAATACGCAGCCTCGGATGGCAGCGATCTTTCGCTGCTGGCAGATTATGCCTCTTATATGAGCACATATGCCGATATGATGGCAGATTTGGAGGCTTGGGACAGCGAAGAGATGAGCCCTGCCGAAACAGCTTATTATATTGAGGTTCAAGCACGGATAAGCCAGAAGCTCCTCTCGATTGCCGAATGACAGCTCAGACGATGTGAAATAATGCAAATCAGCCCGTACATTCAGTTGTACGGGCTGTCTGTCCTGCTATATACATTTTCTGGCAGGCGGGCAGTTCTTTGCAATATTTTAGGCGCTTTAAACCATAAATATTTTTAAAGGCAAATGTTTTAATAGAAAAATCCCCCGGCATACATGCCGGGGGATTCTATTTATTATGTTAAGCTATAGCGTCGCTTTACGACTTATGCTTACGCCTGGGGCTCCATCGCCGGATCATAGAATTCGCCGAACAGCTCTTCGTCAGACGGGCTGTCGGGCTCATCGTATGCCCAGGATACCCATGTGGTGTTCATGTAATGATGGAGATGGATGTTCTCAGATGTGGCATTGCCGCCCCATGTGCCGCAGCCGATAGAAGAGGTCATCGGCATACCGTTCATGACGTTACCGGAGTTAGCCTTGGACTGAGCCTGGCGAACCATGATACGGCCGACACGTGCAACGAGTGCGAGACGATGGATATGATCGTCATCAAACGTGAAAATACCAACGCTGTGTCCCTTGCCGCCGACTTCATGGATAGCCATGATCGTGTCGATAGCATTCTGGAACTCGCCTTCATACTTATGGAGAGCCATAACTGTCGTGAGCTTCTCACGGCACCAGATGTCCTTGACATCCTTTGTATAGCTGCCGGAACCGAAACCGACGATGAACTTGATGTCGTCGCCGACTTCAAAGCCAGCCGCCTTGGCCATATCCTGCGGAGAGAGCGCAACCGTATCGGAATTTCTGTGGCCGGTCTCGTCCCACATAGCCTTGGTCATCTTTTCCTGCTCTTCAGCATTCATTATGTAGCCGCCCTGGCGTTTGAGAGCCTCGATAGCTTCATCCCAAATGCTCTCGTGAATGACGATGTTACCGTCAGCAGAGCAGCCGGAGCCAAAGTCAGAAGTCTTGGAACGCATGGAGTTGAATGCAGCTGCATCGATATCCTGGATAGCGGTCTCATCCCAGATCATTGTCGCGTTGCCAGCGCCAACACCGTAAGCCGGCGTGCCGGAGCTGTAGGAACGGCGGACAACACCCTGAGCACCAGTTGCGATAACGAGATCACACTTGGTCATGAGAGCCTGTGAGAACTGTCTGTTGATCTTTGCTTTGTAGCCGAGGCACTGTACGAGATCCTCAGGAGCGCCGACTCTCTTCAGGCCTTCACGCATGAGGTCGCAGGTTCTGCGGCTCGTGCCGACAGTACGCGGATGGGGGCTAAAGATGATCGCGTTTCTGGCCTTGATAGCATATATAGCGTTGCCGGCCGGGGTAAGGTCCGGGTTCGTGGACGGGATAACGCAAGCGATAACGCCAACAGGCTTTGCATAGATCTTAATTCTTCTTTCAGGCATTTCTTCGATAACGCCGACGGATTTCTGTCTCAGGCAGTCACGGAGGATGCCGCGAATCTTAAACTTCTTGTCCCTACGGGTAACAGGATCACCGAAGCGGCTCTCCTTAAGCCCCATTTCAACAAGCTCGTCGAACGTCTTTGTGTTAGCTACCATCTGTGCAACGGACTGGATCGTCCTATCGATAGCTTCCTGACTCCAGGTTTCGAACTCTTTCTGAGCGGCGTCAGCCTTGGCAAAACATTCTTCGATCTCATCGATCTGATCTTGTGTCAGCAGGGAATAGGCTTCGGTCATGTCACTCATTCTGCTCATGATTATACTTCCTCCTAAATAAAAATTCTATTATGGAACATACTGTTCGAATATACTAAAATTATACGATTACCCGCACGGCTTGTCAAGGGATTTGACTAAAATGAACTATTTAAATATTTTATGCAATTTTGCTTTTAGCGCGCGATATTCCGCTCTTTTTACACTATTTTATTCGTATTTTACAAAAAATCTCAATATACGGCCGATAAGTACAAAAAGGCATCCGGGATATATCCCAGCCGCCTTTTTGTGCTTCTTAATATACCCTTGACATCCGATATACTGTGTAGTACACTGTATATCGAGGTGGCACAATAAATGAATATTGATGATTGGAAATCGCAAATAAAAAGGGGAACGCTTGAATTTTGCATTTTGCTTTTAATAAAGCAAGAATCTTCCTATGGTTACGAAATTATTAGCACGTTGGACAAATATCCCATTATCGCTGCGAAAGAAAATACTATTTACCCTTTGCTAAGGAGATTATTAAAAGAGGGATATATCTCTTCCTCTTGGCGAGAGGGCACAGAGGGCTTACCGCCGCGAAAATATTACTCACTTACAGACAACGGAGAAGAATATCTTGCCGCAATGTCTGTTGAATGGGAAAACCTATTGAACGCAATTAACGAAATAAAAGGTGAATGATCATGGAAAAAGAATTAAACGACTATCTTGAAAACATGGAAAAATATCTCAAGCCTATTCCTGTTTCAGAACGGATCGATATAATTAATGAAATAAAAAGTGAAATGCAGGAATTGCAGCGCAACGGAGTTACTACTGAAGCAATTATAGACAGGCTTGGCAATCCAAAAGATTTAGCAAAAGCATACCTTGGGGATTT
Organism: uncultured Oscillospiraceae bacterium; assembly: GCA_944386855.1. Lineage (GTDB taxonomy): Bacteria > Bacillota > Clostridia > Oscillospirales > Oscillospiraceae > CALXCR01. The sequence continues at coordinate 12,804 of CALXCR010000054.1, forward strand.
GATCTCCAAAGAAAGCGGATTTAGTTGGAACAGATTCCTGATGGCCTGCGCTTTTTACAGTTTAGTAGGATTTTCGGGGATGGTCGTTATCCCCTGTTTAGGCGTCATAGCCCCCACCTTTATTGTTTGCGGGATTGCAGCCCCGATTTTAGGCGCCGTAAAACTGATAGACTATATATTCACCCTTAATATCCCTTATGTAGAAAACATTGGGATATTTCTTGGCGGCATTGTTGAGTTTAATCCTATTGTAGAATTTATTATCTCTCTGATCGTCGGTATACTCATTTATTGGGCAGGGCGCGGCGCATGGAAACTATTGGTGCTTTACTGCAAAAAAATAAGTAAAACTGCAAGCAAATTATCTATATAAGAAAAAGGAGCAACTTATGAAATGCATTTTGCTTCATGGATTGGGACAGAAGCCGTCCGACTGGGACAACACGATTAAATATATTGATAACGGGGTTGATGTTTCTTGCCCGGCGCTATTTAAATGGCTGGCTAAAACGGAAGCTTCTTATAATTGCCTATACCGTGGATTGGAAAAATATTGTGATGAATTTGACGAGCCTTTTATTTTAGGCGGTCTTTCTTTAGGCGGCATACTCGCTTTACAGTATGCGCTGGAATACAGTGATAAAGTTCATTCTCTCATTTTGATGGGGGCGCAATTTACCATGCCCAAAAAGATGCTGAGGCTTCAGAACATGATCTTCCGTATTTTACCAAGCAAGGCATTCGGCGACACAGGGCTTGATAAAAAAGAGGTGATCTCCCTTTGCAATTCTATGATGGAATTGAATTTTATGGAAAATCTGAGAGATATCCATTGCAGGACACTTGTGCTCTGCGGTGAAAATGATAAAAGCAATCTAGACGCGGCCTTAAAACTCAAAGCATATATAAAAAATGTGGAGATGACGTTTATTGCTAATGCCGGGCATGAGATAAACATAGATAGTCCTGTTCAATTGGGAAAAACAATCAATGCATTCTGCTCTGGATAATGCTTACGCGCGCCGCCGCATGTATAACACTTTAACGGCACTTTCCAGCGTATATCGGCTGTCTTCCAAAGGGTTGGATATATCCGTACAAAGGCTTTACGCCACTTCCCCTTGAAAATACTTTTTTAACGACAAACTGCGTTCACCTTCGGAGACAGCCTATTCTGCAAAACGGATATTTTCTTATTGACTTTTTGGTGGTTATCGTTTATAATCTCTTAGGATTTAACTTTATATGGTATGTTTTTTCGACGGCACAAACTATGGAGAAGTCGCGTAGCCCGGTCGAGCGCGCACGATTGGAAATCGTGTAACCGTCAAAAGCGGTTCGAGGGTTCGAATCCCTCCTTCTCCGCCACGTCGTCGCGGACGTCGTATCGTTCGCGACGACGTTTTTCTTTTTCAAAGTAAGCGCCGTCTCTTATTCACTTTGTCGTTCCTCATCTCTAAGGCTCAGATGCTGCAATCTGTACGAGGCTTGCAGTGATTTTTGAAGCCTGGTTATTTTTGCATTGCAGTAGATGTGTTATTATTGTACGAGCTTTATATT
>CALXCR010000055.1 GCA_944386855.1 uncultured Oscillospiraceae bacterium
TGGCATTGGACTTTAAATGTGAGAAGGTGTATCTTTTGGCTTTTATCGGGAAAAGAAGCGGTGACGTCGTATATATGGCGTCGTCGAACATCACGGCTGTCCACGCGTTTACTACACGCGCCGGCGGGGTATCGCAGGGAATATACAGCTCGCTGAATCTCGGCGAAATGGTCGCTGACGATCACGAAAACATACGCGAAAATTACCGCCGCATCTGTGCCGCTCTCGATATACCGATGGAAAAACTCGTTTTCTCGCATCAGGTGCACCGCGACGACATACGCACGGCACATTTTGGCGACACGCGCGAGCTGTTCTCCCCTATAACCTACGAGGCCGACGGGCTCATCACCGACGAGGCGCAGCTTCCGCTCATCATATATATGGCAGATTGCATACCTGTACTCCTGCACGACCCCGTGCGCGGCGCTGTCGGCGCCGTACACTGCGGGTGGCGAGGCACTGTACTGGGGATCGCAGGAAAATGCGTACTTGAGATGCGCGATAAGTTCGGCTGCAAACCTAAAAATATACGCGCGGCCATAGGGCCGGGCATCGGCCTGTGCTGCTATGAGACCGGGCAGGATGTTGCCGACGCTGTTTACAACCTTATCCCGGACAAGGCTTCAAACTATGTCTTACCGAAAGGCGGCAAATATATGGTCGATCTCAAGGGCATAAACCGCCTTGTGCTTGAAAAAGCCGGCGTTTTAAGCGATAACATCGACGTTTCGGACGAATGTACGATGTGCCTTCACGAAAAATACTGGTCGCACAGGTATACTAACGGAAAACGCGGTTTAACGGCCGCTATCATCATGCTGAAAGGGACTAAAGCTTGAAAACTGTATTTTCAAAGAGATCAATATTGTTTTTCCTGTGTATTGCGCTCGTTTTGGCCGTCTTCTCCTCCTGCTCCGGCACAGAGCCGTCCGGCGGATCGTCTTCGGAGGACGACGCGGCATCCTCTTCATCAGCCGATAACGGGGTCATTGAATACGCCCCGCTCACCCTTTTGTACACACCGGATCAATCTTTAAATCCAATGGAGTGTACCGACAGATATAACTCGGTTTTAAACGAGCTTATGTATGAATCGCTTTTTACTCTTGACGAGAACTTCTCCCCCGTACCTGTACTCGCCGAGGATTACACGACGGAGGACGGCATAACTCATCAGATCACGATAAAATCAGGTGTATATTTTCACAACGGTACTGAACTGACGGCAAACGATGCGGCGTATTCGATCAGTCAGGCGATGTCCTCAGAGAAATATTCGTCGCGCTTGGGCGATATTGTAAGCTGCGAGCCGACTGACGCGTATACGATCAATATAGTGCTTAGCAAGCCGAATTACATGATATATTCACTGCTCGATGTGCCGATCATAAAAAACCTCTCCGTTGAAGACGAGATACCGTCCGGGACAGGCCCGTATACCTACAGCGGCGGCACATCTCCCAGCATGGCTGCGTTTGCCGAGTACCGCGACGCCGACAGTCTGCCGGCGGATGAGATCATCCTTATGGCGGCGGACAGCGCCGACATAGTCTCGGAATTCACATCAGGCCGGCTTTCACTCATACTCTCCGATCCGACTGGGGTCGGCGCTCTTGAGGTGCGCGTTGACCATGAGACGCGCTATTATGACACAACGGTGCTTCATTATATCGGTTTTAACGTGCAGTCGGATAATGCGCTTCTATCTACCGAGGAATTTCGGCGCGCCGTATCGTATGCCGTAGACCGCGTGCAAATGGCTGACGACGTGTTTGATGGGTACGCCGTTGCTACAGCATCAGGCATCCATCCGTCCGTGAGCTTTTATGACAGCTCCGCAGACGAGGGGGCGGTATACTCCCTCCAGTCGCTGTCATCCATTTTAAATTCGCTCGGATTTGAAGATTCCGACGGGAATACATGGCTTGAATACAACTCGGAAGAGGTATCTTTAAGGCTTATCATCAATTCCGACAACAGCAGGAAGGTAGACGCTGCGAGGAGCATAGTTAATACGCTCCGCGGCGTCGGGGTGAACATAACGCTGTCCGTCCTGCCGTGGAGCGAGTATCTTGACGCGCTCCAGACGGGAGATTTCGATCTCTATTATGCAGAATCACAGCTCACAGCGGATTTTGATATGTCGGAAATACTTTTATCCGGCGGGGCACTCAATTACGGCGGAATCGATGACGGGAATTACTCGGAGCTTATAGACGCGTACCTTGCCGCTTCTACGGATGAGAGCCGCAGCGATGCGTTTACGACGCTAGCACAGTATCTTCAGTCGGACGCATCGATCATACCGCTTGTTTTTGAAAAACATTCTTTGATAACACAGCGCGGGATGATTTCCGGCCTGTCTCCCACGCAGTCAAATGTTTTACGGGGATTTATAGGCTCTACAATAAACCAGACATACGGAGGTTAGATTTATGACAGACAGAGAACTTATAAACATAGCGCGCGAGGCGTCTCAATCGGCGTACGCGCCGTACTCCAAGTTTAATGTCGGTGCTGCGCTTGAGTGTTCCGACGGCACAGTATTTACGGGCTGCAATATCGAAAACGCCTCCCTCGGCTGTTCCATATGCGCCGAGCGCACGGCGGCCGTCAAGGCAGTAAGCAGCGGAAACCGCGATTTTGTCCGTATCGCCGTATACGCAGAATCGGCAAGCTACTGCACCCCGTGCGGGACATGCCGCCAGTTTTTAAGCGAGTTTTCGCCCAATATGGAAGTGCTTTGCGCCAAGTCTGACGGGAGATACGTCAGTTATAAGCTAAATAAAATGCTGCCGTTTTCTTTCAGCAGCGAGACGCTTCTCTGATCGCCTGTACATCATCTGTGAGCCGTTTCATTTGTCTGCATTCTTCAGCCGGGCGCATATCTGTTATCCGATAACTTTTTCGAGCATCCGCTCAAGCTCGGATGCGTGGCGCGCTTCATCGGCGGCTATCGCCTCATATACGGCGGACAGTTTTCTGCTCGATGCGGCGGCTGTTGCCCTATATGACGACTCGCTCTCCGTTTCGGCAAGGTACATGCCGCGCAACAACGTAAGTACTGAGCCGGTCACCTGCTTAGGCGGAGTCGTGGTATAGCTGTCTCCCGTGAGCAGGAAGTAAAACCGCTGGAGCTTCTTTAAATGCGCATACTCCTCCCCCGAGAGCTTTCTGAAAGCGGCCCTTTCTCTTCTGCCGCCGCATTTTGATGCAAGCGTTTTATACACGCACACGGCCTTCTGCTTTTCCTCTATAAAGCGGCCGAGCACGGTTTTATCGTCGCCCCATACGGCGGCGCTGTCGCGCCCCTCCGAAGCAGAGCTTACAGGTGCGTATACATGTTCGGTTTGAGGTTCGGATAACGCCGATACGCGTTTCCACACCTCATCAAGATTTTCAAGTCCATATGGATTTTCCATCGCGCACACCTCCTTTTACAAGTGTTTATACATTTTATGTGAAGGGGCGCGGCGCGGTTAATGCAATAAATTACGGGCGTTATTACGCCATAAGCATCACGTTAAAAAAGTATGCTGCCGCATACGGCGGGCAAGCGTATTGGAGCGAGGTTTAATCATGCCAAGATTTTTTATAGCTGCGTCTAATATTTTCGGCGGCACGGCCTATCTCAGTGCACAGGATGTAGAGCACATGCGCGTGCTCCGCATACGCCGCGGCGAGATATTTACCGTCTGCGATTCAAACGGCACGGACTACACCTGCCGTATAAACGAGAACGATCCGACCGGTACTACGGTGCAGATAATATCCTCCGCGCCCTCTGCCGGAGAGCCGTCCGTGCGCTGCACGGTGTACGCCGCGTTCTCCAAGGGGGACAAGATGGATACCGTCGTGCAAAAATGCGTCGAGCTCGGCGCTTATGATATAGTGGCGTTTCCGTCGGCACGATGTGTGTCGCGTCCCGACGGCGGCGCGCTCCTTAAAAAGCTTAACCGCTGGCAGCGCATCGCGGAGGAGGCGGCAAAGCAATCGGGGCGCGGCATAATATCGAAGGTGTCCTCGGCAAACTCTTTTGCGGAAGCCGTAAACCGCGCATCTTCGGCGGATATACCGCTTTTCCTTTATGAAAACGAACATCAAAACGGCTTGAGGCAGGCCATATCGGACGGCACAGCGCATACCGTATCCGTCATGACCGGCCCGGAGGGCGGGTTTGACGATGACGAAGCCGCTTTCGCGATATCGGCCGGTATGAGGCCCGTATCGCTTGGCACGCGGATTCTGCGCTGTGAGACCGCGCCGGTTGCCGCGCTTGCCGCCGTTATGTGTCTTACCGGCAATCTGGGTGGATGAACTTTATTTTAAGGGCCTGCCGTCCGGTTTTCTTGATATACAGATCGTGAGGTGTAAAATGAGAAAATGCAATCTGTTTCTTACTAATGAAGAGTTTTATCTTTTCGGAGAAGGCTCATTTCACCGCGCATACCGTAAATTCGGTGCGCATTTTGTCAATATTGGCGGAACGGACGGTATTTTGTTCACTGTATGGGCTCCCGACACGCTAAGTGTGCGCGTCGTGGGCTCTTTTAATTTATGGAATCCCGACGCAATGTTTATGGAATACATGCGCGACGGCGTGTATTCCCTGTTTGTCCCCGGCATAGGTGAGGGCGAACAGTACAAATACGCTATCGAGACTCACGACGGACAGCTCATCTACAAGGCCGACCCATTCGCCTTTTCGTCACAGCTTCGCCCTGATACGGCGTCTGTTACATCGCGGCTCGACGGGTTTAAATGGTCCGACGGACGGTGGCTTGCGTCACGGCGGCGTACTGATCACAGGAAAAAGCCGCTCAATATTTATGAGGTCCATGCCGGTTCATGGCGTCGCCCCGACAATAAAGAGTTTTACACATATGCCGAGCTTGCCGATATACTTATACCGTACGTCTCCGATATGGGTTACACCCATATAGAGTTCATGCCGCTATGCGAGCATCCGTTTGACGGGTCGTGGGGATATCAGGTCACGGGGTTTTATGCGCCGACGAGCAGATACGGCATGCCGCAGGAGCTTATGCATCTCGTAAACGAGTGTCACAAAGCCGGTATCGGCGTGATACTCGACTGGGTGCCGGGTCACTTCTGCCGCGACGCGCACGGCCTCGGGCGATTTAACGGCAGGCCGCTCTACGAGGCGGGCGATCACCGGCAATGGGGGACGTACAAATTCGATTTCTCAAGGCCGCAGGTGAGAAGTTTCCTGCTCAGCAACGCCGCGTACTGGCTCGACGTCTATCACATCGACGGCATAAGGGTCGACGGGGTCTCGAGCATGCTGTACCTGAATTTTGGCTCTGACGGCGCTGATAAGATGCAAAATGAATTCGGTGGGGAGGAGAATCTTGACGCGATAGCTTTCCTGCGCGAATTCAATGAGCTTGTCGGGCGTGAGTATCCCGGCGTGTTCACCGCAGCGGAGGAGAGCTCTGCGTGGCCGCTCGTCACATACCCGCCGTCCGACGGCGGTCTCGGCTTTCACTACAAGTGGAACATGGGCTGGATGAACGACACGCTCAAATACATCTCGCTGGATTTTGAGAGCAGAAAGTACAATCACAACCTGCTCACGTTCTCGATGATGTACGCGTTTTCCGAAAACTTCATACTGCCGTTCTCACACGATGAGGTCGTCCACGGCAAAAAGTCGCTTATCGGGCGGTGTCCCGGTGATTACAAACAGCAATTTGCCGGAGCACGGCTTTTGCGCCTGTTTCAGACGTGCCACCCGGGTGCGAAGCTGTCTTTTATGGGCAATGAGTTTTCGCAGTTTATCGAGTGGCGGTATTATGAGCAGCTCGAATGGTTTTTGTTGGACTACGACACACATCGCGCAAATCTGCTGTTCACTAAGTGTTTAAATAAAGTGTTCAAAGCTGAAAAGGCGCTCTACGGAGACAACTACAGATGGGACGGATTTGAGTGGATAGACGTCAATAACAATGAGCAAAGCGTTTTGAGCTTTGTTCGGAAATGCGGCAATTCCACCGTTGTCGTCATACTGAATTTCGGCTGTACGAAATACGGCGGCTATATGGTCGGAGTACCTGAAAACGGGATCTATGAGGAGCTTATAAACTCCGATAACGGGCAGTTCGGCGGTAGCGGCCACATAAACCACGGTCAGATCCGTTCTGACGCAATACCTATGCACGGCAAGCCGTTTTCAATACGGTTGAACATCCCCGCCGTCGGAGGGACTGTATTAAAACTGAAAAGAAGAATCAGCGGCGGTAAAAAGCCGCGTATCCCGAAAGGAGAGCTAAATGTTTAAAAACAAAAACGACTTTCTTGCACGCTATCGCGATGAGACGGTGCGGCTTTTCGGCCGTGTTCCCGAAAACTGCGCAAACCGCGAAAAGTACGAGGCGCTTGTCCGGCTTATATGCGGCATCGCGTCCAGGATTCGCACCGATACGGCGCGTCGGTTCGACGAGCACGAGAAAAAAGAGGTCTACTACTTTTCGATGGAGTTTCTGATCGGCAGGCTTCTTAAAAATTATCTGCTGAATCTCGGCGTTCTCGATATTGTACGCGACGGGCTTTCAGAGCTTGGGACGGAACTTGACGATATATGTGCCTGCGAGAGCGACCCCGGTCTCGGAAACGGCGGTCTGGGGCGGCTTGCGGCGTGTTTTCTCGACTCGATGGCGTATATGGATATAAACGCCACCGGCATCGGTATCCGATTCAGATACGGGCTGTTCCGCCAGCGCATAGATAACGGATGGCAGCTTGAAGAGCCTGACGCGTGGATGGAGGATGGATACCCGTGGGAGACGCGCATGACGGATGAGGCCGTGTCCGTAAAATTCGGCGGACGTGTCGAGCGCGTGCTTAAAGACGGCAAGGCATCGTTTGCGCAGCGCGATTATTACGTTATCCGCGCTATACCGTATAACGTGCCTGTCGTGGGCTACGGAGGAAAGACCGTAAATAAGCTGAAGCTCTGGCAGGCCGAGCCGTTTCATGAACATTTCGACCTCGCCGCGTTCAACCGCGGTGATTACGCGGAGGCCAACAAAAGCCGCAGCGAGGCGGAGGCGATATCGTGCATCCTCTACCCGGACGATACGACGGACGCAGGCAAAACGCTTCGCTTAAAGCAGGAGTATTTCTTCGTATGCGCCGGACTGACATATATTTTGCGAAAATACAAGATGAAGTACGGAGACGATAAATGGGCGGAATTCCCGGATCATGTAAGCCTGCACACAAACGACACGCATCCGGCGCTCGTCGTTCCGGAGCTTATGCGCCTGCTGCTTGACGAGGAGGGGCTCTCCTGGGAAGCAGCCTGGGACATCGTGACCCGCGCAGTATCTTACACAAACCATACGGTCCTGCCGGAGGCGCTCGAAAAGTGGCCGGTTCATCTGTTCTCGCAGCTTCTCCCGCGGATATACATGATAGTCGAGGAAATAAACCGCCGCTATCTCGATAATTTTGACCGCTCGCTGCCCGATGCGGACGCCCTTATGGCGGCGACTGCGATACTTTGGGACGATCAGGTCAAAATGGCCAATCTGTCGGTCATCGGCAGCCATTCCGTAAACGGCGTCGCCTCGCTTCACACCGAAATACTCAAAACGGATACGCTCAAGGAATTTTACAGCCTTATGCCGGACAAATTTAACAATAAGACGAACGGCGTAAGCCACAGGCGTTTTCTCATCGAGTCGAATCCCGAGCTTGCATCTCTGCTTACGGAATATATAGGCGACGGATGGATCGCCGATCCGAAAAAACTTGAGGTACTGCTTGAATTTAAAGACGATCCTCAGCTTCTTGCGCGGCTGAGGCAGGTCAAATACGAGAGCAAGCGCCGGCTTGCGCAGTATATCGCCGACAAGAACCACATAGAGATCGATCCGGACTCGATATTTGACGTGCAGGTCAAGCGCATACACGCGTATAAGAGGCAGCTTCTCCATATATTTAAGATAATGTGCCTGTATAACAGGCTTAAAGCTAACCCGGATCTCGACATACCGCCGTGTACGTTTATCATGTCCGGCAAAGCGGCGCAGAGCTATACGTTTGCCAAAGAGACGATAAAGCTCTATTGCAGCGTGGCGGACGTTATAAACTCCGACAGCGACATGGACGGGAAGCTTAAGGTTGTATTTCTTGAAAACTTCAACGTGTCGTCCGCTCAGCTCATTTATCCGGCCGCCGATATAAGCGAGCAGATCTCGACCGCCGGCAAAGAGGCGAGCGGCACCGGCAACATGAAATTCATGTTCAACGGCGCCATAACTCTCGGCACGGTCGACGGGGCGAACGTGGAGATACGCGATCTCGTCGGAGAGGATAATATAATCACGTTCGGCGTTTTGGCCGACGAGGCGATGTCGCTCCATAAAAACGGGTACTCTTCGTTTGCCGAGTATTCGGGAAATGAGGAGCTGCGCCTTATTATGGATCAGCTTGTAAACGGATTCTTTGAAAAATCGGGATTTGCCTTTTGGGGCGTGCGCAACGCGCTTTTACAGGACAACGACGAGTATCTCGTATTGAAAGATTTTGCGCCGTATATGAAGGCGTGGGAAAAGGCGGCAAAGCTCTACACGCACGAGCCGGATAAATGGTACTCCATGGCCGCCGTGAACATAGCAAAGGCCGGATATTTCACAAGTGACCGCACAATTGCGGAGTATTCTTCCGGCATCTGGAAACTGTAATTCATTTCCCGCTGCGGCGGCGTCCGTATAGACTCCGCCGCGGCGAGGCAAGCCCCTGCGCATATTACAAAGGAGGTATAGATAATGAGAAAAAAAGAATGTATAGCAATGCTTCTCGCAGGCGGTCAAGGAAGCCGCCTCGGCGCACTCACCAGAAAAACCGCAAAACCTGTAGTCGCGTTCGGCGGCAAATACAGGATCATCGATTTCAGCCTCTCAAACTGCGTCCACTCAAATATAGACACTGTCGGTGTTTTGACGCAGTACAAGCCGCTTGTATTAAACGCATACCTCGCAAACGGCTCCGCATGGGATCTCGACTCGCCCGACGGCGGCATGCACATACTGCCCCCGTTTGAGACGGAAGTCGGCGGCGAGTGGTACAAGGGTACTGCCGACGCGATATACCACAATATCGATTTTATCGAGCAGTACGATCCCACACACGTTCTGATACTGTCGGGCGACCATATTTACAAGATGGATTACAACGAAATGCTGCAATTCCACATCGAAAAAGAGGCGGCTATGACCGTCGCCGTCATCGACGTCGACATAAAAGACGCGCACCGCTTCGGCATTATGAGCGTGGACGATAATATGCAGGTCGTCAAATTCTCGGAGAAGCCGAAAAATCCTGACAGTACACTCGCCTCCATGGGGATATACATATTCCGCTGGGACGTACTTAAAAAAGTCCTTTTAGAGGATCATGACGACCCAAACTCTTCAAAGGACTTCGGAAAAGACGTTATACCGCGCCTGATAAGTCAGGAGCAGCGTGTTTTCGCGCACCGTTTTGACGGCTACTGGCAGGACGTCGGCACTATCGAGAGCTATTACGAGGCACAGATGAATCTGCTTGAGGCAGAACCAGCGTTTAACCTGTTTGACGACGATATGCGCGTATTCTCCAACTCAAATGTATTCCCTCCGCACTACATAGGAAAAAACGCGACGGTTGAGCGCAGCATTATCTGCAACGGCAGCACTATCCTCGGCATCGTCAAAAACTCCATAGTCGGGACCGACGTAAGCGTCGGCGAAGGGGCACTGGTTGAGGAGTCTATCCTGCTGCCCGGGGCGGTAGTTGAGGAAAACGCGCGCGTGATACGCGCTATAGTCGGCGAGGAAGCCGTTATAGAAAAAAACGCATGCTTCTGCGGCGGAAATAAAGATCACAAAATAGCTCTGATCGGCGACAAAGAGCATTTTGTGAGCGCTTAAAAAGGGAGGGCTTGGAAATGAAGGACATAATGGGCATAATATGCACGAATTATAACGACGACGATCTGAACCAGCTTACGGAAGACCGCGCTCTCGCGTCTCTGCCGTTCGGCGGACGATACCGCCTCGTCGATTTTCCGCTGTCGAACATGAAAAATTCCGACATAAGAACAGTCGGCATAATCATGCCGTATATGTACCGCTCCCTTATGGATCATCTCGGCGGCGGCAAGGAGTGGAACCAGTACCGCAAGGTGGGAGGGTTCTTCTTCCTCCCCGGCTCTATCTACGGCCTTAAAACGGCGCGCAGCAAGTTTTTGCTCCGTGATTTTATATCAAACAGGCCGTTTGTCACGCGCGGCAGCGGCGATTTGATCGTCATAAGCGGCAGCAACAAGATATTCAATATCGATTACCGCAGCATCGCCCGTGAACACGAGGCGAGCGGCGCCGACGTTACGCTCATATACAAGCGGTCGTATATACCGGCCGATTCGGGCGAGCTTTTCCTCGATATCAACGACTTCGGCAGGGTTTCCAACATAATGCATGAGCCCGACGGCGATGCCTGCTGCTTCCTCGATACGCTTATCATCAACCGTGAGATGCTTTTGAACTACTTAAACTGGTATGAGGCGCTCACCTACCTTGATCTTATGGACACGATAGCCGAGACGCTCAGTACCGTCAAAGTCTTCGCATACGAGTTTGACGGCTATGCCGGCTCCATAAACAGTCTTAAAACGTATATGAATTGCAGCATAGACTTATTGGATGAAAACGTCAGGGACGAGCTGTTCATCCCGGAACGCCAGATAAGCACAAAGGCACAGGACTCCGCTCCGGCAAAATATCTGCCGCACGCGCATGTACGCAATTCCATCATATCCTCCGGCTGTATCATAGACGGCGACGTTGAAGACTGCATTATTTTCCGCGATGTTATCATAGAGCGCGGAGCATCTATCAAAAACAGCGTTATTATGGCGCACACGGTTATCGGAGAGAACGTCTGTCTTGAAAACGTGATATCCGATAAGTATGTACATATCCAACCGGGTGTAAAGCTTTTCGGAAGCTGTGACAACCCTATAACCATCGAAAAGCGCAGCAATATTTAAGGAGGTGCTGTTATGAAGATACTTTACGCGGCATTTGAGGCGACGCCGTTTATGAAAACGGGCGGACTGGGCGACGTTGCCGGAAGCCTTCCGCGCGCACTGCTAAGCGCAGGCGTCGACGCGCGTCTCATAATGCCGAAGTTTGACACGATCCCGGATGAATACAAATCCCGGATGACGCATGTTGCCGATTTCTACATGAATCTCAGCTGGCGTCATCAGTACTGCGGGATAGAAACGCTTACGCTCGACGGAGTCGTGTGCTATTTTATCGACAATGAATACTACTTCAAACGTCCGCAGCCCTACGGATACTATGACGACGGGGAGCGCATAGCTTTCTTTGCCAAGGCGGTGCTTGACTGTATCCCCCATCTGCCTGATTTTGTGCCTGATATCATCCACTGCAACGACTGGCACACGGCGCTGACACCCGTATATCTCAAAAACCGCAGCCGCACGGGTGTATATCAGAACATCAAAACCGTGTTTACGATCCACAACCTCAAGTTCCAGGGGCTTTTTTCCCGCGCTTGTACAGGCGACGTACTGGGGTTATCCGACGAGGAGGCGGAACATGCCGGTCTCTTCTGCTCCGAAGGGCTGAATTACTTAAAAGGCGGCGTATGCTGCAGCGACGCGCTCACTACCGTGAGCCCGTCATACGCGGACGAGATATGCACCGCTTTTTACGGCGAAAAGCTTGACGACGTTTTCAGAGGCAGGCGTCACCTCCTGCACGGTATACTAAACGGTATCGATACGTCGGTATACGATCCGCAGTCCGATCCGATGATCGCGGCGCATTACAGCGTCGACGACATATCGGGAAAAGCGGCAAACAAAGCCGCTCTTCAGAAACGACTGGGGCTTAAAAAACGTGCACGGACACCGCTTTTAGCCGTTGTAAGCCGTCTTACCGAGCAGAAGGGGTTTGACCTTGTGCTGCATATAATGCGCGAGCTGATGCAGGAAAGCGTGCAGCTTGTCGTTTTGGGCGTCGGAGACGAGAAATACGAAAGGGCGTTTCGTCAGCTTGCCGAGGAGATGCCGGACAAGGTCTCCGCCAATATATGTTTTGACGATGCGCTGTCCCACCTCATATATGCCGGGGCCGACATGGTGCTCGTCCCGTCGCTGTTTGAGCCGTGCGGGCTTTCTCAGATGTTTGCGATGCGCTACGGCGCGCTGCCGGTAGTACGCGAGACGGGCGGGCTTCGCGACAGCGTCGAGCCGTACAACAAATACGAGCACACGGGTACGGGATTCAGCTTTGCAAATTACAACGCGCATGAGCTGCTGTTTACGCTTAAGGATGCGATGACGCTCTACCACCGCCGCCGCGCCGAATGGGAGGCGATGGTATTGCGCGCGATGAACAAGGATTTCTCGTGGGGCGCATCCGCTAAACAGTATATGGACTTGTATACGGAGCTTTTGAAATGAGCGCCGTATATCATGACTCGCACGATATAAAGTACCGCCGCCCTTTTGGGGCGGCGGTAACGGGCAGTACGGTAAAATTGTCGCTTACGGCGTCAGTCGGCAGTAAATGCTTTGTCCGGCTATGGGAAAACGGCAAAGGCGAGACGGTCATACCGATGTCTTACGACGGCGGGAGTCTTTACTCGTCCGATGTTTCAATGCCAGACCATGCCGTCCTCATCTGGTACTATTTTATCATCGACGAGCCGGATAAAGGGCACGTCTACTACGGGTCGGACGGAGCTAACCTAGGCGGCATCGGAGCGGTCTATGACCATGAGCCGCCGTCATGGCAGATAACCGTGTACCGCCCCGATCATATTCCGGGCTGGTATAAAAGTGCAGTCGTGTACCAGATATTCCCCGACAGATTCCGACGCGGAAAGGACTGGCGTATATGTCAGCAAAACGCCGCGTTGTCCCCCGCCCACCGCGGCCCTGGCAGATATGTCCGCGACGACTGGGATGAGATGCCGTTTTACTCGAAAAACCCCGACGGAAGCATATCAAGCTGGGATTTTTACGGCGGGAATCTCACGGGTATTGCGGAAAAACTGCCGTATCTGAAAAGCCTCGGTGTGACCGCTCTGTATTTAAATCCTATTTTTAAATCGCCAAGCAACCATAAATACGACACCTCGGACTATATGCACGTCGACGAGGCGTTCGGAGGCGACGAGGCGCTTGATATGTTGATCAGCGAGGCGGGAAAGCTGGGTATAAACGTCATACTCGACGGGGTGTTCAGCCACACGGGCGCGGACAGCATATATTTTAACAAATACGGCAATTTTGACTCCGTGGGCGCGTATCAGGGCGAATCGTCGCCGTATTACAGGTGGTATAATTTTGAAGAATTCCCGGATAAATATGACTGTTGGTGGGGAGTCGGTGATCTCCCCAACGTCAATGAGGACGATAAGTGGTACTCGCACTTCATTTACGGCGGTGAAAATAGTGTGATACGCCACTATATTTCGTGCGGTGTAAAGGGCTTTCGTCTCGACGTCGCCGATGAGCTGCCGGACGATTTTATAAAGGGCATCCGGCGCGCGATGACGGAAACGGACTCTGATTCCCTGCTGCTGGGCGAGGTCTGGGAGGACGCGAGCAACAAATTCAGCCATGGCGAGCAACGCGAATATCTGTACGGCGGCGAGCTTCAGTCGGTAATGAATTATCCGTTCCGCGATGCGGCCGTAGAATTTATTATGGGCGGCAGCGCGAAGGATTTTCGACGCCGTCTCATGTCTCTCTATGAAAATTATCCGCCGGAACAATTTTACGCGAATCTGAACCTCATCGGCACGCACGACACGCGGCGCATAATTACCGTTTTGGGCGAAGCGCCGGAGCTTGAATCTCCCGAAGGCAAGCGGGATTTCCGCCTGTCCGCCGGCGCTTATGAGCTTGCAAAAAGGCGGCTTATCCTGCTGTCTCTCATACAGTTTACGATACCCGGAGTTCCGTGCATATACTACGGGGACGAAGCCGGCATGCAGGGGTATGAGGACCCGTTCAACCGCGCAGGTTTCCCATGGGGTCGCGAGGATACACAGCTTGTCGAGCATTTCCGCTTCATATCGCATCTGCGGCATGAGTACGGCGTGCTTATAGACGGCGATTTTACGCCGCTTGCATTTGGCCGCAATGTGTTCGGCTGTCTGCGCCGCAAAGCCGATGAGGCGGTTTTGACGCTTGTGAATGCCGATAGATATAGCAGTGCCGCGATTTGTATTGAAAGATACGGGCGGGACGCGCTCGACCTGCTGCATACGCGGCGGATCGATACCGCCGGTGACAATATCGATGTGACGCTTGAGCCGCTTTCTCCGGCGGTCATATATTTTACGGACTCTCCCCTGCCGCAGAAACCGCTCAATCGCTCGGCCGGTATACTGTGCCATGTCACATCCGTTCCGACGGTCTCCGATTCCCCTGTTCTGGGGCGCGATATGCTAAAATTTATCGATTTTCTCGCGGCCTCCGGACAAAAGCTGTGGCAGATACTGCCGCTGAGTCCTCCGGATGCTTTCGGCTCTCCATATACGAGCTGCTCGGCGTTTGCCGGCAATACCGCTTTGATTGACGGCAGTATGCCTGTTTCCGACAGCGGATATGAGCGCTTCTGCAATGAAAACCGCTACTGGCTTGACGATTTTGCGCTTTACACGATACTCCATAACCGATTTAACAGGCCTTGGCAGGAATGGCCGCGTGAATACCGCGACAGGGCGGGCCTTGGCGATATCAAAAGGGAGTTTTCGGACGATATAGAGCGGGTAAAGCACGAACAGTACCGCTTTTTCTCGCAATGGAGCGCGGTAAAAAGATACGCCAATGAACACAGTATCGAGATCATCGGTGATATTCCGCTTTTCGTATCGGCCGACAGCGCCGATGTCTGGGCTCACAGGGAGTTTTTTATGCTTGATAATAGCGGACATCCGCTTCTCACGGCCGGCGCGCCACCTGACGGCTTTTCGGCCGACGGGCAGAACTGGAACACGCCGGTCTACAACTGGGATGAGATCAAACGCTCTTCATATATCTGGTGGAAAAATAGGCTTGTGCACTGCATGAAGCTGTACGACCGGGTTCGTATCGACCATTTCCGCGGGCTCTCGGCGGGATACGCGATAAAAAACGGCGAGGCGGCAAAAGACGGCGAGTGGATGTTTGGTCCGGGGCTTGATTTCTTCAAGAGCGTTTACTCGGCAGATATGCGACTGATAGCCGAGGATCTCGGCGTTTTAGACAGGAGCGTATATAATCTTCTTGAGCTTTCGGGTCTTCCCGGGATGAACGTATGGCAGTTTAACAGCGGGGAGATGATGTCGATGGACAAAGACACAGCTTCACGCCGCGTGTTTTACAGCGGCACGCACGACAACGATACGCTGCTCGGCTGGTGTTCCGCGAGCTTTTCTGGGAATGATCCCGCCGAAAGGGCGCGGGAGATTATAGAGTCGCTCTATGCATCCGCCGGAGGATGGGTGATACTGCCGCTTCAGGATGTTTTTCTGCTCGGTTCATCGGCTCGTATGAACACTCCGGGAACGAGCAGCGGCAACTGGAAATGGAAAGCTGATCCCTCCCTGCCATATAATGCGGCGGCAGAGTATTTGAGCAATCTTGTAAAAAAATACGGCAGATAAAATATGAAAAGCTCCCACGGCGGTTCAAAACCGTTATGGGAGCTTTTCCTCTTCATATACTCGGCCACAATCCGATATGCGGCGTCGTGTTTATATTTTGCGCTTTTCCGGCATCGGCGGGACAAGCATCGTCGTCCCTGTTTTTGGCACTAGTCGTTTAATACGAGCTTTGCCCTTTCAAGCGCAATTACGATAATCGGGATAAGCACGATATGCAGGATTATGCCGGGTATCGCCTCCGTCACGGCGCCGGCGATAAATGCGGAAAACGGGAATGTCGAGCTTGTAAGCCCCGCGATAACAAATCGCGCAGCGCCCCAGACTATCCTGCCGGCAATCATCGAGAGGATGAGCGTGACGTATACGTTTGCATTCGTTTTCGGGAGTTTTTTATACAGCAGCCCGGATATAGCTCCATATGCAGCGAGTTCGAACGCCATAGCGATACCCATCGGCATCGGCGGCATCTGAAACAGCGCGTATCTTAGAAGAGGTGCGATAAATCCGACGGCAACGCCCCACTGCCAGCCGCACAGGAATCCGCAGAGAAGCACGGGAATGTGCATCGGACTGAGCATAGATCCTATCTGCGGTATCTGCCCTGTTAAAAACGGCAGGACGAGCGCAAGCGCAAGACATACACCGGAGTAAACAAGTCTTCTTGTACCGTATGTTTTTGTTGCGGTCATAATTTTTCTCCTTTCAGATACAAAAAGGGTATCGCTTTCCATGCAGGAAAACGATACCCTCACAAGTATCTATAAAATAAACTCTTATTTCGGCGCGTACCTGCGCCGTTTGCTATGTATTGGGCTTTAAGCGGCTTCTGCCGTAAAACACGGCTTCATGCCGTACCTTTTATGTTTTTGATTATAACACAGCAGAGGCGATTTCGTCAATAGCACGTCGCCGCTTATTTTGAACGGGGCGGTGTGCAGTATCGGCATACGGTTATTTTACATCCGTATCTATACGCTTTTTATAAACGCAAAGCTCATAGGCGAGCTTTCCCACCGAATACGCTGCGGAGAGAGCTATTCCGAAGCCGAACCGCTCGGCGCGGCATATGTACAGGATGATCGCCGTGACGGCGACGGGCATCACGAAATCGAGTATCAGACCGAAAATATTGTCTTTTATATATTTTTTAAGTCTGAAGTTCTTTTGTTCCTCCGCGGTGAATCTGCTGTCCATATAGCATCTCCTTTCCGCCTCTCTTTAAATTTCTGCGTAAAACCGCTCAACCATATCTTCTATATTGTCGTCGCTCAATGTGACAATGACATGATTTGCGTCATAATACTGCTTCTCGCCGGCGTTATTTATAAAATCCTCGTACCTGACCGTTTTGCCGTCTTTTACCATTACATACCACTCTTCGATACCCTGTATCTGGTTTAAGACTATGTACGGCTTATCGGGTACGACGCTTGGTATATCCGCGCCTACGGCGTATATTCCTACGAGCTTTTCGCCGATCCTGTACACTCTCGGCGCTGCGTAATACACGTCGAGCGACTGTATCCTGTGAAGATAATCCTCAAAAGCGGCCAGACTGCCTCCTATCTCTTTCACCTCGGCGAGTCCGAGCGATATCGGATTCAATACACCAAATATTTCAAGCCTTTTGTATTCATCCGTCTCTATCTTTTCCTGTATATCCTCAAGTCCCGCCATGCTCCCTCGCTCGTCATATTCTATGAATTTGTCCTTATCGTTTAAGCTGACCTGCTCTTCTTCCCTGATATAGGTTTTTACCTTCAGCTTACCGCATATCCTGTCTATTACGCCGTAAAATTCCCTTATTTCGGCAGGAGATGTCGGCAGGCTCAATAAAAGCACGACATCTGTCCCGTCTAATGAGACATCTATCCCTCTGGCAAGCCGGTTTTTGTTGTATAGCAGGGTGTGTTCGGCCATCTCGCCCTCTCTGAGCCTGTAGCTCTCGTCGCAGACTCCGTAAGACAGCCCTGTCCATTCAATAATCTCGTTTATATTTAATTTCTTTTTAAATAGGGACTTCTGCTTTATCCTCACGCTGACAGACATATTTCCATCCGCCTTTCACATGTTTTTTACCCCGATATTCCCGCAGGAGAATATCGGCCTTGCTATTAGCCACTATGCTGCGGCATACAAGTCAGCCGCGCTGTGCAATGATCTCTGCAAGCTTATACAGCGCGTCGTCGATAAGCTCGGCGGTGGACCTCTCGCCCACACCGGCGACGACGCTGTCACATTTATTTATCGGTATGAGTATGCGAGTCGCTTTGCTTCTGCCGACGGCGGCCGCCATTTCTGCCGTGACCTCGCCGAGGAGAGCGTCTGCTATAACTATGCCGATAGGGCCTATTATCACATCGGCACGGCGGGCGGCGACTATCACGGCGTTTTCTCCCGTGGCGGCGTTCTGCGCACCGCCTTTGAGCATACTGCCCGTCGCGATACTATTGGTGCCGACGGCCGTAAGATCCACGCCCTCGAACCGTTCCGATATCTCTTTTACGAGCTGACGCCCTATCCTGCCGCCCTGCCCGTCTATTACAAGTATGTTCATATATCCGCTCCCTCTTTGATCCGGCTCATTCATCTAGTTTCAAAACAGCCATGAACGCCTCCTGCGGCACGCTTACGCTGCCGAGGCTGCGCATACGCTTTTTGCCCTCTTTCTGCTTTTCAAGCAGCTTTTTCTTTCTCGTGATATCGCCGCCGTAGCATTTTGCAAGGACGTCCTTGCGCATCGCCTTTATAGTCTCGCGCGCGATTATCTTGCCGCCCACGGCCGCCTGTACCGGCACCTCGAAAAGCTGGCGCGGTATATTTTCCTTGAGCTTTTCGGCGATTCTCCTGCCGCGCGAATAGGCCTTGTCCTTGTGGACGATAAATGACAGCGCGTCTACCACTTCCCCGTTTAACAGGATGTCGAGCTTTACAAGCTGTGACTCGCGGTAACCCAGAAATTCGTAGTCAAGCGAGGCATATCCGCGGCTGCGCGATTTCAGGGCGTCGAAAAAGTCATAGATTATCTCGTTTAACGGCAGCTCATAGTGAAGTTCCACGCGCTTTTCATCGAGATATGTCATGTCCTTATATTCGCCGCGCCTGTCCTGACACAGATCCATTATATTACCGACAAATTCCGACGGGCACATTATCGACGCCTTGACAAACGGCTCTTCCGCCGTCTCTATGCTGCCCGGGTCGGGGTAATTTAGCGGATTGTCGACCATTACGACCTCTCCGTCCGTCTTTGTTACGCGGTAGATAACACTCGGCGCCGTCGTGATTAGATCGAGATTATACTCCCTCTCAAGCCGTTCCTGTATGACCTCCATATGGAGAAGCCCCAAAAATCCGCAGCGGAAGCCGAATCCCAGCGCGACCGACGATTCCGGCTCGAACGTGAGCGCAGCGTCGTTTAATTTGAGCTTTTCAAGTGCGTCGCGCAGGTCGGGGTATTTCGATCCGTCCGCCGTGTACACGCCGGAGAACACCATCGGGCGCACGGGCCTGTAGCCCGGCAGCGCCTCCTCAGCCGGATTTGACGCGAGCGTGACCGTATCGCCGACCTGCGTATCGGCGACATTTTTTATGCTCGCCGTCAGATATCCGACGTCGCCGGCGGCAAGCTCGTCGCACGGCTCAAGTCCCATCGGGCGCATATGTCCGACCTCGACCACCTTGTACACAGCGCCCGTCGCCATCATCAGCACCTCGTCGTCACGTCGGACAACGCCGTCCTTTACGCGCATATAGACGATGACGCCGCGGTAGCTGTCGTACTGGCTGTCAAATATCAGCGCGCGCAGCGGGCCGTTTCTGTCGCCCTTCGGCGCGGGTACGTTTTTTACGATATCCTCAAGCACCGCTTCTATATTTATCCCGCGTTTTGCCGAGATCTCCGGCGCGTCCTCCGCCGGAAGGCCGATTATATCCTCTATCTCCGCTTTGACCGCTTTCGGGTCGGCGGCGGGCAGATCTATCTTGTTTATGACCGGCAGCACCTCAAGATCGTGCTCCAGCGCAAGATAGGTGTTGGCGAGCGTCTGCGCCTCTATCCCCTGCGTCGCGTCGACGACGAGCACCGCACCCTCGCACGCGGCAAGGCTTCGCGATACCTCATAGTTAAAGTCGACGTGTCCCGGGGTGTCGATCAGGTTCAGCGTGTACTGCTTTCCGTCTTCAGCATTATATGTAAGGCCGACAGCACGCGCCTTTATTGTTATCCCGCGTTCTTTTTCAAGCTCCATATCGTCGAGAAGCTGGCTTTCCATATCGCGCGCCTCAACAGCGCCGCATATCTCAAGGAGTCTGTCAGCCAGCGTCGACTTTCCGTGGTCTATATGCGCTATGATCGAGAAATTCCTTATATTTTCCTGTTTTATCATTTTAGGTCACCATGCTTTACCGAATTTATTTTATCCTTTATCTGCGCATACCGATTTGGATGCTCTCTTTCAAACCACTTCTTATTGTATTCGCCGTCTCCGCGCTGTTCCAGCATCTCCGACTCGAGCAGAGCCATCGCGGCGGCGCATTTTTCCGCCTCCGCGCGGTTCGTGCAGACAGCAAATTTATACAGCGCTAGGCTTACATAATACGCCGCATTTTCCGCCGCAGGTTTTCCGTATCTCTCGCCGATCTGGTTTATAATATCAGGCACTATGTCCATAAGAGCGGCCGCCGTCTCGGAGCAGCCCTCCGTACGTCCAAGCAGATAGTCTACCGTCACGCCGTAATACTCGCACACTTTTACAATGAACTCGAGCTTCGGCTCTCGAAGGCCGTTTTCATAATGCGAAAGCAGCGCCTGCGATATATTGAGCTCGGCCGCGGCCTTTCTCTGGCTCAAGCCCGCCTTATGCCGCAGTCCGGCAAATCTCTGTGCAAAATCCTGCCCCATTTAGTCGTGCCTCCCATACTGTTTGATTACAAATAGTATACCCCCTCGGAGCTTTTTTGTAAACAGCTTTGAAATAAATTTATTATCTTGAATTTTTACACGTTTGGTGGTATTGTATAGTAGGTAATTGTGTGAATATACATAAACTTTTAATACTATGCGGAGGTTTTGTACAATGTCAGAAATGAAAATAATCATTGAGGGTTCAGGCAAACACTGCCATCTCACTCAGGAGACGCTTGAGGTGCTTTTCGGCAAGGGCTTCCAGCTTGAGGTCAAGAAGATGCTCTCTCAGCCGAATCAGTTTGCATCCAATCAGAAGGTCACCGTCGTCGGCCCTAAGGGCGAGACGAAGCTGTCCATTCTCGGCCCGTGCCGCAATGTCGACCAGGTAGAGCTCAGCTTCACCGACGCGCGCTCTCTCGGCCTTGACTGCCCGATCCGTTTGAGCGGAGACCTCAAGGGCTCGGCCGGCTGCACGATCATCGGCCCTGAAGGACAGGTTGAGCTTAAAGAAGGTGCTATCATCGCTATGCGCCACTGCCACATCTCCCCGGAAGACGGCGAAAAATGGGGCATCAAAAACGGCGATCAGCTCATGGTTAAATGCGGTGAGGGCACAGGCCGCGCCCTGATTTTTGATGACGTCGTTGCCCGCGTCGGTCCGGAGCATGCAACATTCATGCACATCGACTACGACGAGCTCAACGCCGCCGCCCTCTTCGGCAAAGACCCGATGGGCGAGATCATCAAGAAGTAAGTTTACGGATATACACATATCCCTTTGTATGGGATATGTGTATATTTTCGGCTAATATGCCGCTTTGAGCGTTTTCAACGCGGCCGGCTCATTAAAAAAATAAAAGGGAGAGACTCTTTCGTATCTCTCCCTTTAAATTATTGTACGCGGTTACAGTACCATATTAAGTACGATCGTGAGTACGGCAAACGCAGCCGCGACCCATTTTGTAGCCTTTGCAAGCTTAGCATCAAGCGATTTTGCCTTGTTCTTCGACAAAAACGTATCTGCGCCGCCGGCTATCGCACCGGAAAGACCGGATCTTTTGCCGGACTGAAGAAGAACTACAACTATGAGAAACAGGCAAGTCAAAAGCTGTACAATCGTGATAGCGATATCCAAAATTATCATCCTTTCAGAAATATAACACGGGAACGCTCCCTGCATTTTGCAAACTCAAGTATTAGTTATGTTATCACATATTTCGCCCGCTTGCAATACTTTTTTCAATTTTTGTTTTGTGAGGAATTTTAAATGTATTTTGACACTCATGCACATTATGACGATGCGCAATTTGACAGCGACCGCACAGCGCTTCTCGCGTCTATGCCGGAAAACGGGGTCTCGCTCGTATTAAACCCAGGATGCGATACGGCCTCCTCGGAGACGGCGGTATCTCTTGCCCGGCAGTTTGATTTTGTATACGCCGCCGTCGGATTTCACCCGCACGAGGCCAAGGGAATGGATGACACGGCGTTTGACCGCATAAAAGAGCTTGCGTCAGAGCCGAAAGTAAAGGCTATAGGCGAGATAGGGCTCGATTATCACTACGATCTGTCTCCGCGGGATGTTCAGAAGGACGTTTTTGCGCGCCAGCTTGAACTTGCGCGTAAACTGAAGCTTCCCGTAATAATACACGAACGTGAGGCGTGCGCCGACTGTCTTGACATAATCCGCGGCTTTTCCGGTGATGTGCGCGGTGTTTTCCACTGCTATTCCGGAAGCTGGGAGACGGCCAAAACGATCCTTTCATGGGGGTGGTATCTGTCTTTCACGGGCGTTGTAACATTCAAAAACGCGAGAAAGTCGCACGAGGTAATAAAAAATATGCCGCGCGATATGCTCATGATCGAAACGGACTCCCCATATCTGGCCCCTGTGCCGAACAGGGGCAAGCGCAACAGTTCTCTGAATCTCCCCTACATCGCAGAGACTATCGGCGGGCTTATCGGGATATCAAAGGACGAGGTCGCCGAGCTCACTCTGGAAAACGGGCGGCGTTTTTTCGGTATATGATGTGCGGGCATATCGCCCTGTCCGGCCGGTATAAATCTTGACCGCACCGCGCAAGTGCGCGCAGGCATATATTCACAAGGGATTTCCTGGCGGCGGTAAATTTCTGCTGCATTTATACGTTTATTCTTTGATCTGCCGCCGTGCCGTCTTTATATGACGGTGCGGACATAAGGAGCTGTATAGTCTTGCATATTACAAAGAAACACATTTTTTTGCTTGTAAAGCTGTTGTTCGCTGCAGTGATTTTTATTGCGCTCCGTCTCTGCCCGTGTCCCGACGGGCTCTCTGACGAGGCAATGATGTTCCTGGCCATATTTATCACGGCGATTTACTGCATGACGGTAAACATTATCAAGGACTACGTTATACTTATAACGGCGCTCGCACTTACGGCCGCTTTTGACGCCGCCGAATTTGAGACTGTATTTTCGGCATTTGCCGGCAAGACGGTCTGGCTTCTTATCGGCGCGTTCGGCATAGGCGCTGCGATAACCAAGTGCGGCCTTATGAGCCGTATCGCTTTTCTCGTGCTTAAGCCGTTTCCCAAAAATTTTAAGGGACAGGTGCTTGCTCTGTTCACTATGGGTTCGATACTACTGCCTTTAGTACCGAGCAACAGCGCGAAATCGTCGCTTCTGTCACCGTTTGCCAAGGCGCTGAGCGACGAAAACGGATACGCCTACCGCTCGCCGGGAGCTGTCGGATTTTTTGCGGCGAGCGCACTGCCGTGTACCTGTACTACGTTCGGCTTTTTCAGCAGTACATCGCTTATCGTCGTGGCGGTCGGGCTGATGCCGCCTGAATTCGCCGCCGGGATACACTGGCTAAGCTGGCTTAAATATTCAATCTTCTGGTTTATTTTCGTGTCTGCGGCGCTGTATGCGGCCATAATAGCGATGTATCATCCAAAGGAGCAGACGCGCCTTACCGATGAATTTATCGACGAGCGGCTGAAAAGCCTCGGGCCGATGACAACAGCTGAAAAGCGCGCCGCGGTGATACTAGTTTTGACGCTCGCCGCGTGGATAACAGAGAGCATACACGGTATCAGCACGACGCTTGTGGCACTTTTCGCGCTTGTCGCGTATCACGCCGCAGGAGTGCTCGACTCCAAAACATTCCGAACGGGAGTGGCTTGGGAGAGCATAATCATGAGCGGCGGTATAGTGTGCACGTCAAATCTGTTCTCGTCGCTGGGAATATCGTCATGGCTTGCTGATGTCCTGTATCCGTATATTCAGGTAATCATATCGAACATCTATATTTTTATCCCGCTTCTGGCGCTGCTCGTATACGCCGTGCGAAGTATTGTAATCTCACAGACGGCGTCGCTGACTATATTTTATGTTATATTCGGCTCATCGGCCGTCGCAGCCGGCATACACCCGTGGATCGTTGTGTTTATACTGCTCACCTCGGGCGCTGTGTTTTATCTGCCGTTTCAAAATACTACATACCTTGCGGCTTACGGCGCTGCCGGCCATGATATGGCGGCGCACAGCGATCTTAGGAAGCTTTCCTTTGTGTATATGGCTGTAAATGTAGCCGGGCTTATGCTCAGCACATTCTGGTGGCGTTTAACCGGTATACTTTGAATTTTTTAAAAATAAAAACGACCCGGTACGGTAAAAACCGTATCGGGTCATATTTTGTCTTATAGCTCATGCCAAAAAATACAGCAGATAATTATCACACATCCATATACTGCATCATGTTATATACGCAGATTAGCATTATGACTGCGTTTATCATAGTGAACAGTTTGCCAAGCACCTTATCGTCAATCCTGCGATGGACTGCATGGCCGATTATTCCGCCGGCAACTCCGCCGGTTATCATAAACGTGAGGCTCAGCCACGAAAACCCCGGCACACTGTGCGCCGCAAAAGTTGAAAGCAGACTGGCCGTTTGACTGAACAGAATTATGTACAGGCTGTTCTGTGCCGCGGCTTTCATATCCATCGAAAAGAAAAAGTGGAGTACGACAAGATTGATGGGTCCGCCGCCAATGCCGAGGAAGCTGGACAGCATCCCGAGCAGAAGCCCAATGATAAGACATAGCCACGCTTTAACAATACGGTATGTGTGAACGCGCTCCCTGTTCAGCGTATAAAACACAGTAATTAGTGCGAGCACAAGCAGACAGAGCGACTGCACCGCGCCGGCCGCCGTTCCGATCCGCATACTGACGACCCCGAACAGCTGTTTTCCAAGTACACCGCCGATAGCAGCGCCGGCCGCCAGCGGCGTACCGGTTTTTAAGTCGAGGTTGTTTTTGCCTGAGCGCAGCGTCTGCGTGACGGTATAACCGCTCATCGCGAGGACTGTACAGCCTGAGAGAAAGTTTATCGTGGCTATGCTGTCGATACGGAACATATCAAGTGTCGGTTTTATTATAACGCCGCCGCCGATACCGCAAATAGCCCCCGCCATGCTCGCAAAAAGGCTTATGATGAAATACGCTGTTAGATGCATAAACGCCCCTCCCGTTTGCCGGTCTCCTCACAAATCCAACAACTTTGCCTAACGCGCAGTTTCTCACTTAAAAATATTATGTTTTAATGTTTCTCAGGCCAGCATATTAGGTATACCTCCACAGTCGGAAGGCATACGCAAGCTTCCTTATTCGCCGTATATCGTCTCGCGGAGTACAGCTTTATTCGCATCAAAATCGACACTGACGACAGACATACCGTTTATCGTGTCAAAAGTATACGTACCTTCCGCCGGTATAGCCTGCGATATAAGCTCGTAATCTCTGACCTGTGCCACCGTCATAAGCAGGGATACACAATCGCTCTGGCTGAGGTCTGTCGTTACATTCGGCAGAACACTGCTCGCAACCGAGTACAACTCCGTTATGCCGGCGTCTTTCAGGCTGTCCCAGAGGCTGGCCAGAACCTCTCTCTGGCGTCCCGTGCGGCCGAAGTCGGTATCACTATACCTGTTTCGGCAGAAGGCGAGCGCCTGTCGTCCATTTAAGTGGTACACTCCCGGCCCATCATAAATCATGTCGCTAGACTCCGGGTAACCCGTCAAGCGGTTTATCTCCGGCAAATACTGGTTGAGGTAGTGTATCTCACTTTCCGAAAGCTCGATGTTATCGACACCGCCGAGAGAATCGACGACGTCAACAAAGCTTATAAAATCTATGGCAGCATAGGCGTTTATGTCTATCTCAAAGTACTGCTCTATCGTGTCGATCGTAAGCGCCGGACCGCCAAAGATGTTTGTGGCATTTAGCTTTTCAGGTCCATAGCCCGGTATATCAACGTAAATATCACGCAAGAATGATGTCATGAAAAGCTGCTTCGTCTCTCTGTTTATAGACACCAAAAGCATTACATCTGACAGGCCATACACGCTTCCCTCACGCGAATCGCTTCCGATAAGCAGGATATTGTACACGTTGTCTGAATATATTAGCGTGCTGCTGTTATCCTCCGTAGCTGTATCACTGTCCGGTGTTACCACTGTACCGCTGTTGTCAAGTCTCCCGTCGGATATCGTCATCATCCCGTAAAAATGCTGGAACACGACGCATACGGCAAGCATAGCGAGCAGCACAAGCGCGACAAGTGAGCTTATAACCGTTGTAACTATCCGCTTTGTTCTTCCTTTTTTGCTTTTCCCTTTAGCGGCCGGTCTGCTCCTGTGAGTTTCCGCATTGGAGGCATGGCGTCTGCGACGCCCCGTGCCTTTTATATTTTCTGCCATTTACAGGACTCCTTTATTTAACAGCTTCTTATATTATACACCGATTATTTTACATCGAATCGAAAATCTATTTGTCAGTCTACCACAATATTTGGCAAATTTCTACATGTTTAAAAAATCTTTAATAATTGGCTCTCAAAATAGTATTGTCGTATCACGCGGTTTCATGCTATACTGATAATGATTGGATTCAAAAACACAAGAAAAGGAGTTCAACATGGAATATAACAACGCTCAATATGAGGAGACTATCGATCTTAAGGATCTTTGTATATTTATACTTCGTAAATGGCGCGCTATGATAATAGCAATTTTTGCCGGCATCATACTGCTTATTGGATTTAAGGCTGTCTCATCATTTATGTCGGACGCAGCCCCGGAGATAACGGAGGAACAGACGTCTCTCGCGGAATCCTTTGCCCAGCTTGAAACCGATATTGAAGCGAAGCAGAACGAACGTGAAGACACCCTGCTCCAGATAGATTCTACGGAGATTCTTATAAGTGATACGGAAAATGAGATTAACAGTCTGGAGGACGTGCTTGCAGTTTATAAAGAGTCTCTGCGCGAGCTTCAGGCAATTCTTGAGAATACTGTATCCGACGATAATCGTGTGGCGCTTATATCAGAGATAGCCTCGCTGAACGATTCAATTTTAGATCAGACGAACAAAATCACCGTAGCTTATCGTAATATGCGCTCTTACGAGAAAAACATGTCTACTCTGACCGACACTCTTTCAACGATAACCGACGACCTCAAAGAGCTTCAAGCAGATCGCGCCGCGTTTTTAAGCGAAAACAGAGATCTTATCGATCCTGCGGGTGAGCCCATTCCGATAGCGCCGGAATCGGGCATAAGTGTCAATACGATGATAAAGTTCGGTATCATCGGCGCTGTCTTGGGTGCATTTGCCGTATGCGGCTGTGCCTGTCTGCAATACCTGTTTACAAAGCATCTGCACAATCCCGGGGATCTCAAAGATCGTTTTGGGATTCGTATACTCGGTTCTCTTTACACTACAGACGACGGCAGCAAGAAAAATTTTATCGACAAGTTCATCGACCGTATATCCGGCGTACCTCAGCAGGTCGACGTCAAAAAGGAGTACTCGCTGGCCGCCTCTGAGATCAGGCTTCTGTCTCATGATGCACAGACAGCCATAATGGTCACCGGTTCTGTTGAGATGGGGGCTATTGAACACGTCGCCGGCATTTTGAAAGAAATGCTCCCGTCAGAGCAGTTTACAGTCCGTGCGGCGTCAAACCCCGTATATGATCCTGACTCCATGCTGCTGCTTAAAGAATACTCCGTTGTGCTGGTAGAGTCAATCAAATACTCAAACAAAAATGAGATAGCAAAGCTTTGCGAGCTTATAAGAAGCGGCAAGTCATCCGTTATCGGCGCTGTTGTCCTGTAGACTTTACCGTCTGAGCGTATTTATTTGTTTATACAGCAGATAATTTGATGATAATTTCTGTTCAGGCCTTTCCCGTATGGGAAAGGCCTGAATTTATTATCAGCCAAACAGTATTCTCTTATTTTTCGATTTTATCTATTGACATCGAATATTTTTAGATTTATAATATCAGTAGCCCATTATTAAAAGGAGGTCTCAATATGGCAAACGGCGGCGACAAATCGGCTAAACGCGCGGTGGATATTGTCCCTTATGATACGGAAATCCCCAACGGCGCGCGCTGTTTAAATGAAGAGCATTCTCCGTTCGACGCAGAGGCCATGCGAAAAAATAATGCCCTCGGCATCAAAATCTCCGAGGCACGAAAAAGGCACAAGCTTAGTCAGAAAGATCTGTCGCATAGGCTTGCGGCGTATAATATATCCATATCGCCGGGAGCTATAAGCAAATGGGAAAAAGGCGACGCTTTACCCAGCCCGTATCAACTGTTTGCTATGTGTCAGATACTCGGTATACACGATATACTCGGATACTTTACCGGCAGCAAACCGGAAGCCGAAGATTTTTCACCCGAGCTGAGTCAAAAAGGACTCGATCTGCTGCGCCTTTTTAAAGAGGCCCTTATCGCCTCCGGCAATTATCAGGTTAAAAACCGGCGCACAGAAAAACCAGTGACGCCGCGCCAACCTATACTTGTCAAGATTTTCAGCACGCCTGCCGCCGCGGGCGGCGGTTCTTTTCTGTCAGGTGAAGATTACGATATCATCGAGTTTGACCCCTCCAATGTGCCGGAAGATACCGATTTCGGTATACGAGTGACCGGCGACAGTATGCTTCCGCGATATGTTCCCGGTCAGATCGTGTTTGTGGAACAGTGCAGCACACTGTATGACGGCGAAATAGGTGTTTTTGTCTACGACGGCAACGCGTATATCAAGCAGTACAGAGAATCTGTCCCAACGGAAGACAACCTTGAAACATATATCACAAGCGACGGAGTCGTCAGGCCAAAAATCGATCTAAAATCTCTAAACCGCGCACGCGCGGACTGCGATGTCGATGTCCGTCCGGAAAATACGCTTCTTATAGTAGGGCGTGTATTGAATTAGCTGCAGAGTGTGTACATTATATTACTCTACCGCTTGCAAATCCGCTGGTTTTGTCTTTGCCTGCGGTATCAGTGGGAGATCGCGCACACTACTTTTACAAATTTCCGGCTGATTAAGCCGGTATTCAGCAGGTAAAATATGAAGCACATACAAAATATCAGGAGCATCAGAACCATAGGTGCATTTTTTTGAAAGGGCTGATCTTAAATGTCACGCTCAGGCAAAGGCGTAAAGCCTAAAATGGAGCGCATATATGTTAAAGTCAACTCCGATTTTGATTCAACGGGCTATATGCACCCGAGAACTATCACATGGAGCGACGGGCGCATATTTCCAATTGAGGCAGTCAAGGATTTCCGTCCGGCGGATCTCTCCGGAAAATCCGGCGATTGCTATGTCGTCGTTATACACGGACAGGAAAAGCGTCTGTTTTTTGAGCGGGTAGATCCACGCTTTGCCGCAAGATTTGGACGCTGGTTTGTCGAACGCAGTTCCGCCGGCGGAGGAAACATATGACGCTCTCAACTCCTTTACCGCCGGTTTCCGGCCGAAACCGGCACTCGGATAACAGCGGCCGCACCTATATTGCAATCGATCTCAAGAGCTTTTATGCCAGTGTCGAGTGCACCGACCGTGATCTGGATCCGCTGACTACAAACCTTGTTGTTGCCGACACGTCGCGCACGGAAAAAACAATCTGCCTTGCGGTATCCCCTTCCCTCAAATCATACGGAATTCCCGGGCGTCCGCGATTGTTTGAGGTTATTCAGAAAGTCAACGAGGTAAACGTGCGGCGTAAAACAAATGCTCCTAACCGTGTATTTACCTCTTCTTCTTTTGACGCGACAGCTATCGAGCGCGATCCGTCCTTTGAGATCGCGTATATTACCGCTCCCCCGCGCATGGCTCGTTATACAGCCGTATCTGCGGAGATATATGACATTTACTTAAAATACATTTCACCCGATGACATTATTGTTTACAGTATTGACGAGGTGTTTATAGACGTGACAAATTATCTGGCCTCGTATAAAATGACGGCACACGAGCTTGCCACAGCGATTATCCGCGAGGTTCGATATATAACGGGCATTACGGCGACAGCCGGTATAGGCACGAACATCTATCTGGCAAAAGTCGCTATGGACATTATTGCGAAGCGCGTCCCCGCTGACAGCGACGGTGTCCGAATCGCGGAACTGGATGAACACCGTTACAGAGAAATTCTATGGACGCATGAGCCGATAACCGATTTCTGGCATGTAGGCCGGGGATCTGCGAAAAAGCTGCGCGATAACGGAATGTTCACAATGGGTGATGTTGCTCGCTGCTCTATCGGCACTCCGGACTGTTACCACAACAAGGAGCTGCTCTATAAGCTTTTCGGTGTAAATGCAGAGCTCTTGATCGATCATGCGTGGGGTCATGAGTCCGCAACGATCGCCGATATTAAGTCTTATACACCTGCATCGCGCTCTCTAAGCTCCGGTCAAGTTCTGAGTTGTCCCTACGATTCGGAAAAAGCTGCGATTATCGTCCGTGAGATGGCAGACGCGCTTATACTTAAGCTTGTTGACAAGCAGCTTGTCACTGATCAGATTGAATTGACTGTCGGGTATGATGTCGAAAACATCGCTAACGGCCGATACAGCGGTCAGACGGTTGTCGATCACTACGGGCGGAAAATACCCAAACATGGGCACGGCACATCGAATCTTGAAGGATACAGCAATTCTTCACGCACAATTATTGAACGCATGATGAAGCTGTACGACAGCATTGCAGATAAGACGCTTCTCATACGGCGTCTAACTGTCTGTGCAAATCATTTGATTGCCGAAGATGAAGCTACCGTTGAACGCAGATACGAACAGCTAGATCTTTTTACCGACCTTTCTGCTGCCGATATTTTGAAGAATTCGGAAAAATTTAAACAAGAAAAAGAGCGCCGCCTGCAAAAGGCGGCGCTTACAATCAAGGAAAAATACGGAAAAAACGCTTTGTTCAAGGGATTAGACCTGTTAGACGGTGCTACTGCTATAGAGCGCAACGCACAAGTCGGCGGACACAGAGCGTGAGGGGCAAGGGAGAAGTACGATTGTAATGCTATACGGTTTCAACTCCATATATAGCAGAATTGCAGATTAGCTATACAGAAAGGATATTTCAAAAATATCGCCGAATAAATATCCTCACAGATACGATGTGTTGGCATTGCCGCGTCATCGCTCAGCTCCGCATCCGCGCATGAACAGAGTTTTCCGTACCATATAATTCACATTATTCAACGCGCAACGGGTTCGATGATGAGATGCGGGGAGAATAAAATAATTGAGTTAACATATAAATTAATAAACTGTTCAGCAGCGTAAATAAATTTTTAATGGTAGTAAACAACCGAAATGTCTAATGAGTTTTAATTATGGTTTTATTTTTTATAATATCCTATGTTAATCATGTCCATTAGCTGAATCAATTTTTCTGATTTCATGTGCTAGCAAAAAACCTAAAATTGTTTCTGATAATAAAGGTGCAATGGACGCCCCATTTCCACGCCAGAGGTAAATAAGAATTAAATTTGTAATAACAGTGCATATTACACCGATTTGGAAACATTTACTATATTCTTTATCATGGCAACTCCCCAACAATATCTGAACCCCCATAAAATTATTATTAATCGCTATTACAATCCAATATAGGAGAGGTATAGCCCAGTAAAAATGGATAACATATTCTTCTCCAAATAAAATAAGTATTCCCAATTTTGAGAAAATAGAAACAAGTGTAGCAATCAGCAAAAAAATTATAATAATAATTTTCCTTATACTATACACAAAATTCGTACCTTTTCCCCAGTCTTCTTTCAAACGTTTACTAGAAATAGGATATAATACTTGCGCAATAGGTGTCCACCCCAGCATTATTATATTAGGAATTTTTTGAATTGCAGAAAAAACACCTACCTCTGTCTCAGTAGCAAACAAGCCCAAAAACGTAATACCTATTGCACTAAACACTTTTGAACTTAACTGTGTTGTGAAAACATACCAACCATCTTTCAGTTCTCGTCCGATCTCACAAACAGAAATTCTCACTATTTTTAGATTATATTTTTTCCAAGCAATCATCATACCTATAAATCCGCTGAGAAATGGCGATACAGAATACAACAAACAATACAGCAGCAAATCCTCACTACTCTTTACAAAACAAAATATACCAATTACAGATATAACTCGTGCAAAGATATTAATTAAAGAGATATATTTCATTTCTTGTTTACCTTGGAATAGCCAGTTCACCTGCACGCAATATCCAAGTAAACAAATCAAAAGAACACTAAGACTCAAGCAAAATCGAATATTAGATATACATATAAAGACATATATTCCAGAAAAAACTGCACATAAAATCAACAAAAAAATTCTTGAAAAAAGGACAGCGGTAAACAACCTATCAATGTTCTCTCTCTCAAATAAAGCGACTTTCCTAGTAGCTGACATTCCAAAACCATATTCCACAACTACTTGAAGATAAGTTACTATATTTAGAGCCATTGAAAAAACACCATATTGAGCAGCTCCTAATATTCTTGTAATATATGGAATGGTCAGCATAGGCACAATAGCATTAAAAAATTGTAACAGATACATCCACACACCATTTTTAAAAGATGTTTTATGAACTATATCTCTCACCTTTTTTGTAAAAATCATCCTAAGCTCCGTTTCACAGCCCTTGTCCAATAGCAAAGGTAACCATAAAATATTTCCAATATTTTCACTCTATAATAAATATTATCTAAAAAAAGGATGAAAATCCAGTTTATAGTCTATATTCGGGTTTCTATCTCTAATCTTTGTAGCGGGGTTGCCAATATATATACCAAACGGTTCTGTCGTACCTTTAATTACAGCACCTGCACCAATAATACATCCTTTCTCTATAAGAGAACCATCCAAAATAATAGCTTCGCATCCTACCCATACCAGATTGTTAATCTTGACGCTATTTTCACAATAACTAAATTCCAACGAATTAACTCTGTGCGAAGCAGTGATAATTTTTGTATATATTGATATTGAGCAATCATCACCGACTTGTAATCCCCCTCTCCCATCTAAATAGCAATATTCATTGATTATCGTTCTATCTCCTATTACAATTCTAGCAGGCCTAATCACTCTTGTATGGAGTCCAATTCTGGCGTCTTTCCCAAGTTTTAGTCCAGATATCTTATAAAAAAACTTACGCACGCACCAAAAAGGGATAACTGCAACAATATAATTTAAGAACCATGCATAAAAACTTGTTATAAATTCAAATCCAATTTTTAAAACAGCATTTGAATCTTTAATTTGTTTTAATCTTTTTCTATTCATTCTTATCGCTTCTTCAATACTTATAATATTCAATAATTCTTTTTACAATTGTATCCCAGTCCAGCTCTCTTTCAGCAAATAACTTTGCATTGCAACTTGCATTATAAATTATTTTTGGGTTATTTATATATATGGAACATATTTCTTGCATCTTCATTCTTAATTTAATTATTTGATCAGATTCATCTGAATAATCATATGAAAAAACAAAATCCTTATCCAATATATCTTTTATATACCCAAATACAGGAATAATTATCGGTTTTCCACAAGAAATAGCCAGAATGGCAGAACCCGAATTTTGCATAGATTCTTTTTCATATGGGAGCACAATCGCATCGCACGAAGATATATATGCTCCTAATTCTTCATTAGATATATAACGCAAATCTAATTTTATATTTACATTTTGCCTCGCACACAATCTAATTCTATCTTCTAATAATGTATCATTAACTTTTCCACAGATGACAAGTTCTGCATTTTCATTCAAAAAATCACAATTAAATGCCTTAATAAGTTTTTCAACGCCCTTATAATAAGAAATAGAGCCAAAATACAAAATCCTGAATTTGTTATAATTTTTATTTTTTTCAGATGGATACTGTTTAATAACACTACAATAATTCCCATGCGGCACAAACAGGATTTTTTTTTCTGAATACCCGTAATTCAATTGGAGTATTTCTATTGATTCTGAACAGTGAACCACAACAAGCGAAATATATTTAAGCATTCGTTTAATAAAATACTCTTGATATCTATTATCCTCATTATGAGATCTTGCGTTGTGCATAGTCCATACCAGTTTCCCTCCACATAAACCAAAAATCTTAAAAAAAATCAGTAATAATTCACATTTAATTCGTGCTAGAAGGCCTTTACGAGCGGCATTATCTTCTAACCAGTTAAAGTGAAATATCACATTTTTATGAGATATCACTTTTAACATAGAGTATAAAATTAATTTGATATCACCATTCCAAGCTTTATTAATAACTCTACACCCATTACTTTCTAACGAATTTACAAAAAGATTAATATAATCATTTGAGTCGCTGTACGGCGGGTAAAAAATAATATCCATAATCAATCTCCTTAGGAGTTAATCTTAACCTGCGTTCGTTTTTTGTCCTGTATTCCGCCTTGTTTTAAAGTATCCATACTGGCTGCTAGAAGAAGCACAGTAAACAACAATTCTGGTCTTGCATATACGTCTGCTAACCAAATAATCAATACACTCCAAAACGCAGCTGCACTAGGAATGGAAAGCATTTGTTCTTTTTTGCCAAGTTTGTCGATCTTTCTGGAAATAACAAAAAGATACATGGCAAATAATGCATACCCCACAAGTCCGGCAAAAACTAAATAATACAAATATGTACAATGTGGATGATAATATCCAAACATATGCAGCTTCGCAATATCAACAGGTTGATTTCCAACCCCTATTATGGGCGAGTTTGTAAACCATTCTATCGCAGCTTCCCACACATAAGTTCTTACAGTTAAAGTGAGATCTTTCTGCAATATTTGGACAATAATAAATGAAAATATATGCGTCATGTTCATCAACACAATCAAGACAAATAAAACACCACTTATAATTAATCCTAAAAAAGCTGAAATAGCACTTTTAAAGACCGTCTTCATATAATAGATTATAAAAAACACTGCTACCCCTACAATGCTAGTCGACGATCTTGAAAGAAGTGTACTAATTACTGTAATAATTACACCAACTATATCCATTTTATTTAGTTTTGCATTTCTCAATGATGCCAATGCATATACACTAAATAAATATGGCAGCGTGAACATAATAAAGCTATTCTTGTTTCCTAAAAACCATCCCTCTGGATTTACTTGTCCACTAATATACCAACCACCCGGAAACAGCACTAATGTGGCAAAATTCAAGATAACATATATAAAGAGAATGTTCTTTAGAGTCAACAAAAAAATTTTGCCTTTCTCTTCAATGCAAATTTCAGCAAACATTACAAAAGCAAAAACATTTCCTGCCGATAATATAATATTTCTTAAATCTCCTTTATTAATAATAGTCGATGCTATCATCATAGCATAGATAGTCACCAATAAAACAGTGTGCCTAGAATTTCTTTTTGTTATTGCATACCAACATGGAACTATTGTCATAAAGACGACCCTACATATATCATATAGAAAGTTTAATGGTGTCAAAAATGCTGTAATATCAACAATCGTCGGTTTTGTAAAAACAAGTATAAATAAAATCATAAACAAATGCGACTTTTTAACTTTTAAGTCCATATTTACGTTCTCCTTATCTATAGTTCTTACAATAACTTCGATTTGTTATTTTAAATTATGTTTATATATTTATATGTCATCTTTAGTTTGATCGTTTTGTAATATTTTGCTATAACTCATCAACATTTTCTTTGCTATAATATCCCAAGAACATTTTTCTTCAATAGTCTTTTTCGCTTCTTCACCAATTGACCTTCTTCTTTGATCTTGATTTAATATTGTTAATATTTCCTGTGCCCAAACATCCTCTGACAATTCTCTAATTATACCGTTTCTTCCATCATCAATCAAAGTTATGGATCCTCCATTATACGTTGTAATTACCGTTACTCCATACAACATAGCCTCCATTAATACCATTCCAAATATTTCATAACTAGTGGGAAGAGTAAATACAGTCGCTTGTTTATACAAATACGGCAGTTGATTCTGCGGTAGTTTTTTTATATAGACAACAAACTCTTTTAATCCTAATTCGTTTATTCTCTTTGAGCATTCCTCTTTATACTCTTCAGTACCGTCCCCTACTAATAGTAAGCAAACATTGTGATTTATTTCTCTAACTTTATTAAAAGTTTCAATAAGAAATAATGTATTTCTTCTCTCTTCAATTCGGCCAATATATAATACAACTTGTCTATTCCCAATTTGCAACAATATGTTTTTAATTTCATCGCTTTTTTCTTTTACCATTTGAAATCTCGTTTTATCTAGACCAACACCAACAGTTTTTACGTTGCAAAAACCTCTTTCTCTTAAGAAATTTTCAGCAAGTACGCTCTTGGTGAAGCAAGGAAGTGTCGTTAATACCTTCTTAGGCTTTGGAAATAAGTCAACAATTCTGCTCTTAAGTAGGTATTTTTTATTATAATCACTTAAATATGGCCCATGGTATAACACAACTCTATTACGTCCTTTACTAATCGCATACAACAAATAACTTGTTATTTGATCATAGTCACTTACTTGAACTATGTCATAATTTCTAATCAGCTTATTTAATCCTATAAATATTCCATTTAAAGCTATCGAATATCCTTTTAACCACCATACTTTGACCTGTATTCCACTATCAGATACTATTTCAGTGTGAGTCGGTTCATTTCCTCCATAATACGCGACTTCGCAGACGTGACCGGCACGAATAAATGCTTTTGCCAATCCCAATTCCTGCATATTATATGTATTAATGTTTACTATATTTCCGTTTGTTCTTAAAATCAGAATTTTCACATTATTCCCTCGCATTTAAATAACCTGTAGCTTTTCATACAATATTTATATAGCAAATATTTAAATCTCCATATAATCCATCTGAAATTTACCAATTCATATCTATAATATCTTTATCTATTAGTGTCAAACGTTTTTTCAACAGCTCTGCGGATTTTTTCCATGAATATTTTTTTAAAACTTCTAATCTGTTTCCTTTTTTTTCAACAGTTCAAATTCATATTCATTGGGATTAATATAAGACACACTATCTCCAAATACCTCATGCATTACTTCCGTATCCGACACCACAACCTGCTTTGCGCCAGCACTAATTGCCTCTAAAGGAGGTATGTCAAAGCCTTCATAAAATGTCGGAAAAAGGAAAACCTTGCAGTCCCGCATTAATGTCTTTGCCCCCTCATCACTTACCCACACAAAATATTAGAGACGGCTTCTTGTAAGTTCCATATTATAAACTTCTATTAGTTTGTTAATATGCATATCTATATTATATGCATTCTTCTCAAAACATACTTTAGCTTGTTTTGACAAGGATTCCATATCAATTTCCTCACAAGTCGTAATTTTATTGATTAAGTCATCTAAGTCATTGTTTTTAAACGTAAACCCGTTCATATTATCCTTTATAAATTCCGATACCGAAGTACAATCAGAAACAATGCATGGCAATCCAATCGACATCGCTTCTAGTAAGGTTAATGGCCCGATTTCATGCCATCTTGAAGGAATAACAAGAGTCCTTGCGTTTAGCATATAGGATAAAACATCATCTGTTTGCTTCCAGCCTACAAAGTGAATCTGTGTATAACATTCTTTTAGTTTAGCAAGAACTGTTCCATCACCAACAACGACCGCTTCTATATTTGGATATATTTCTTTAACACTCATTATCGCTTTACAAAATAGGTCAACACCTTTTTCTTCAGAAATGCGTCCAACATACAAATAAGTATGACTTTTATTAATATTTTTTATTTGATCACCACTGGGAAATCCTACAGGATTTGGTACTCTATAAAACATTGTGCTTTTTACACCTTGCCTAATAAGATTTTCACTTAGTTGAGATACACTTATATAAGCAACATTTTTATTGTTTTTAATATTTTTGTCTTGCACAATTTGACGAACACTTCTCCACATTTTTTGGATATAATTCCTTTTGTCACAGTTACAAAAAACATCTAAATGACATCCCGTTATACTTGCATATCCTATTTGTTTTATAATTATAAAATCCGCCATTTGGACAAACGGTAAAATAATCATGCAATGTAACAAGCGTTTTAAATCCACATCTTGTACTTGTGCTGATTACACTTGAAGATAATGCTTTAGCCCAACCGTGTATATGTACAATCGTATCCTGAGAACTATATTGTCTTAGTATTTCTTTAAATGCTTTGGCAGCATATGAATTCCATATACATTCAACAGCTGCTCTGATCCGACTCCCGGAATTTATATCATTCCCCTCAAGGCATTTAACCTCAACATCACTATTTTTCAGCTCTTCGCATATAGGTCCAACTGCGGCAAAAAAACAAACGTGAAATTTTCGACTTAAGCCAATAGCACTTTGAATTGCAACTTTAGCCGCCCCTCCATTAACAAATGCATAATCATAGACTACTATTACATTTTTTACTTTATTAGATTCTAACGAGCTTATGGATTTCATGCCGCCACCTCGTTAGAAGAAGAAATCCATACCTCATGAAAGGGCTCGTATCCGTTGGCCCGTTCACACGCTGTTGCAGTGACCGCTATGTCAAGGTAGAGCCATCCCCCGATATTTTAAGCAATTGATATAATTCTTTTGCGGATTTTTTCCAGCTATACTTCAATAATATTTCCTCCCTGCTTTTGGCCGATAAATCGATTAATTCCGGCATTTCATACTTATTCGGATCAATATAAACCACACTGTCACCAAATATCTCGTGCATTACATCTTTGTCCGACACAACCACACATTTCGCTCCGGCGCTAATTGCCTCTAGCGGCGGAATTCCAAAACCTTCATAGAAAGTTGGAAACAGGAATGCTTTACAATCCCGCATAAGCGTTTTTGCCTCTTCGTCGCTGACATATCCAAGAAGTTTCATATTTGCCGGACACTCAAATCCAAGACCGTTTGCAAAGACTGTTCTATTTATCGAACCAGCCACAGTAAACATCTGATCAGGGTTACGTTTTGCAACCTCTGCTATCCACTTAAAATTTTTGTTGGGTTCGAGACTGCACATTGAGAAAAAATACTGATCCTTTTGCAATCCATATTTTTTTAATGCGTTCTCGTCATATTCAATCCGCTCATAGTGCTGCCATGCATTTGGAATCACACAAATTCTATCCGGATTAACATGATAGTACTTAACTATTTCAGATTTTGAAAATTCCGATACCGTAATAATCTTTTTTGCCCTTTTTGCAGCATTTTTGAATAAAATATTGTACCATAGCAGAAACTTCTTGCTAAAATATTGAGGTGTAGCCTTCACTTTTACATCATGAATACACACAATACCTTGTGAAGGTAATGGAGCAACATTACAAAGATTTAGCGAAACACCTCTATTCTTGAAAACATACCATGGAAAAGAAATGTGTTCCCATAAACGATTATGGAGCTTTCCAACCTTAAAAACCTTTATATTTTGATATTTAGGTATATCCTTCACCTCTGGTGGGACAGCCATTATGACGTCCCCCGGCTTTATAATCTGATCTAATTCAGAGATTATTTCTCTGGCGTATCTTTCGACTCCGGTAATACGATGAAGCAAAAATCTCCCATTGATAACTATTGTTTTCATCGTTCTCCTCCATCGCAATTTATAAGTTTTATAGATCCACAATCAAATTTTTTACGTTCTCACAGAACTGAGTAGACAAAAAATTTTCTTCTACCCTTTTCTTGCCGGCTTTTCCGTATTTTTCTCTTAATTCTGCATTCCCAGCAAGTATTTCCAGCGCTCTCGCATACTCCTCAACATTACGATTCTCAACTTCAATACCAGTCTCGCCATCTATACAAACATAATTAACTCCAGATCCAGGAATAGTAAAAGTAACTGCTGGCTTTTCATAATACATACCTTCCGCAAGAGCTAAGCCAAACGCTTCATTTTTTGTAATTGAAGGAAAGCAGAAAATATCCGATGCCAAAATCAACGCTTTAAGTTCTGTGTCATCAATACGTCCGGTAAATGTAATTTTTCCGTCTCCAGCCGCTGCTTTATGAAGCTCTTCCGTTAGTTCTCCCGTGCCGGTAATGTAAATTTTAAAATTATCATTTAACAGTTTGCTTGCCTGTATCAGGTATTTAAATCCCTTGTATTCAGTATGCCTCCCAACAGCAACACAAATAGTTTTTTCGTCGTTTTCTGTCTTTATCGATTCAGCGCGTTTTATAATTTCCGGAGTAATCCGCATTCTTTCTACATTGATACAATTTGGAACAATTACACATTTGTCTCTGGCCGACTGAAGCCATTCACTTCCTTCTATGTAATTGGGGGAAGTGGCAATTATTTTATCTGCCCTTTTCAGCAGTGCTCTATTTTGCCCATTAA
Organism: uncultured Oscillospiraceae bacterium; assembly: GCA_944386855.1. Lineage (GTDB taxonomy): Bacteria > Bacillota > Clostridia > Oscillospirales > Oscillospiraceae > CALXCR01. The sequence continues at coordinate 40,384 of CALXCR010000055.1, forward strand.
AAAATATTTTAAGAAACTTTTGACGAATTATATCTAAATGCCAATATACAACAAGCTTAATATTATCATCTTTCAGTTCCTTTAGCAAAATTGCTGCTACGAAAGGATTGGGATAATGGAAAATTATGATATCCGGCTTAAACTCTGACAGTAACTTCTTTAAAATTTTATCGTATGACATAGAGAGTGATTGCGAAGCGATTTTTACAAAACAGCCGCATTTATATACCTCAACCTCATCTATAGTCTCTATCAAGTCTCCCTTTTTATCATTAAAGGCAATAACTTTCTGCTCATAATCATCTTTTAACGCACAAACACAGTCTCTGGCAATTTGCTCGGTGCCTCCGGAAAACGGATAATAATATTTCGATATATGCAGTATTCTTTTCATATACTATAATCTCCTATAGTTTCTCTTAGCATCTTACTTTTAATACCGTAGCATCTCCTATCAAAAGGCATCTTCCAAGCGAGGCCGGCAGGAACATTGTTTCTCCCTTTTGGAATCGCAACGGCTTTTGGGTTCTGCCCATCGCTTCGACTTGTCCGTAACCGTCCAGACACATGAGCACCTGGAATGAGTTTTCCAGCACCGAGAATGAAAAGCCCTTTGTGACCTGTATTTTCTCCACCTCAAAATACTGGCATCGGCAGAGTATTTCTCTCGAACAGCCGGGATAATACTTTACCATACGGTGTTTCTGCTTTACTTCCGGCGCAACACCCATATCCATTACCTGTACTGCTTTATCAAAATGCAGTTCACGCATCTGCCCGTTTTTATCGACACGGTTATAGTCATAAACACGGTATGTTACATTAGAGCTCTCCTGGATTTCAGCCAAAAGTATGCCCTCGCCTATTCCGTGCACCGTGCCCGCAGGGACAAAATAAGTATCACCCTTGCGCACTTTCACTTTTTGCAGATGTTTGTCGAGTGTCCCGGTTTCTACCGCTTCTTTTAAGATTTCCGGCGTAACTTTATGCCTGAAACCATAAATCAAACTTGCGTCATCCTCGGCATCAATCACATACCACATTTCCGTCTTGCCGTTTTGATTCTCATGCGCTCGCGCATATTCGTCGTCGGGGTGTACTTGTACGGAAAGATCGCTTTTCGCGTCAATAAATTTAACAAGTATCGGGAGTTCTCCGCTTTTTGCTTTTGCCCCGAGATATTCGGGATGCTGTTTCAAGACATCGGCTAATGTTTTGCCCTTGAAACTGCCGTTTACAATACGGCTTGGCCCATCCGGATGAACCGAGCATTCCCACGTTTCCGCAAGCGGCGTCATATAGATTTTTTTCCCGTACTCGTCTCTGAGGCGAGTGCCTCCCCAGAGATAATCTTTTCCGGCGGGCAGCAATTTCATAATTTCCATTGTTGTTACCGCCTTTATTGCATCGGAAACTTTATCTTGTCGCTTGCGCTGATCTCATCCCCAAGTTGTACTTCTATTATACCAAGATCAGTAATGGCCTCAACAGTATGTTTGCAGCCTGCTGCGATCGTAATAACATCTCCCGGCCTAAGCATTTGCTCCATCCCGTCAACCACGGCCTTGCCGTTGCCTGAAACGACCGTCCACACTTCTTCACGATAATTATGCATATGATAACTCATGCTCTCTCCGGCTTTTATCAGGAGCTTTACTGTCATAGAACCATTCTGCACATCTATAACGGTATATGAACCCCAAGATTTTTCGGCAAACATGGCCTCAGTTTCGATTTTTTCTACATACGGCTTCATATAGCCGCTACGCTCTTTGTCCGACACGAGGATGCCGTCTCCGCTGACCGCGATTATCATGTCTTTACAGCCCATACACAGCACGGGTATATTCAGCTCATTTACAACATTCGTGTTTTCACAGGTTTCGTCAAGTACAACGTCTCCCTTTGTTTTATCGGACATGACCTCAGCCATCATGTTCCACGTGCCGACATCTTTCCAGTCTCCGCTGTAACGCAGCACCTGAATGCTCGGCTCTTTCTCAACGACGGCATAGTCAAAACTTATTTTCGTTAACATATCATATTTAGCAAACAGATCACGATAATCGTCAAAATCGATTAATTTATGCGCTTCTTCAAGCACATAGCCCAGCTTGAACGCAAATATCCCCGCATTCCACAGCGCACTCTGCTCAAGATATCTTTTTGCGGTTTCTATATCCGGTTTTTCCTTAAATTCCCTTACTTTACTGACGCTTTTTCCGGTTTCGGGGATTATATATCCATACTTTTCGCTTGGATAAGTCGGCTCTATGCCCATAAGTGTCAAGTTTGCATTTCCCTGTTCGGCAAGTCTTTGCAGATTCCCGACAGCCTCATAATATGTTATATCCACATACGGGTCGACAGGGCAAACTACAACGGCTTCGTCAGCACTGACTCCTAACTCGTCATGGAGATAGGCAGCAGCGAGGACAATGGCCGGAAAAGTATCGCGCCGGCACGGCTCTACGCATATGGAAGCTTTTTCTCCGAGCTGATTTTTTATAGCGCTCGCCTGTGATTTGCTTGTAGCGATCGTTATATTTGCATTTGCATCCACCGCGGTTATCTGACGGTAAACACGCTGCACCATTGACTCGTAATTACCCGCGTCATCTTTAAACAGCTTGATAAACTGCTTGCTTCTTACGTCATTTGAAAGAGGCCAAAGGCGTTTTCCGCTCCCGCCTGAGAGTAAAATGATATTCATACGTCCTACCCTCCTATTCTAATCCCAACCTCGTTTGAATGGAATCTCGAATCTTTTTTAGATTTTCGTCAGCTGCGTCCTTATCTACGCCCTTTATGCTATAGTAAAACTTGATCTTTGGCTCTGTGCCTGAAGGCCGCACCGCAATCCAAGAACCGTCATCCAGAATATATTTCAAAACATCTGATGTCGGCAAAAAGCCGAATCCCTGCTCTGCCTCGACCGGTATTGAATAATCGATTTTCTGCTTTGTATGTTCAAACAGCGATGCGGAGGATCGAAGCTCCGACATAATCTGCGCAATTTTCTCAAGCCCGTCTTTACCGGCAAGTGTAAAGCTGTCAAGTGCGTCTCGATAGTAGCCGTATTCGGTATAAATCTCGTCCATTTTATCAAGCAGTGTTTTCCCTTTGGCTTTTAACTCAGCCGCCATTTCGCAAATCAACAGGCTTGAGACAACAGCGTCCTTGTCCCGTGCGTGTGTGCCGGCAAGATAACCGTATGACTCCTCATATCCGAACAGGAAGTCAAAATCCTGCTCTTTATTGCTGTTTTGTTTGGCCTTTTCAAACTGCGTGATCTTCTCACCGATAAATTTAAATCCTGTAAGTGTTGAAAACACCTTAACTCCGTGTTTTGCGGCAATTTCTGCGCCGAGTTCCGACGTGACCACGGTTTTAACAACTGCCGGATTATGATACTTGCTCACGTCCGTATGTCCCAACACAAAATCCATAAGCAGAGCTCCGACTTGATTGCCTGTCATAAGCCGGTATTCGCCGTTATAAGCTCTTACGGCTATTCCGACACGGTCACAATCGGGATCAGTGCCCAAAACAATATCTGCGTCCGTTTCTTTTGCTCGTGCAATGCCCATTTCGAGCGCGCGGCGGTCTTCGGGGTTCGGAGATTGGACAGTGGGAAAACTACCGTCCGGGCACTCCTGTTCTACAACTATATCCAGTTGATTAAACCCGCCAAGCTTTAAAGCCTTCCGCACAGGGATATTACCCGTGCCGTGAAGCGGTGTATATATGATTTTAAGCTCCGCCTTTGCCGCGTTATTTTCATAGCGGCTTTGTTTCATCACGGCGTCAACAAAATCATCCGTCACGTCTACTATGGATACGAGTGCATCATTGCCGATAAAATTTATGGTATGATAATCTGCAATCGCGTCAACATATTCTATTACCCGATTCGCCTGCCGTGGAACGATCTGGCAGCCAAACTCATCGTACACCTTGTATCCATTATACTCCTTTGGATTGTGGCTTGCAGTTATAACAACACCGGCAAGAGTATTCAAATGTCTTACCGAGAAAGAAAGCTGCGGTGTTGGGCGCGCATCAGCGTGCAAATAAACACGAATGCCCATACCGGACAAAACATTTGCCGCAGTATGGGAAAAAACATCGCTATTCTTACGCGTGTCATAACCTATTACGACTCCGCGTTCTTTACAGGCCTCCGCTCCATATACATCCAGCAGATATTTACCGAGCCCGGCCGTCGCTTTACCAACAGTATATTTGTTCATTCGATTAGTGCCAGCGCCCATGACTCCGCGCAACCCACCTGTACCAAATTCAAGGTCACGGTAAAAGCGATCTTCAATTTCTTTTTCATCTGTCAGTGCCGCAAGCTCATTTCGGGTTGCGTCATCAAAAAAGCAATCATACAGCCATTGCTCGTATCTCTCTTTATAGTTCATATTTTCAACCTTTACACACAGTTATACTCCATAGCGTGACGCTAGTCTCTACGGAAAATATCCCTTGTATATACCTTGTCTTTCACGTCATCAAGGCATGCGTCATAGCGGTTTGCAATTATCGCCCGGCTTTGCCGTTTGAATTCGCCTAAATCGTTAACGATCTTGCTTCCGAAAAATGTATCGCCGTCCTGCAAAGTCGGTTCATAAACGATCACGGTCGCGCCCTTAGATTTAATTCGCTTCATGACTCCCTGTATTGAGCTTTGACGGAAATTGTCAGAATTGCTTTTCATTGTAAGACGGTATACGCCAATTATTATCTTTTCTTCCTCGCTCCTGTCACCCTCATCATTGCCTTTACAGGAATTTGCAATTTCCAGCACTCGATTTGCAATAAAGTCTTTACGGGTTCTGTTGCTTTCCACTATCGCTTCTATCAGATTTTCCGGCACATCGGCATAGTTGGCAAGAAGCTGTTTTGTATCTTTCGGCAGGCAGTACCCGCCATAACCAAACGATGGGTTATTGTAATGCGTTCCGATACGCGGGTCAAGACAAACACCCTCAATAATTTTCTGCGTATCGAGTCCCTTCATCTCCGCATATGTATCTAGCTCATTAAAATAACTCACTCTCAACGCCAAATATGTATTTGCAAAGAGCTTTACTGCTTCCGCTTCGGTAAAGCCCATATACAGTGTCTCGACATCCTTTTTGATCGCCGCCTCCTGCAGAAGTCCAGCAAAAATATGCGCCGTTTCCACAAGACGCTCGTCAGCCATATCTGTGCCGACAATTATCCTGCTCGGATACAGATTATCATACAAAGCCTTGCTTTCGCGCAGGAATTCCGGGCTGAAAATGATATTATCGGTCTTCTTTTCCTTGCGAATCTGTTCAGTATATCCGACAGGAATAGTCGATTTAATAACCATCACGGCATTTGGATTAACTTTCATAACAAGATCTATGACATCTTCCACGGCAGAAGTATCAAAGTGCTGTGTCTCTGAGTCATAATTTGTAGGCGCTGCGATAACAACGAAATCGGCATTCGAATAAGCGCTTGCGCCGTCGGTAGTCGCAAAAAGCTCCAACTCTTTTTCAGCAAGATATTTTTCTATATACTCGTCCTGGATCGGAGATTTTCTCTGATTTATCAAATCTACTTTTTCAGGGATAATATCCACAGCAGTCACTTTATGATGCTGTGCCAGCAATATTGCAATTGAGAGCCCCACATAACCTGTACCGGCAACCGCAATTGTATATTTTTTATCCATAATGTGCTCCTCTTTTGTTCTGTATCAGACCCAGAACATTTTCGCAATACTAATATTTACTTGGGCAGTATTTATCTCATAACATTACTGCAATTTATAATCTATACTCTCCCCATTTTTGCGTCAAGCTAATAATAACACAGCAAGAAGCCTGCCGCAAATCATCTTTGACAATCTACACTCAGGCTTCTATCATTGCGCCCTTTATGAATTTTTTCGCAGGTCAATCCGTATTTCCGCGGAGGACGGTGAGGACTGTCTTAAAAATCAGCTTCCAGTCCCCAAAATACGAACGTTCGTTTATATACTTAAGATCCATTGCTACCCAGTCGTCAAATGAGATCTCATGCCTGCCGGGGTATACCTGCCATATACAGGTGAGGCCCGGCTTGACGCTCAGACGCTGTTTTTCATAGCTATCGTACAATTCGACCTCTCGTGGCAGAGGAGGTCTGGGGCCAACGATACTCATGTCGCCCCTGATAATATTTATAAGCTGTGGAAGCTCGTCTATCGAGCAGTTTCTTATGATCTTGCCGACCTTCGTGATCCTCGGGTCGTCCTTGATCTTAAAGGCCTTACCGTTGAACTCGTTTTGGCGCAGAAGATCGTTAAGCTTCGCCTCAGCATCAACACACATTGACCGGAATTTCAGAAGATTGAATTCCTTCCCGTTTCGGCCCGTGCGTTTCTGCTTAAAAATCGGGCCTCCTTTTGGGTCTTCCAGCACTATGGCCAGCGCCGTAAGTAGCATTATCGGTGACAGCAATATTAAAGCCACAGTAGCGCATACTATATCTGTCGCCCTTTTTGCTATTGCATACACATGCTGCCTGACGCCGCTTTTTTTGATGCTCAAGGTATAGGGCCTGTAATACTCGGAAATGCCGAGATCCTTCCGCTGACGTTCGCTCAGGTCGCCCGCCGCAAATTTTTCACGGTGTGAATCATCCTTATCTGTATTTTTCAGATATGCGTTCAGCTTCGGCAGACGCGCTGTGTTCCCGTAGAAATCAGTTTGATTAAAGCTCTGGCTTCTCTCCAACTTTCTTCATCCTTTTAAAAATATTTTATAGTCATTAGTGCCCGTAAAAACAAACAAGCCCTGATACTTGTCTTATTTTCCGGCAAAGTCTGGCAAACCGGGATTTTCTATCTGATACTATCCCAGATATCAATAGACTTTATTATAGCAGTGCTTTCTACTTTTTTCAACTGAATTTGCAAATATTAAAAGTATCTTCATATTTTAAGCAAAATCAGCCCGCGTCCGCCACTATAGAGAGTATGCCTAATCGCGCGGCGATTAAACCGTCTCTTTTGGTCGTTTTATTTCCGCTTCGAACAAATTAAAGGTGGGCTGGCATAAGGCTCTAAAGCAGTGGTTGCCATCCAGATTATACGCCGGGCTTTTTGCAGACACAGTCAAATCTACGCTTTTCAGTCTACATATTATCACAGCCCCATGCTGCAATCAACGTATAATTTTAACAGCGTTTTCCGTTTATCATTTAAATATGCTGCCTTTTACGACAATATATCCCTATTTAAACTTCCTGCTTTTGCGTTTTGCTTATTCGTTAACAATTAATTTCCAAAATATCACTTGAACTTCATGGAATAATCATTTACTTTTATTGTATGCGATGCCGCATCACAGATCTTGATTTTGCGGTACGCATTTGACTCAATCTGTTTTAAGGAGGATAACAGTGATACAGGTCAGCCACTTATCGAAAAAGTACGGAAGCCGTACTGCGCTTGACGATGTCTCATTTGATGTTGAAAGCGGGCACATATACGGACTTCTCGGCCCAAACGGCGCCGGCAAATCAACTACGATGAACATTATAACCGGCTGTCTTTCTTCGACGGACGGAAAGGTTCTCATAAACGGGTACGACATATTTGAAGAACCCGAAAAGGCGAAAAAATTCGTCGGCTATCTGCCGGAGCAGCCGCCGCTTTATCAGGATATGACCGTAACGGAATATCTCACCTTCGTCGCCAAAGCAAAAGGCGCTAAAAAATCCGCCATATCTTCTCAGGTTTCGCAGGCGATAGAGAATACGCAGATAAGTGACGTCGCGGGACGGCTTATAAAGCATCTATCAAAGGGTTACAAACAGCGTGTAGGCATTGCACAGGCGCTTATCGGAAATCCGGAGATCATAATACTCGATGAGCCTACGGTCGGACTTGATCCGCTCCAGATCATCGAGATACGCGACCTAATAAAGCAGCTCGGCGCAACGCACACCGTAATACTGAGCAGTCATATACTGTCGGAGGTGCGGGCCGTATGTGACCACATAATGATAATCTCCCACGGAAAGCTCGTGGCGAGCGATACGCCTGAAAATCTCGAATCGTTGCTTGCCGGCGCTGTCTCAGTCGACATGACGGTAAAAGCTACCGAGGAAGAAGTGCGCACGGCGCTTTCACAGATCGAAACGATATCGGAAATCACCTGCTCTGACGCCGGAGACGGGACGCTGTCCGTCAGCATCAGAACAGGCGGCACGGAAGATATACGCGAGCGCGTATTTTTTGCCTTCTGCGATATGCGCCGCCCGATCCTGCAGCTTACAACGGCGCGTACAAGCCTTGAGGATGTATTTTTGGAGCTCACATCCCACGAGCCGTCCGGCGGCGATACCGCCGCATTTGTGGAAACCGCCGGCATAGCATCCGACGGCGATGCCGGTGCGTCCCACACTGAAGACAACGCCGGCGGTTTAAACGATGGAAGTTTAGATGAGGAGGTACAAAGCGATGAGAGCAATATTTGAGCGCGAGGTAAGCTCGTACTATAACGGCATACAGGGCTATCTCTGCGGCGCGTTTATCCTCCTTTTTGCAGGGATATACACGATGGGATTCAACCTAACAGACGGCCTCGCCGCCTTTGAAAGCGTTATGAGCTATATGGATTTCATACTTATAATCGTGATCCCGATACTGACAATGCGCATTATATCTGAGGAACGCAGGCAGAAAACCGACCAGCTTCTGTACTCGCTTCCGATGAGCATGACGAAGATCGTTATCGGGAAATATTTTGCGATGCTCGTCGTCCTTATACTTCCGCTGATAGTCATATGCGCGTATCCGTATATTCTCTCGATGTACGGGGACGTTTCGCTGAAGACAGCGTACAGTGCCATACTCGCTTACTTTTTCCTCAGCGCTGCACTCGCCTCCATCGGCATGTTTATATCTTCACTGACGGAAAATCAGGGCATATCCGCGGGTATCTGCTTTATATGCATGCTCGTGATCTACTACGGCTCTACGCTTGCCAATTTCATACCCGCAAGCGGCATTGCCTCTCTCGTCGCGGTGGCCTCCGTCATTCTTCTCGTCGGGCTGATACTGAATTCTCTTATTAAAAACATCGCAATATCAGCCGGTGTCACCGCAGTTTTGGAACTGATACTCGGCGGAGCATATCTACTGTCTCCGTCGAGCTTTGAAAACCTGTTCCCGCAGATTGTAAGCGAGCTGTCCGTTTTCGACCGGTTTTATATATTCACGACCGGTATTTTCGATATCACGTCGCTCGTATACTTTTTATCGATAACTGGTGTCTTTCTGTTTTTGACTGTACAATCGCTTGAAAAACGGAGGTGGAACTGATGGGAAAGCTTAAAAACGCATTTAACTCCAAAACCCTGCGTATCGGCGGATACAGCATCATCGCGGTAGTCGTCGTCATTGCCATCGCCGTCGCGGTCAATATGCTTGTCGCTGAGATACCGCTTAAATACACGCAGTTTGACCTCACGCAAAATGAGATCTTTACCGTCTCCGAGCAGACAAGGGAGATTCTCTCTTCAATGGACAAGGACGTTACGGTTTACTGGATAACGCCGCAGGGCTATGAGGATGTGTATGTGCAGAAGATGCTCGACGTCTACCGCGATCTGACAGACAGGCTTGATGTAGTAAAGATCGACCCTATCCTCTATCCCAGCTTTACTTCCAGCTACACAACCGAAAAGCTGTATGACAACAGCCTTATTTTCGAGTGCGGAGACCGCAGCATGGTCGTAAATTCGACCGAGATATTCGTATACGACCTGTCAAATTACTATACGACGGGAGAATACAGCGAAAGCTTTGACGGAGAGAGCCGTATGACGGCGGCGATAAATTATGTCATAAGCGACGATATGCCGATAGTCTATACGCTGACCGGACACGGTGAGAGCGATCTGTCCGTCGATATGGAGGACTCGGTCGTAAATCAGAACATAGAAATCCAGTCGCTGTCGCTTCTCACGGAGGGATCTGTCCCTGACAACTGCGAATGCCTGTTCATATTGTCGCCGCAGAGCGATATAACCGATTCGGAGCGTGACATAATCGCCGAATACCTCGCAGGCGGTGGAAATATGTTCCTTATAACGGACTATGTCGATGAAAACGGGCTTCCGAATATAGAGTCCCTTATGTCATCCTACGGTGTTGAGTTAAACGACGGCATCGTAATCGAGGGCTCTCAGGACTACTGCCTGTACGGCTATGTCCACTACCTCATGCCCTCGCTGTCGTCGCACGAGATAACATCTCCGCTTCTGACAGGCGGATATAATGTTGTATTGCCCATTTCGCAGGGGCTTACGATCTCGGATGAACTGCGTGACGGCCTTACGGTCACATCTCTCTTTGAAACGTCCGACGACGCGTATTCAAAAGTCGCCGGCTATAATATGACGACCTACGACAAGGAGGACGGCGATATAGACGGTCCGTTCTCTCTCGGCGTCGCGATAACCGATGCGTCGGACAGCGCCGAGACGAACATCGTATGGATTCCGTCGTCGATGTTCCTCGACGCCGACCCTAACAGCTATTCCTCCGGCGCGAACGAAGATTTGTTTTTAAACGCGCTTAGCTGGATGTGCGAAGTTGAGGGAGGCATATCAATACACGCCAAAAGCCTTGACGCCGAACATCTCACGATCCCGGGTTCTGCCAAATCGGTACTGTCGTTTGCGGTCACTATCTTTATCCCGCTTGTCATGCTCGGCGGCGGTGTGGCGACGGCGATCGTCAGGAGGCGCAAGTGATGAAACGCCAAAAGAAACTCATCTCCCTCATCGCAATTCTCGCTGTTGTCGTGGCCGCATATTTCGCCGTGTCTCACTTCACGGATGACGGCACGGACTCCTCGGACGACGGTCAGGCAGATTATATACAGGTGTTCAACACAAGCAGAGACAGTATACTTGAGATGTCGTGGGAGTTTTACGACAACAGATACACGCTCGTCCGCGACGACGCGTCGTCCGACTGGTACTCCCCTGACGATCCGGAAGCGCAGATCGATCAGACATACGCATCTGCAATGCTGTCCGCCATATATTCCGTCACGGCCACATCGTCGATAGAACCGGCCGACGAGCTGTCGGAATACGAGCTTGATCCGGCGTTTATGCTTATAACGGTCACGCTCGACACTGGCGAACAATACACTCTGCACATAGGTATGTACTCCAGCTTTGCAGAGGGGTATTACGCGCTCGACAATGGGGCGGAGGACACGATATACATCATCCCAAGCTCTGTATTTAATGCGTTTTCATACACGATCGACGATATCACCGTTGCGGAAGAGGACGCAGAAAACACGCAAGACTCCGACGACGCGGAAAGCACGGATGAGGCGGAAAACTCCGAGAATGCTGACAGCGCCGACAGCGCGGAAGGTACGGAGGATTAGACGGACAGTGACAGCTCCGCCTCCTGAACGACGTTTCAGCTCTGCCGCGCCGGGCTGGAAGGCTTGCGTTTACAATTTTAAATAGTCGCGCAAAAGCGCACCGCGGTTTTTCCGCGGTGCGCTTTTAATATTACTGTATAGATTATGGATAATGGGTTTTGCGTTATCAGAACCTCTCAAAAAACTCGAACGTCTCCTCGAGCACATATGTCCACGCATCGGGGTGCTGTCCTCCGCCGACTCTTATAAGTTCACACGCCTTGTGACCTTTTTTGATAAGCTGATTGTAGCCGTACTCTATATGGTCAAAGCCGTGGTAATCCTCCGTGCCGCCTACCATGCGTATCGGAAGCCCCTTAAGCGGTTCGACATCGAAATACTCAAGGTCGGGGCATCCGCCGGAGGGTGAGAGCGCCCTGAAAAGTCCCTGGTGGATAGTGGGCAGGTAGAACGTGCCTATCGCGCCCATGGAATTGCCCATAAGGAAGATATGGCTTTTATCGATATTATACTTATTGAGCGTGAGCTCTAGCGCGTGCATTACGCAGCGCTCCTCGATGTGGTTTTCGTGCATTTTCTCCTCGGAAAGCCCCATCGGGTTTTTCGGGTCATATCCGGGCTTCGGCTCGTTGCCCAAAATATTCTGTCTCGTCGGCACGGGGCATCCGTAACTTCCGCCCTTAGGGCCTGCATTCGGAAGCAGCAGTATGTAGTTGTATTTTTCGGCGTAAAACTGTATTTTATTGTTGCACAGGGTGTAGATAAACTGCTCGCCCTTACCGCCGCCGTGTATCACCATTATCATTTTCGACGGGATATCGGGGTTATACGTCGTCGGGATATACAGGCTGTACGGTATCACCTTGTCTATCTCGTCCGACCAGAACGCCTCGTATAGCTCTCCCCTGTCCTTGCCGCGCATGGCGACGTTTATCGTGCTGAAATATGTGTCGACGACGGGGACGCTGTCGGCGTTGCTTATGAGCACCAGCGTATTTTTCCTCGGCCAGCGCATCGGGTCGATATTTAGAGTCCCGTCTTTTGTGCACATGACAAGCTTCGAAAACGCGAGCTTCATGACATTACCCGCCGGCACCCAGATATCACCGTCGACAAGCCGTACCGCAAATGGCATCTCGATCTTTTCGCCGTCGACGTCCATTACATTGCTGTCAGGCGCAAGACGCACTGTCTTGCCGTCGTATCTGATTGTCGCGCCTTTTTCATCCTCCTCAACTGTCATATACGGCGCCCATACTTTGCGCAGGTCGGACAGCGCGACCAAAACGTCCGTGCCAAGGTCTTTCGGTGCGGCCTTCAGTGCAAACTGGTTTCTGTCCATAAAAACATTCTCGTACCCGTCTAGGAACATTGCGGTCGTTAAATCGTAAAAATACTCCGGAAACATCTTTTGTCCTCCTGAAAACAGATTTTAATCATAAATACCAGTAACCATTATCACATATTTTTTCGCTTGATGCAATAAATTTTACAGATTTTGTAAAAAATATTTTTTAATTGTGGTTTTTACGCCTATATAGCGGTTTGGAGACGTTTTCTGCCTGCCCGGCGTCACTTTTTTATTGATATTGGTTGAAAAATGCTGTATAGTATGACTGAAACCAAACAGGAGAAAATTTACCATGGCAATCACCAGAAACGGCGCGGAGTATAAGGTTGCGGACGCGCACACACATATCTACCCGCATAAGATAGCCGATAAGGCGACGGCCGCCGTTGGCGCGTTTTACGGGCTTCCGATGGAGCTTGTCGGCTCGTCGGAGGAACTTAAAGCAAGCGGCAGCGCCGCCGGGATAGACCGATATCTTGTCTGCTCCGTCGCGACAAAGCACGAGCAGGTTTCGAGCATAAACGATTTTATCGCAGAGGAGTGCCGTCAGCACCCGGAGTTTGTGGGCTTCGGCGCGTTCCATCAGGATCTGCCCGACTTTGACAAGGCAATAGAAAGCATTATAACTCACGGGTTTCGCGGTATAAAAATGCACCCGGATTTTCAGCGTTTCAATATCGATGCCCCTGAGATGATGCCGGCATATAAGGCGATCGCAGAGGCCGGACTTATTATTTTGTTCCATATGGGCGACGACAGATATGATTACTCGCGTCCGTCACGTCTGATCCGCGTATTGGATAAGATCCCCGAGCTTAAATGTATTGCGGCGCATTTCGGCGGATACCGCAAGTGGCACGATGCGTTTCCGATCCTCCGCGACGCCGACGTGCATCTAGACACGTCGAGCAGTCTTGCGTTTATCGAGCCGGAATTCGCCGCCGATATGGTGCGCGGTTACGGCGTCGATAAGATGATGTTCGGCACCGATTTCCCGATGTGGACGCCGGAGCTGGAGCTTGACCGCTTTTTCGCACTGGGGCTCACCGAGGACGAAAACAGGAAAGTGCTTTTTGATAACTTTGAAAATCTGCTGTTAAAATAGCGGGTTGGCGGTTTTCGCCTACGGGCGTCGTCTGTAAAACCCGCTCCCGCGCAAGCAGAGCTTTAGAACCCGAAACGTAACAGCCGGTACGGTATAACCGTACCGGCTCTATTTTTGACTTTTGATGCCATGTGCTACAATGCAATATAGTTTTGCCCGTATTTGCGCGTTGCTCACGCTTTAAACGCGTTATCGGAGGCCGAGCGTTGCCGCCAATTCATCGAGATAATCGATATGCGCACGGCTTGCCCCATAAATCGTAACATATCCGTCCTGCTCCGCCGTGATATCCTGTCCCGCGTAGACGAGCCGCTCACCTTTTTTCAAATATACTTTTCTTCCATTGACAACCGCGTCGTTATATTCGCCCATCGCGGTCTGATAGTACTGCTCAAATAGCTCTTTCGCTTTTTCCATATCACCCAAATGCCCGTATATCATCGCTTCCTCAAGCGAGAGCTTGTTTCTGTTGAACAAATCAAAGTTCGGGTAGTCTCTGCGGCACGCAAGGATGTTCTCTCTTGACAAAAGCACATCAAAAACCGGCATCACCTTATTTTCGATATCGTCGATTATCTCATACTGTATTTTCTCAGCGTCTTCCCGCAAATCAAAGCATTTCTCCTGTCCTCCGTCAATACTGCCCAGCCTGGAACGAATGGAGCACTCGTACTCATGGTAGTATCTTTTTATGGGCTTTTTGAGTATAAAAGCTCTTTCCGAACACTCGGGAATCCGAATCCCGAGATTTACCCACATCCTGTGCGTCTCACCGCGGTAAGCCTGCCCGCACTGAAAATTTATCACCTGCGAAATATCTCCGGAGACAAAGCGATGCAGAGTCCTCCCGTGTTTTTTAAAGCCGTATGCCCTGATTGCTTTATAGACGCCGTTTTCTATCTTATCGATACGGAGCGTTATTTCTAGTTTTTCTTTCATAATTCACCTCGCAACTGCTTTTACGGTCTAACTGTATAGAGCATAACAGAACAGCACAAAAATTTCCACTGAAAACGTAAAATATTCCGTCAAACCGCGGCTTCTAGGAAAGCGCCCGAAACGTAAAAGCCGGTACGGTATAACCGTACCGGCTTTATTTTGCTTGTCCTGTTTTCGAAACACGAATGAATGGTTTTATGCAGGCGGCACGACCGCCGCATCGGCCGTCTTTGCTATCTCCTCAATAAATGGGAAGCTGGCAATTTAAGTTTCGTCCAAATATATTTCTACTTTGATGTATTCTTTATTTTTTGCATAGGCAAAAACTTCTGATTTTCTAATGTAGTCAAATATATTTCCACTTAAATCTTCGTCCCATGTTGCTTCA
>CALXCR010000056.1 GCA_944386855.1 uncultured Oscillospiraceae bacterium
TGTTTCGAGCACATCTCCCGGGTTCACGCGCGAGCGGAATTTTACGTTATGCAGCCCCGTGAACACGCTGCTTTCGCCATCCGTCATCTTATCCCGCATCAAGACACACGCAGACTGCGCCAGTATCTCGCAGAGTATGACGCCCGGAACGATCGGATTGCCCGGAAAATGCCCTCTCAGGAAAAATTCGTCTCCGCGCACGGTGTACCTGCCCACCGCGGCATCCCCGCGCTTTTCCGCCTCGTCGAGCAGCAGCATATCGTCCCTGTGGGGCAGTATCTTCATGATCTCTTCCCTGTTCACGAGATCACCTCCGTATACGGAACAGCTCTGTCCCGTACTCCACCACTTGGCCGTTGGCCACGCATATTTCGGAGAGTATTCCGTCCTCCTCCGCGGTGATCTCGTTCATGAGCTTCATCGCCTCTATTATGCCGAGCACCTGTCCTTTTTTCACGCTGACGCCTATCGACACATAGGGCTCTGCATTTTCCGCCGGAGAGGCGTGGAACACGCCGACGACCGGTGATTTTACGCTTATATAAGCGCCCGTGGCGGTCGGAGCATCCGTGGACGTAGAGGCCGGAGTCGGTGTAATGACTCTTTCGGCCGCCGGCTGTATGTTTCTCTCAAGGCGGACGACTTTATCGCCGTCTGTTATCTCGAGTCCCGTAAGTTCCAGCTCACGCATCAGTTCCGCGTATTTGCGAATATCAGTTTCGTTCATAAGCTACACCTTTCTAAACGCAAGGCAGGCGTTATGCCCGCCGAAGCCGAGCGAATTGGACAGCGCAAGCGTTATTTCGGCTTTTACGGCCGTATTCGGAACGCAGTTCAAATCGCACTCGTCGTCCTGCTCGTTCAAATTGATCGTGGGCGGTATTACACTCTCGTTAAGCGCAAAAAGGCACGCTAAAGCCTCTATAGCGCCCGCGGCGCCGAGCATATGGCCGGTCATGGATTTTGTCGAGCTCACATACGCCTTTTTTACATTTTCCTCGCCGAGTGCCTTTTTTATCGCGGCCGTTTCGAGCGCATCGTTGAGCGGCGTACCGGTTCCGTGGGCGTTTATATACACCGTATCACTCTCCGTATAGCCCGCCTCACGCATCGCGTCGCGCATCGCCTGCGCACCGCCGCGCGCTTCCGGGTGCGGAGCCGTAATATGGTACGCGTCACAAGTCGAACCGTAACCGCAAACTTCCCCATATATCGTAGCTCCGCGAGCCAAGGCGTGCTCGTACTCCTCAAGTACTAATGCGACCGCGCCCTCTCCGATCACGAACCCGCCGCGCCTTTTGTCAAACGGCAGCGAGGCCGCATTCGGGTCTTCGGACGTTGAAAGCGCCTGCATATTTACAAATCCGGCGATCGCCGACGGCGATATCGCAGCCTCGGCGCCGCCCGTTATCACAGCGTCGGCATAGCCGTGGCGTATCATGCGCAGTGCCTCGCCTATCGCGTTTGATCCCGAGGCGCAGGCTGTCACGGCCGGCATGGCGCTGCCGCGGCACTCGTGCCTGATGGCTATCATTCCGGCCGCCATGTTTGCTATCATCATCGGGATAAACAGCGGCGACACGCGGCGCGGCCCTCTTTCGAGCAGTTTTTTATACTCGGTTTCAAACGTGTTTATCCCGCCGATGCCCGTGCCGAACATCACGGAAAACCGCTCCGGAACGACGTTCCCCGCTATGCCGCTTTCGTCTACCGCCTGCTGCGCCGCCGCTACGGCAAACTGCGTATAGCGGTCGGTGCGGAGGGTGTCGTTTACATCCATGTATTCTTTCGGATCAAAGCCCCTGACCTCCGCCGCGAGCTTTGCCTTGAATTTCTCGGTATCAAACAGTGTTATCGGCGCTATACCGTTTTTCCCGCCTCTTAGGCCGTCCCATGTATCTTTTACATTCAGTCCCAGCGGAGTAACGGCGCCGATGCCTGTCACGACCGCTCTTCTTATTGCTTCCATATCGTTTCTCCTTACATCACATGGCAAGGCCGCCGTCTACGCGCAGCACTTCTCCCGTTATATACTTTGCGGCAGCGAGAAACGCCGCGGCTTCCGCCACGTCCTCAACCTGCCCCGGTATGCCCAGCGGTATCATTTTTATCAGCGGGCTGTTGTCGAGATCCTTTGTCATGTCGGTCTCGATGAAGCCCGGCGCTATAGCGTTGCAGCGCACTCCTTTCGGTGCAAGCTCCTTTGCGACAGACTTAGTAAGTCCAATGAGCCCGGCCTTTGAGGCCGCGTAATTGCACTGCCCTGCGTTTCCCGTAAGTCCCACTACCGATGTTATGTTTATTATGCAGCCTTCGCGGCTTCTCATGAGCATACCCGCCGTATGGCGGATCATATTGAACGCGCCTTTGAGGTTGACCTCCATGACTCTGTCAAAATCGTCCTCTTTCATCATCGCGACAAGGCCGTCGCGCGTTATGCCCGCATTATTCACGAGTATATCTACCGCGCCGAAATCGGCCTTTATTGCCGCAACCGTTTTTTTGACGTCGCCGAAATCCGACACGTCACATCTATACGCTTTTGCCGTTACATTAAATTCGCACCGGCATTTTTCGCAGACGGCCTCCAAGTCTGCATTGCCCGAGGAGCTTATAACGGCGATTGACGCGCCCTGTGACGCCAGCTTATACGCTATCGCCTCTCCTATACCGCGTGAAGCCCCGGTAATTACAGCTGTTTTTCCGCTTAACATAATCAGACCTCCGCTAAAAAATCGTCAAAAGAGTACGCCGTCACAGCGGCATCAATCTTCTTTATCATGTTAGTGAGCGTCCTCCCCGGACCGATCTCAACAAACGTATCGATACCGGCAAGGCACATATTCCGCACGGTCTTTTCCCACTGTACGGGACTTGCGATCTGCTTTGACAAAAGTCTCGCCGTATCGTCCGCGTAGACCTCACCTGTTACATTTGAGTAAAGCGGTATTGTCATCCGTTTGCTTTCCGCTTTTTCAAGCTCTTTTGCAAACCCGTCCGCCGCGTCTTTCATAAACGGTGAGTGGAACGCGCCCTTTACTTTAAGCGGGAGCGCTCTTCCGCCCGCGGCCTTCACCGCGGCGAAAAACTCCGGCATGGAAGAGCTCAGCCCCGAAACCGAGATCTGCCCGGGGCAGTTGAAATTTACGGGGTATATCTCCTCAAATTGTGCGCAGAGCTCCTCGACCGTCTGTCTGTCGAGCCGCAGTGCGGCGGCCATCGACGTATCGAATTTCTCCGCCTCGTTCTGCATAAGCTCACCGCGCCGGCACACGAGACGAAACCCCGTCTCGCGGTCAAACACGCCGGCAAATGCAGCCGCCGTGACCTCTCCGAGCGAAAAGCCCGCCACCGCATCGGGATATACTCCTCCGGCGGCGAGAACCGAGGCCTCGGCAAGTTCCACCGCAAAAAGGCACGGCTGGGTATTTTTCGTCTCCTTCAGCTCGTCTTCACTGCCGAAAAAGCACTGGTCCGACGTTTTTGGGCGGATACTGTCACACATTGCAAACACATCCGCGGCGGCAGGGTACTTTTCGGCGAGCTCCCTGCCCATTCCCGGGTGCTGGTCTCCCTGTCCCGAAAACACAAATGCTATCCTAGCCATGTTGAAGCCCCCTTGAGCACAGTCTCGGCCCCGCTTATAACATCCCTTATTATTTCGGCCGCCGGCTGCACCTCTTTTACCATTGATGCCACCTGCCCTGCCAGGAAACAGCCTTTTTCGTTGTCTCCCTCCTGCACGGCAAGTCGCAGTGCGCCCGTCGCGAGAGCCTCAAGCTCGTCATCCGGCATTCCGCCGTACTCGGCCTTTGAATACTCCCTCGAAAACGGAGTGCGAAGGCTTCTAACGGGGTGACCGAGGCGCTTGCCCGTCACCATCGTGCAGAGATCCCCCGCTTTCACGATTTTTTCCTTATATACCGGGTGGATCGTACACTCCTCCGCGCTTAAAAACCGCGTGCCCATTTGGACGCCGCTGGCCCCAAGCATAAACGCCGCCGCGGCGCCCCTGCCGTCTGCGATGCCGCCTGCCGCGATAACGGGCAGCGTCGTTGCGTCGCACACCTGCGGGACTAAAACCATTGTCGTCAGCTCGCCCACATGGCCGCCGCTCTCCCCGCCCTCGGCTACAAGCGCCGAAGCGCCGAGACGCGTCATAAGCTTTGCCATTGCGACGGACGCCACGACCGGTATAACTTTTATACCGGCGGCATTCCACTCTTTAATATACTTTGACGGGTTTCCGGCCCCGGTAGTAACGACCTCTACCTTTTCTTCTATTACCAGCGGCGCGATATCGTCGGCATACGGGCTCAGCAGCATGATATTGACGCCTATCGGCTTATCGGTGAGCGATCTTGCGATCTTTATCTGTTCCTTCACATATTCGGCAGGCGCGTTCCCCGCCGCAATAATGCCGAGGCCGCCGCCATTTGACACGGCCGCGGCCAGTTTCCCGTCGGCGATCCACGCCATACCGCCCTGAAACACGGGATATTCTATCCCGAGCAGGCTGCAAAGCTCTGATTTTATCATATCGTCAGCCCTGTTTGCTCTGTATGAATTTGTCGAGATCGTCTACGGTTTCGACCTTCTGATCGAGCTCGATCTCAATGCCGAGTTCATCTTCGAGGTTCATGAGAAGCTCTACCGTGTCAAGGGAGTCGATCCCCAGCTCTGTAAACGTGCTCTCTGGCTTTACATCAGATACATCGCACCCCGTGCGCTCGGATACAACTTTAGCAATAACATCAAAATACATTTTCTATTCCTCCAATGATTTTTTGTACACCATAGCGTGCAACTATGAGCCTATTATACCCTCCGGCAGTTCCGCAGTGATTCCCGTGCAGTTCCAAAAGCGTTCCAAAACGGCCATGCCGGTTTTTTAGCGGCGGCATCTTTATGAAAAAAGCGCCTATGCTGTCCCCATTGCTTTAGGAACATTATAGGCGCTTTTTTTAAGAAATATTTACTTCGTCAGAGGATTTTAGTGCAGATTTTCTATGTAATTTTGTCTTTTACAAGGCTTTTTTGAAAAAATCCTCCATTTTATCGAACGGGATCTTATCAACCCTGTCATACAGGTCGATATGGACAGCATCCGGCACTACATAAAGCTCTTTCGGCTCGGAAGCAGCTTTGTATACGTCCTCACTGAAAAACTTCGAATGGGCATTCTCGCCCACAATCATCAAAATCGGCCGCGGGGATATCTGATCGACAAAGTCAAGCGAGCGGAAATTCATCATTGCAAGATCGCTCGTCGTAGTGAATCCGCCTCGGGCGCTTGGGTGATGGCCGCGCTTTAGCCCGTAATAGCTGAAAAACTCCGCACTGACGGGATCGAGCCCGTCCGGTACTTCTTCCGCGGGAGTTTCCGGAAATGTCGGTATATACTCCGGTGCACCGCTCTCAAAATCTTTCCGGCGCTGGTCGGCCAGCTTTTCAAGTCGTTTCTGTCTCCCCTCCGGCGTATTTAGCGTCATGCGGCTTGCGGCGGTAATATCGTACATGCTTACCGTCGCCACCGCCTTTATGCGCGTGTCCACCTGTGCCGCGGAGAGGGCAAAGCCGCCGCTGCCGCAAATTCCCACAGCGCCGATTTTTTCCCTGTCTATGTATTTAAGGATACCAAGATAGTCTACGCCGGCGCTGAAATTTTCGGCAAAGATATCCGGTGAGGACACATGCCTAGGCTCACCTCCGCTCTCACCCATAAAGGCCGGGTCAAAAGCGAGCGCAACAAACCCGCGCTGTGCAAGTTGATTGGCGTACACACCCGGCCCCTGTTCCTTGACGCCGCCATACGGAGGGCCGATGACGAGTGCGGGATATGACGACGTCTCGTCGAGGTCTTTCGGCGTGTACAGATCCGCCGCAATGCGGATACCATATCTGTTTGTATAGGACACCGATGTGCGGTTTACGTTATCGCTAAGTTCAAATGTGTAGTATTTGCTCATATGGTTTCATCCTCTCATAGTTTTCGTATATGCTTGCCCTGCTTCTTCTCCTCAGTTTCGCTACGGCGCTATCATAAGCGCATTGGCCGCGCTTTATTCGCCGCAGTACTTTCAGTCCTCCAAGTAAAACGTAACGCGCACATCTCCGCGTCCGAGCGCTTCCGTCCACCCCGTCGTATCGTTTACGCGGCCGAGTTTTGTATAGCTCCATGAATTCGAGCCGTAAAACAGCACGATCCGGCTGCCCTGATAGAGCACGATGTCCCCGGCTTGAGTAGTCGTCCGGCTGTCCGATGCCGGAAGGTTTCGCCCCAGTGACCCGACCTTTTCAAAGCCGCCGTAGTCACTCATATCGATTGTTACGGGGCCGGTTCTCATCATCTCGATCAGCGCGTCTACTGCGTCATTTTCCTCTAAAACGGCAGTAAAAACGCTGTTCCCTATCTTCACACGCATTGTCATAATATCATTCTCCTCAATGTCGTCGCTATCCGTTTTGTCCACGCCGTCAGAAGCAGAAGATTCTTCCGTGTCCGCTCCGTCCGTGGCGGCAATATCTATATCACCGCCGTCGATCCCGCTTGAAGCCTCATCGCGGCCTGCGCATCCGGCAAACAGCGCTGCCGCAATAAGCACCGCCGCAAGTATTTTCCGTTGATATCGCCCCATGTCAACTCCCCTTGTCGTCTATTATTTATGCTCTAAGTATATTTCGCCGCTGATTATATATCAAATACTTATTCATTATCGTTTTACATAATTGACTTTTATGGAATTTGCAGCTATACTCAGACCAGTATAGGAGGCAATCGTAATGGAGCTTAGGATGCTTGAATATTTTCTGGCTGTTGCCCGTGAACAGAATATCACCGCCGCGGCGGAATACCTGCATATTTCCCAGCCGGCCTTATCCACTCAGCTTAAGAATATGGAAGCAGAGCTTGGAAAACAGCTCCTGATCCGCGGCGTAAAAGGATCGCGCAAGGTTGTTCTGACCGAGGGAGGTATGATACTCCGCAAACGTGCCGAGGAGATACTGTCCCTTGTGAGACGGACTGAAAATGAGATCACGCAGTCCGATGACGCAATTGCCGGCAATGTGTTTATAGGCGCGGGCGAGACCGAATCCGTGCGTCTGTTCGCAAAAGTCGCAAAAAAGCTTCAGAAAAAATATCCCGATATCCGATACAATATCTCAAGCGGCAACGCGGAGTTCGTTTTGGAGCAGCTTGACAAGGGTCTTATTGATTTTGGGCTTCTGTTTACGGAGATCGATCTGCATAAATTTGATGCAATCATGATTCCGGCAAAGGACACATGGGGCGTTCTTATGCGCCGCGACTCTCCCCTTGCGGATAAAAACAGCATTTCGTCCAAGGAACTGTGGGATAAGCCACTCATCGTTTCACATCAAAAAGGCGACGACCGCTATCTTAGCAGGTGGCTTCAGCGTGAGGAATCAGAACTCAATATCGTCGCGACGTACAATCTCATCTTTAACGCGTCTCTTCTCGTGGACGAGGGGCTGGGTTATGCGCTGTGCTATGACAAACTTATAAATACCGAGGGCAGCAATCTCTGCTTCCGTCCGTGCTCTCCGCAATTGGAAGCGCGCGGCTTTATCGTTTGGAAGAAATATCAGGTCTTTTCAAAAGCCGCAAATGTCTTTTTGCAGTATCTCAGAGAGGCACTCGACAACGGGAGCGAGGATGATCGGGTATTTTGAGCGGCGGCAAAACCGCACCAGCGCAGCGGGTGATCTGAGGCCTGTGCGTGGAGGACCTGCCGATTTTGCGTAAAAAAGGCGTCAAATGTATAAAAAGGCGTACAACTAAAAGTTGTACGCCTTCTCGTTTTATATTTTTTGTGCGGGTGGAAACACTCCGTACGTTATGCTTTCGCTTTTTCAACAAACGTCAGTCCAAACCCTCCGAGGCCGATATACGGACCGATTGTAGCGCCGATCTCCTCCGGAATGAGGTTTGAGGGAAAATTTTCGGTCTCCTCAAGCATGCCGAGCATCTTACGGCAATTTGCATCACTGCACGCAAACAGCGGTATGACCGGGTAATTAGTATCTATATCCGTTTCCGCTATCCTGCCGCACAGATCACTGAACGCTTTTTTGCTCCCGGCGACCTTTTTTATCACTTTTATATTCCCGACATCATCAAATGCAATTATCGGCTTTATATTGAGCATGGATCCTATGTTTCCCGCTACTTTCGAGAGCCTCCCGCCTTTTACAAGATACTCGAGCGTGTCAATACAGGCAAAGAGCTTTATGCGATCTATAAAATCCTCGAGATGCTCCGCGATCTGCGCCGCCGTCATATCGGTCTCGTCGCGCAGACGGCACGCCTCAAAGGCCACAAGCTTTTGCGAACAAGTGGCGCGCTTTGAATCTACGATATATATCTCGTCATATTCGGCCATTTCCTTTGCCATTATGGCGCTCTGGCACGTTCCGGAGAGCGCCGCCGCAAGCAAAATACATATAACGGCGTCACCGTCGGCCTTCACCTGCCGGAACACCTCCAAAAAGCTGCTCGGCGACGGCTGCGACGTTTTTACCTCAACACCGTTTTGCATATCCTTCCAGAGAGATGCAACCGGCCTGGTCTTATCGTCAAAACACAACATTTCGCCTATCATCAAAGGCATCGGGACAAGCGTGACATCGTATTTTGCAAGCTCTTCGCGCGTTATATCCGACGCCGAATCGGTCACTATGCGGATCTTACCTGACATCAGCTTCCTCCTTGCCGACATATTCTAGGAGCTCTTTAAAACTTCCCTGCGGATACACCGATATGTCGGCTTCGCCCTTGTTTATAAGGCAGTCCGTAAGGAGGAACACGTCCATGCCGGCTTCTTGCGCCGACATATCTTCTCCCACGTCATTGCCTACCATCAGGCATTCCTCGGGAGCGCAGCCTATCGTTTCGGCGATATCAGCATAATACGCGGGATTTGGCTTTGAAAAGCGGCTGTTTTCATATGTCGTGTAGAGTTCAAAAACATCGGGGTCGATTCCGGCCCACTTGATCCTGCTCTCTATTGCCACTGAAGGAAACAGCGGGTTTGTAGCAAGAGCAAGCTTGAATCCAGCAGATTTTAATTTTTCGAGCGCTGCCACAGCTTCTTTATTAAAGCCGCAGACTTTCTGCACATCCTGGAACTCCACTCTGTAAAACTCATCAAACATCGGAATATCGTTTTTCGCCTGCTCTCCGAATTTCTGCGCAAAACAGTCCCAGAACGCCGCCTCGTTTTGCCTGCTGCCATCGTTTCTGACCATGGCCTCCGTACCGGCCCAGATCGCCTTGATAAGCTCGTTCGGATCATACCCGTACGGCATCATTTTTGTCGTTATCCCTTTAAAATACGCTTTTAAGAAGGTATCCTGATCCATGGGGAGGAGCGTCCCGTCAAGATCAAATAATATTGCTCGCAATGCCATTTTTTCCATCCTTTTGATCGAAAATCATACTATTCGTATGTAAATAAAATAGCACCATGTATGATAGATATACTATAACTTGCAGCCCCTATTGTCAAGCCGTTTCCAGGGGGCATCCACGCACACGATTCTGTATGTAAAAGAGAGAGGGACACCATCAAACGGTGTCCCTCTCTCTTTCTGTTATACTATGGCCGATGTTAGCTGTGAATATCTTTTGCAGTTTGCTCATTGCAGGTGCATTTTCCTCCGCACTGGCTCGAGCAGGGGCATCCTATACATGTCTCGCCCCGTTTTTTCGCTTTATACAAATAGCGAACAATACATCCGATAACACATAATATTATCGCAACGATTATAACATTTTCCATAATTATCTGCTTGCGGCATATCCTTTCTGACCGTTTCCGGTCTTTCCAAGCGCATATTCTTCTTTCATGTGCTTATTTGTGTTGTTGATAAGCAAGCCCAGCACGGCGACAAATGCGATGACCGCGATAAGTCCGCCTATCGCAGCACCCACATTGAGCGTTTCGGGCGCTGTAAAGATAGTCCCGACAGTGTAGATGAGGTACGCGACCGTATATCCTACTCCAAGCTGGAGTCCGATACCGCCCCAGACCCATTTTGCACTCTTCATTTCAGAGTTCATGGCGCCTATTGCCGCAAAGCACGGCGGCGTGTATAGGTTGAACATGAGATACGCGAGCGCGGCAACTTTTGTGATTGCGATTATGCCGGCAACTTCTTCACCTGCGCCTTCTATAAGCGCAAGCTCATCTGTATCGATGAGGTTTTCAAGTCCGACAAAGCATACGGCAATCGTACCGACGACATTTTCCTTGGCTATGAAGCCGGTGACTGCCGCGGCGGCGAGCTGCCAGCTGAGCACACCGACGATGGGTACAAGCAGGTACGCAAACGGACCTGCGATAGACGCGAGGATCGACGAATCTGCCGTTTCAGCGACGGAGAAGCTCCAGTCGAACATCTGCATGATCTGAACTGCCGTATTGCAGAGCAGGATTATGGTGGCGGCCTTTACTATGTAGGCCTTGCCGCGGCTGCACATCGATTTGAACGCGCCCCAGAGAGACGGGACTTTATATTCGGGCAGCTCGATTATAAAGAAAGATTTTCTTGATTTATAGCCCGCAATCTTATTGACAAGCAGCGCACCGACAAATATCAGGACAATGCCCAAAAGATAAGCTATTGTACTTACCCATCCGGCGTCATCAAAGAACGCACCGGCAAACAGTGCTATTACCGGGATCTTGGCTCCGCATGGCATAAACGGCGCGAGCATCGCGGTCGCTCTGCGTTCACGCTCGTTTCTGATCGTACGGCTCGCCATAATGCCGGGAACGGCACAGCCTATCGTGATAACGAACGGGATAACGGATTTGCCCGAAAGACCCACCTTCTGGAAAATCGGATCGAGAATAACGGCCACGCGGGACATATAACCGCAATCCTCAAGCAGCGCGATGAGGAAGTACATGACCATGACGAGCGGTAAAAAACCGATTACCGCTATGACGCCGCCGATCATACCATCGACTAACAGCGCGGTGAGAAGCGGGTTCGCGTCAGCGAGCATATCGCCTACCCAGCCCTGGAAAGTCTCGAGCCACGCAACCATCCAGTCGGCTATCGGCGTGCCGACCCATACCTGCGATATCTGGAAAACAAGCCACATGACGACGGCAAATATAGGTATTCCAATCCACTGGTTTGTAAGCACCGCATCAATCTTATCGCCGAAATTCCTGTCCTTTGTCAGTACCTTTCTCGTCTCAACGAGTCCTACGACACCGTTTACAAAGTCAAACCTCTTGCGGTCGGCCTCTTCGACGACCTTTTTATCGGTCAGGTCTATGTCGCCCTGAACATACGGCGCAACCTGTCCTTTGCCGAAGACCTCAACCGCTTTTTCAACTACCGCTCTGAGCCCGTCGCCGGAGGTAGATATCGTCTCGACAACGGGACAATTGAGCTTTTTGCTCAGCGTTGCGACATCGATCTTGGTGTCCTTTTTCGTGTTTATGTCGCTCTTGTTCAGCGCAACGACGACAGGGATGCCGAGCTCTAAAAGCTGCGTAGTAAAGAAGAGGCTTCGGCTGAGATTCGTAGCGTCAACGATATTGATTATGACGTCCGGGTTCTCCTTTCGGACGTAGGAACTCGTTATGCTCTCCTCGCTTGTAAACGGCGACATGGAGTACGCCCCCGGAAGATCAACGGCTATAAGCTGTTCGCTTCCCGAATAATACGTCTTTCTGATAGGATGCTCTTTTTTTGCCACCGTAACGCCCGCCCAGTTGCCGACCTTTTCATTTCGGCCTGTCAGAGCGTTATACATAGTGGTCTTGCCCGAGTTTGGGTTGCCTGCTAAAGCAATTCTCATGACATAATGTCCTCCTCACATGAAGTCCTTACTGCTCATTTATACAATTAGTCTTAGCTAACCGGTTCGGAAAAATTTACCAGCCTGCCCGCCATCAGATAACGATGGCGGAGGCAAGCGCGTTGTCAATGTTGTATCTTCCGTCTTTGATAGAGACGATACAGCTTCCCTTAAGATGGGAGACAACCGTCACCGTTTCGCCGGCATAGCAGCCGAGAGAAAAGAGGAAAGCATCCATCTCCTCGTCGTCCGTATCGATTTGCTTGATGGTATATTCTTTACCCTCAAGCGCTTCTTTTAAGGTCATTTTGCCATTCACCTCTATCTGCCGTTATCCGGCACGACCGTTTATTGATAAGCGAAAACTAACTGTAAAATTTTAAACTTGAGTTAGCATTTTCTAACCCCAAACAAAGTATATCTTATACGTCTTTTTTTGTCAATACATTTTTATAAAAATATACTTGAGGCAAAGCTGTAAAATTATTGATTTTCAAATGCTCTTATGATAGCCTAACTATTAATATAAGCACTTTAAATCAGAAGGTACAGTAGTACACTCAAGGAAATTGCCGTCAATGAGGATAGACATATACTGTTTACTGGCAAGAGTTAATACAGCGCAGCAAGCGGACTGCATTTCACCTGGCTCTCTATTTTGCAAAGCAAAAAATACAATCAGATTGCCAAAAATACGCTAAAATTGCGCCGGAGGTTAACACCCCCGGCGCAGTCTTAATCGGACAGTCTATCTTTATAGCATTAATTTCGTCGAAATCTGCAACCAGCCTGATAGGGCTTCACAGGTGCGAATTGAATAAATTGTGTGTATAGCGTCCGATAAAGATTCTTATTCCAATTTACACATTTGCTCATTATAACAAGCAATATTACTCTCATATTATATATTTGCTCACCAATAAAGTCAAGTGCTTACTATTACATACAGAAAATAAATGCTGGGAAAAGTATAATGAAAGAGTAGTATCTTTGAAAGGTTTGTTGAAATGAGCAAAGAGGTTTCATTTAAAAACCGCGACCGGTTTATCCAGTTGGGCGTTGCCATCGCCGCTTTGCGAAAGCTTAGGGGGATGTCACAAGAACAATTGGCTGAAAAAGCAGGAATCAGCCGTTCCCTTGTCAGCACTATTGAAGCCCCGGGGCTTGCTAATGGCTTTTCCCTTGAAGTATTTTTTGACATAGCCGATGCGCTGAATGTTGATCCAGCGGATTTGATAAATGCGTCGATTTTCCCCGATCAGCTTATCGGACGAAAAGATAAATAGGCGCAGATTATTTATGACGCCATCCCTTTTGGGATGGCGTTCTTTTAATATATGCTAAGACAGAAAAATGGTTTAAGTTTATTAGTTGACGCACCCGTTTTGCAAATAATAAAAACAAAATCGCGCCCCTGTACATCCGTAGTGACTTGAAAAAGAGAGATAAGTAGGCATCGGGAAAGATAGAAGACGTCCCTTCCGAGCCGCGCGCCGGGTGGCGCGCCAATTCGGAGCGCAGCGGAGAATTACCATAGGCAGAACTCACTTCCGCCGTTAAATGAATAAATGGAGCGAGGCTTGCAACGCGATCCGAAGCCCAAAAAAGAGGATATCCCTAAATAACAAAAACACAACCCAGCGCAGCGGTTACGTTTTTGAGAGGAGGACCAAGGGAGTGGGCAGATGGCTTATTTTGAAGCCGCAGGCAAAAAAACAAGCCGGAGCAAAGCGGACTTTGCTCCGACGTGGTATGCATTGACAAAAAAGATACCTATACTTTGGATAAGAAAACCGAATTGAAGCCCAGCAATAGCGGGTTCAATTCGGAGAGGAGCTGCGACAGAATGAGTGAGAGGTGACTTTTGCAAAAAAGTCGCCGCGAACGATACATAGTCCGCGACGACGTGGTGCGCGAGGCGGGACTTGAATTATCATACCGCTATTTAACCGGGTAAAACGTGGTACAATTAAATCCAAAATATCTGCTATTTCCCCCATTTTATTTAAAATTAAATACAATCTCAAATAACTGAGTTTGATTCGCTAAAGGGTCAAACAAAGGGTCAAAATGGTCAAATTCTAAAGCACAAAAGCGTTGTCTTTTTATTCACACATTTCACCTTTTATCATGCCCCTTTTTTATGTTCGGATTTTCTCGATATTTCTCTTGATTTTAAAGACAACCGCGCCCCGCTCAGTATAATCTATTATACCAAGCGGAGCGCATATTTGTTTATTTACTTTTCTGTTTATGTGCCGCCGCCGTTGCCGCTCTAATCCCCTTTGCTCTTCCGTAGGCAAAAGCAAGTGAAATAGCGTCTAGTAATGCGACGTTTGAGAGTCGCCCTATTGCAAACATCTCATTTGCGGTCATATCATAGTTTTTACCTATTTCTGTTGGTGTAAGTGCTATATATCTTTTGATTACCTCTATAGCTTCTGTGTTTGTCCCCTTGTTCATCTTTTTGTACCCTCCACTCGATATTTTATGATACACTGAATCTCATATGCAAGATTCGGCATCCGCGAAAATAATCCGCGTCGCTTATGCTTTTCGGGTCTATTTTCGGTACTTCCCATGTCTCCGGCGGTGCATTTAAATTAATTACCGACTTTATCATCTTTCCACCTCCTGTATTATTTTGATTTAAGTTGATTTTTCATCTATGGGAGAGCGCACAAGCCGCATCCCTGTTATTTCTCCCAGTACTGCCGCAGCTTCTAGTTTCTGCTGTACTGTTGCTGTCTCGTCGCTCAATATGCCACGCATAGCATTTGCTACAAGCTCTCTGTCCTGCTGCCGTCTGGCTTTTATTTCTGTTCTATGGTCTCTACTGTTCATATTTTTCGATCCTTTTTTATCAAGAGAGTACGCCTGTTGCCTTGCCTCGTGCCTTACGCACTGGGGTCATTTTTAACCCAATCTCTACACCTGTTTCACGATTATTTTCATGGACGATAAAATACAGGGTGTCAACTTCAAAATCTCCGTATGCCGCGATCTGTACTCTGTCGTCACAGTCGACGGGACAAAGGCGGCCATCCCACTTTAAATAAAAGTGATCTACGCCCGTTATAAGTTTTAAAGCTTTCTTTACTGTCATGTGATCCTCTCCTTTCCTAATTTATCAGACCACAGAGAAGCGACGGCTCTTGACTATTTTCGTAAACTGCCCATAAAGTTCTGGCATGGCCTTTTTAAAAGCCGCACCGTCAAAACGGGTGCTGGTGATCTGCGTCCAGCGTATTTTGAAAACGTCTACCGACATTTCCTCAACATTTCGAGCGGTCATTTCGGATTTTAGTTCGTCCTCAATTGCGGCGATCTCATCGGCGATCTCGTTTGCCATGGCTTTTAATTCTCTCAATTCTCGTACCTTGCTTGTTAATTCGTTTGTGCTCATTATTTTAGCTCCTTTCCATTTTCGGCGGGCTATGATATAATAGCTTTAGCCCTTTGTGGTTGCTCTCCCGCTCTTGCTTGGTCGGCGTTTCGGGAGAGCCTTTTTCTTTTGGGATAGCGGCGGCTGGCTTTTAAG
>CALXCR010000057.1 GCA_944386855.1 uncultured Oscillospiraceae bacterium
AATTTAAGTTTCGTCCAAATATATTTCTACTTTGATGTATTCTTTATTTTTTGCATAGGCAAAAACTTCTGATTTTCTAATGTAGTCAAATATATTTCCACTTAAATCTTCGTCCCATGTTGCTTCACTAAATATTTTATTTTCACTGGTAGTCTTATATAAAATGTTTACATGGATTTGATAAAATTCTTCATCATCATTTGGAAATTGCCTAACTAACGAAATTTCAAACACTGGTTCGGGCGCAAAAGTAGTAAATGTTCCTGTTTCAAATAAAATCATATCTTCTTCAAGCGGTATGCTGCACATATGCTCAAATACATCTATAATTTCTTCCAGTGACATTTTATCAGTAATTTTATCCTTCAAGAATTTAATTAAACTGTCCATTGATTTTCCTCATCCAAATTCCCATTTATCACTCTGTCTTATGTTTCATTGTACCATGCTCGAAGCTTAAATTCTATTGGTTTCCAGTTATTATTTTACGGAATAGTTGCTAACTGTCTATTCTCTTGTTCGTGTTACTTTATGGCACATGAGCATTGTCTCCGAAAGCAAAGCGGTATACGGTCGTGCCGTATACCGCAGGGCGTGCGCTTTATGCTTATGGCGGCGCTGCGATCACCTGAGCGCGTCCTTCATTGACTTAACGTACTCGCCAATATACGGCGGCGCGTCCTTTCCGTGCTCTTCAAGCAGCTTTATAATGGCCGAACCGACGATCGCGCCGTCCGATATATCGGCCATTTTCCTCGCCTGTTCCGGCGTGGAGATCCCGAAACCAATGGCACACGGTATCTGCGTATTTTGACGGACAACGGCGACTATCGCGTCAAGATCCGTCTTTATCTCGCTTCGCATCCCCGTAACGCCGAGGCTTGACACGATATACAGAAAACCCTCCGCCTCTTTTGCTATCATCGCTATACGGTTTTCCGATGTGGGCGCAACAAGCGATATCAGGTCGACGCCGTATTTGCGGCATATGGGCAGAAACTCATCCTTTTCCTCAAAAGGCAGGTCGGGCAGTATAAGGCCGTCTATTCCTATGTCTTTGCAGGTGGAGATGAACTTTTCGGCGCCGTACGAAAACACGACGTTTGCGTACGTCATGAAAACCATCGGTATTTTTACATCGCGGCGAAGCGCGCGCACGAGATCGAATATCTTGTCTGTCGTGACGCCGCCGGAAAGAGCGCGCAGGT
Organism: uncultured Oscillospiraceae bacterium; assembly: GCA_944386855.1. Lineage (GTDB taxonomy): Bacteria > Bacillota > Clostridia > Oscillospirales > Oscillospiraceae > CALXCR01. The sequence goes on from CALXCR010000057.1 coordinate 1,209, forward strand.
TCGCCCCCTGTATCACAGGTCCTTCAGCAGTGGGATCGGAAAACGGGATTCCGAGCTCAATAAGATCCGCCCCATTTTCTTCCGCCGCGCGGACGGCGGCCGCCGTAGTCTCAAGATCCGGGTCGCCGCAGGTGATGAACGGTATGAAGGCCTTGCCGTTTTCAAACGCTTTCCCTATATTACTCATGTAAATCCTCCCCTCTGTATCTGGCGATCGCGGCGCAGTCTTTGTCGCCTCTGCCCGATATGGTTATGACGATTATCTTATCCATGTCCATGTCCGGCGCGATCTTCATCGCGTGGGCGACGGCGTGAGCCGACTCTATGGCCGGGATTATGCCCTCCGTCCTTGCGAGATACTCAAACGCACACACGGCTTCCTCGTCAGTCACGGGGACATATTCGGCGCGGCCGGTATCGTGCAGATGCGCATGCTCCGGCCCTATGCCGGGATAGTCGAGGCCCGCGGAAATGGAGTACACGGGCGCTATCTGGCCGTACTTATCCTGACAGAAGTAGGACTTCATGCCGTGGAAAATACCAAGACGTCCGGTCGCTATCGTCGCCGCCGTCTCAAACGTATCGACCCCGCGCCCGGCCGCTTCACAGCCGATGAGCCTTACGTCCTTATCCTCGATAAAGTGATAAAAACTCCCTATGGCGTTAGACCCGCCGCCGACGCAGGCGATCACCGCATCGGGCAGCCTGCCCTCTTTTTCGAGCAGCTGCTCCTTCATCTCTTTCGATATTACGGCCTGAAAATCGCGCACAATGGTCGGAAAAGGATGCGGTCCCATAACGGAGCCGAGGCAGTAATGCGTGTCGGCAATGCGGGATGTCCATTCCCTCATCGCCTCCGACACCGCGTCCTTGAGCGTCGCAGTTCCCGTTTTTACCGGTATGACCTCCGCGCCGAGCAGCCGCATACGGTACACGTTGAGAGCCTGACGGACCGTGTCCTCCTCTCCCATGAAGACGACGCACTCCATGTTCATCAGCGCGGCGGCCGTGGCGGCGGCGACGCCGTGCTGGCCGGCTCCCGTCTCGGCTATCAGGCGTGTTTTGCCCATTTTTTTGGCGAGCAAAGCCTGACCGAGGACGTTGTTTATCTTATGCGCCCCCGTGTGGTTTAAATCCTCGCGCTTAAGATATATCTTAGCACCGCCGAGGTCTTTAGTCATTTTACCGGCAAAATACAGCCGCGACGGTCTGCCCGCGTAGTCGTTAAAAAGCTCCGTGAGCTCTTTGTTGAACTGCGGGTCGTTTTTATAGTGATTGTATGCTTCCTCAAGCTCGATAACGGCGTTCATCAGCGTTTCCGGTATATATTGCCCGCCGTGTATGCCAAAGCGTCCGTTCGGATTTGTCATGTGATATCTTCCTTTCCCGGCGGCAAAAGCCGCCGCGTTTATATTCTCCTGACGGCATCGACAAATGCCGCCGTTTTTTCCGTGTCCTTTACACCGTCCGTCTCGATGCCGGAGCTTACGTCTACCGCATATGGCTTGAGCTTTTTCAGGGCCGTCCCCACGTTTTCGGGCGTGAGCCCTCCGGCGAGAAAATACGGTCTTTTTATGCTTTGTATCAGCTCCCAGTCAAAAAGTTTACCTGTTCCGGCGTCGGAATCGAGGAGGACAAAGTCCGCTCCGCTGTCGTTTGCGACCTTTATATCATCCGCCGTATTTATACGAAACGCCTTTATTATCGGCCGGTCCGCCGTCATGCGCAGAGTTTTAATATAGTTCTCGTCCTCCGAGCCGTGAAGCTGGGCGATATCGATGATATTGCCGCAGAGCAGTTTTGCGACGGTTTCACAGCTCTCGTCGACAAACACGCCGACGGCTTTTATATTGGGCAATAAGCGTGATCTCAGTTTTTTTGCCGTTTCCGGCGTAACGTACCTGCGGCTTTTCGGCGCGAACACAAAACCGACATACTCCGGCATGAGTTCGTTCGCGGCCTCTATAGCGCGCTCACGCGAGAGCCCGCATAGCTTTATTTTCGTCATGATATGCCTCTCAGTTCTTTGAGCTTTGCCTTTTTGTCTGCGGCGCGCATCAGCGTCTCGCCTATGAGCACGGCGTCCGCCCCTATAGCACGCAGAGCTTCAACATCGGCGGCGCTGCGCACGCCGCTCTCGGAGACGAACAGTATATCCTCAGGTATCAGCTCGCGCAGACGGCGGCTGTTTTCCGTATCTATGGAAAAATCCCTGAGATTACGGTTATTTACGCCGATGATGCGCGCTCCGGCTTTTAGCGCCGCGCTTACCTCCGCCTCGTCGTGTGCTTCCACTAAAGCGGACATTCCGAGCTCGCCGCAAATTGCGATATACTTTTCTATCTGTTCTTCCGTAAGTATCGAACAGATAAGCAGTACGGCGGATGCACCGAGCGTTTTTGCCTCGTATATCATGTATTCGTCTACCGTGAAATCCTTTCGCAGGCATGGTATCGTGACTTTATTTGCTATTTCTTTAAGGTATTTATCGCTTCCCAAAAACCATTTCGGCTCTGTAAGCACCGAGATGCAGTCCGCACCGGCGGATTCATACTCCATCGCAATCTCCAGATACGGGAAATCCGGCGCGATCAGTCCTTTTGACGGCGACGTCTTTTTACACTCGCAGATAAACGATATATCCGGGCTTCTAAGCGCGTTTTCAAACTTGAAATCGCCTTTCGGCAGTGATAGAGCCGCGTTTTTCATCTCTTCGAGAGATATTTTGCTTTTTGCGATCTCCGTGCGCTCTTTCGCGTGGGCGGCAAGCTTGTCAAGGATCGTCATTATTCCACCTCCGGGCGGTTGCTGACCTCTATGAGTTTTTCAAGCGTAGCGAGCGCTTTGCCGGAGTCGATAAGCTCGGCCGCGAGTGCGACGCCGTCTTTCATCGTCTCCGCCTTGCCGCAGATATACAGCGATGCGCCGGCGTTCATCAGCACCGCGTTCCTCTTATGTCCTCTTTCACCTTTCAAAACGGCGGTCGTGATTTTTGCGTTTTCCCCCGGCTTTCCGCCGCGCAGTTCGTCCCTCGTACAGCGCTCGAACCCAAAGTCTTCCGGGGCGATAACGGACGATCTGAACCAGCCGTCTTTGATCTCACACATTGTTGTCGGCGCGCTCATCGATATCTCGTCGAGCTTATCCTGTCCATATACGACCATGCCGCGCTTTACGCCGAGATTTATAAGGACCTGCGCGAGAGGCTCTACGAGGTAATCGTCATAGACGCCGAGAAGCTGCATTGACGGTGTTCCGGGGTTTGTGAGAGGGCCTAAGATATTGAACACCGTGCGGAAGCCGAGCTCTTTCCTTATAGCGCCGACGTATTTCATTGAGGTGTGGTATTTCTGCGCAAAGAAGAAGCACATACCAACCTCGTTTAAAAGCTCTATACATCTTTCGGGGCTCTGGTTTATATTCACGCCGAGCGCCTCGAGGCAGTCCGCCGTTCCGCACTGCGACGACGCTGCGCGGTTTCCGTGCTTTGCGACCTTAACTCCGCCTGCCGCCGCGACGAGCGCCGACGTCGTTGAGATATTGAAGCTGTGCGCGTTATCCCCGCCGGTTCCGACGATCTCAAAAACCTCCATGCCCGTATCTACCCGCGTTGCGTGCGCGCGCATCGCGGCGGCGCAGCCGGCTATCTCGTCCGTCGTCTCGGCTCTCGCGCTTTTTGTGGACAGCGCCGCTAAAAAAGCCGCGTTCTGCGTCGGTGTGGTCTCCCCGCTCATTATCTCGTTCATGACGGCGTACGCCTCGTCATATGTGAGATCCTCTTTATTTACTATCTTTACAATTGCTTCCTTTATCATTTTTATATCTCCTTTATGAAATTCCTAAGTATCGTTTTTTGCCGTCCGGCGTCATGATCGATTCGGGATGAAACTGTACGCCGTATACGGGACGGTCTCTGTGCTGTACCGCCATGATCTCCCCGTCGTCCGTCACGGCGCTTACCATGAGCTCCCGCGGTATCGTGTCCGCCTGAGCCGCAAGGGAGTGATACCGTGCGACGAGCGCCGTTTCGGGACATCCCCTGAACAGAGGACAGCTTAAATCGAATTTCACGTTTGACTGCTTGCCGTGCATCAGCTTTTTTGCGTATGTGACCGTCGCGCCGAACGCGGCGCATACGGCCTGATGGCCGAGGCACACACCGAGGATCGGGGTATCTCGTCCGAGCGCCCTTACAACGTCGACGATGACGCCCGCGTTTTCGGGCCTGCCCGGTCCGGGGGAAAGGATGATATGATCGGGTGAGAGCTCTTTTATCTCGTCGACCGTCATGTCGTCGTTTCTTATCACCTTTATATCCGGCTCTATCTCTCCGACGAGATGGTACAGGTTATACGCAAAGCTGTCGTAATTATCTATCAATAGGATCATAATTCCGCCTCCTGTGCGAGTTCAAGCGCCCTCAATGACGATTTTGCCTTGTTCAAGCACTCTTCAAATTCCTTTTCCGGCACGGAGTCGGCGACGATGCCCGCTCCGCTTCTGACAAACACCTTGCCATTTTTCTTATACGCGATGCGTATCGCGATACAGGTATCCATGTTGCCCGTAAAATCTATATAGCCGATCGCGCCGCCGTATATGCCGCGTTTATTGTTTTCAAGTTCTCCGATAAGCTGGCAGGCGCGGATCTTGGGCGCTCCGGAGAGAGTTCCGGCGGGCAGGACGGCCTCTATCGCGTCGAGTGCGTCACACCCCTCTTTTATTTCGCCGCGCACCGTTGAGCCTATGTGCATAACGTGTGAAAACCGCTCTATGGAGTGAAACGTCTCGACCTTCACCGTGCCGAACCTGCTTATCCTGCCGAGGTCGTTTCGTCCGAGATCGACAAGCATATTGTGCTCGGCGAGCTCTTTTTCGTCGGCCAAAAGCTCCGCTTCCAGCTCTTCGTCCTCCTCGTCCGTCCTGCCGCGCGGTCTCGTCCCGGCAAGCGGGAACGTGTGCAGGACGCCGTTTTCAAGCTTTACGAGCGTCTCAGGCGATGCGCCCGCAACCTCGACGTCCGTGCCGGAAAAATAGAACATATACGGCGACGGATTTATCGTCCTCAGAACCCTGTAGGTGTTCAAAAGGCTTCCCTCAAACGGAGCGCTCAGCCGGTTTGACAGCACGATCTGAAAAATGTCGCCCTCGCGGATATATTGCTTTGCCTTTTCGACCATGCCGCAGAACTCCTCCCTGCCGAACAAGGGCGTTACCTCTCCAAGCAGTTTTCCGCCCGGCTCGTTTCGCTTTTCGCCGTGTTTTAAAAGCTCCGCAAGCTGCCAAAGCTCCATTACCGCCTTATTATACCTGACCTCAACATCGTCGAGCGGCATATTTACGATCAAAATTATCTTCTGCCGGAAATGGTCGAACGCTATTACCTTGTCGAACAACATGACGTCGACGTCTTTAAAATCCTCCGTATCCTCGACGCCGCACCTTACCGCCGGCTCGCTGTAGCCGAGATAATCGTATGAAAAGTACCCCACGAGCCCGCCTGTAAACGACGGAAGATAATCAAAACGCGGGCTTTTATGCTCGGCGAGGATCTGGCGGAGATACTCGGACGGATTTTCCGTCCTTACTCTGAAATTCCCCGCTCTCAGCTCTCCCGCCGTGCACGTTATCTCAAGCTTGGGATCAAACCCCAGGAACGTATACCGCCCCCACTTGTCGTTTGCAAGCGCCGATTCGAGCATATAACAATGAGTCGACATATTTTTCAGTATCTTTATGGTCTCGATCGGCGTCGTGAAGTCCGAAAGCATCTCGCAGCTTACGGGGATCACGTCATATTTGCCCGTCGCGGCTATTTTTTCACGCCGGCAAGCGTCGGTAAAATTTTCATTGTTTCTACCTCCAAAAATAAAGAAAAGCTCCTTTGACCATGTGCTGTCAAAGGAGCTTTGATCGATTTTACCGGCTCTTGATGGCGGTTTAAAAGAGAAACACCCTTGACAGACATAAATTATCTGTCAAGGACGAATAATACAAATTTATCCGCGGTGCCACCTTGATTCACGGTATGACCCGTGCGCTTAGCAGGATACCAGCATATCCCCGGCAAATGACGTCTGCCTGCAACGTCGCAGAATACTCTGCAAAACGCACTGCGTTTTTGCATTTGACTGCGCCCTCAGCGGTCCATTTGACAACTTGTTTCTCACCTGACTCTCAGCATCGCAGGCTCTCTGTAAAGGCATCATTGCCGTTATCTCCGCTTCAACGGTTTAGGTTATTAAACTGTTATTTATAATAGCATCACTTTTCACGCCTGTCAATAGGCCCATTTCAAAAAAGATCGCGGGGCGTTATCCCGCCCCGCGACCATAAATATTGTCTTATTTCTTGCTGTGCTTGCCCTGTTTTGTGTAAATTACAGTGGCGCAAGCGCCTACCATAGATACTACTATGAGCGACACCCAAAGGAAGAAATTCGCGTTATCGCCCGTCTTCGGCTCGTCAGAGTCTCCAGGCTTTGTGGTATCGTCGGTCGTGTCGCCTGTATCGGCAACTTTCGTGATTGTAAAGTTTGTAGTCGCCGTACCGGTTGTAGACTCGATCTCGAGGGTATGTCTGCCTACCGCGAGAGTCTCGAGGTACGCAGGCTTCAGAGTGACTATTGTGCTGCCCTCTTTGACATCATAATCATCTTCACTCAGCTTCTCGTCATCGACGTAAACTGCGATAAAGTCAGCAAATTCAGCGTCGGAGGTGAAGCTGAGGCCGTTCTCTCCGCCGATGTTCCACGTTCCGTCAGCGCCTGCCGTGATAACAGGGGCTTTCGGAGCTTCATAATCAGGGTCAGGCTCGCCACAGACGCCGCAGACACCATCAATGAAGTCGTGTTCTCCCGTCGGCTCAATATCGTTTATAACTTTTGTGCTCGTATATGGCTGGCCGTTAAGCGTTACCGTTGCGGTATAGGTGGTCTCGCCCCAATCTCCGCAGGACGGAGCACCAGTCACTTCGGATGCGGGTTCGTTATCAGTCAGTATCTCCGTTGCGGCGGGCTCTTCATCACATGCCGTGCAGGTGAAGGTCGCCGTAGCGGACGAACCGTCCTCAGCCCATGTCCAAACGGGCTCTCCGAAGGTATGGGTGTGGGTCGTTATAGTTTCGTCTTTTGCGACAGAATCACCGTTTACTGTGACGCTGCCATCACCGGAATTAGTAACTGTTACACCGTCGGGTACGTCTGTAAGCGTGACATCGCCGTTTGTAACTGTTATCGTGTCGCCATCAGACGCAACAGCCGCCTTATCGGCTATCGTATCGCCAATGACGTATGATTTAACGTCTGCCGAAGTAACTTCGGCAACGGCTGTTGTATCAGCTACATACTCGGCGACATCTTTATTAAATTCGCCTCCTGTAACACTGACAGTCGGTGTATCGTCGACATCGATAGGATTCCTCGTACCTGTCACGCTACCGCCCGAAATCTGAACATTTGCTGTGTCTGACGCTTTAACAGCTGTACCGCCGCTTACCGTACCGCCCTGAATGTTGACTTCGCTTTCTTCACGCGCCTGGATAGCGTATGCCGTTGAACCGTTAGTCGTAATGCTTCCGCCTGTGACATTCAGTTCGACCTTGCCGTAACCGGACTGCGTAGAGATAGCCGTCCCCGTATCGGAATGGATTCCTGCGTCACCCGATACATTTATGACAGCGCCGCTGTACGCCTGAACAGCTGAACCCTCAGCCGTGATCAGACCCGACGTGAAGTTGATTTCTATGGCGTTGTCATTGTCACCGCTTATGTACATCACCTGACGGTTATCAGGGGCAGCCGAGATCACGCCGCCGTTTATATTCACTACGACGTTAGAACTCCCGCGGATACCGAACGTATTGTCAGCCGCACCCTTTACACTACCGCCGTTCATCTCCACAAGGACGTTTGAGACGCCAGTGTATATATCAACAGCAGCGCCCTTGGGCGACGTGATAGTACCGCCGTTCAACACGAATTTGGAGTTGCTCATAAGCCGTACCGGATAACTGCTCGTTATAGCTCCTTCGCCCTTTGTATCGTTGATAGTAAGCGAGCCACCATTGTTGATATAAAACAAAACATTGCTGCTCTCACCGTTCCTCGTAAGCGTAAATCCATTTAAGTCGAGCGTTACGCTTATTCCGGAGATTCTAAAGCTTTGCCCTTCCGTCTCCAGCGTGATATTATCGCTGAGCTGGATACTTCCGCCCGCTTCGATAGCCGTTATCAAATCCTCAGCAGTACCGACGGACGTCACGCCGTCCGCCGCGAACGCCGTCGTCGGCAGCAGGGCGGCTACCAGTACTACTGCAAGAAGCACTGACAGCCATTTTTTCTTTTTAACTTTTTGCATGTGTTTTCCCCCTTATATAAATAAATTTCAGGTTTTCAGCAAACACAAAAAGGCGCACTACACCCGTCTTAAAACGGGCGCAGTGCGCCTTCCGTATTCACTTTCTTTACGGTCAGAGCATGAAAATAGACGCAGATATCCGCTTGCTTGCTTGCTTGCTTGCTTGCTTGCTTGCTTGCTTGCTTGCTTGCTTGCTTGCTTGCTTGCTTGCTTGCTTGCTTGCTAAAGCATACGCCGCCGCGACCATACCGTCAAGCCCCTTTCCGTAATTTTGTAAAAATAATTTTATCACGATCCATGTCGAAAAGTCAATACTGTCTTTATGTTTTACTTCTATTTTTATTCTAATTTGTCATGATACGCGGCATTTTCAGTAAAGCTTTACCTTATCTATATAATCCAAATCTCGTACTCAATAACATTTAAGAGATGTACATATGTGCAAAATTACACAAAAACCCGCCGGAGTTTCCGGCGGGTTTCGTGATTCGTTTATTTGCCCTGATGCTTTACGTTTCTCGTATATTCCGTCAGGAATTTGACGAGCGGCGTGTCCTCCACGACCTGCATCGACGTCTTTTTCGCATCGATTACAAGCGTATACGGGTTTTCATCGGTATACGGCGCCCAGTACGGCAGTCCCGGCCCATTCGGGTCGCCCGTTTTAATATAATTTGCCCACATCCGGCTTGTGATGTTTGCGAGCTCAAAATCGTCGCCGTTCCAGTCCTGCCAGCTTCTCGACATCGTTTTGAAGTGGTAGTACAGATCGCTTCCGTGGAACGAGCCTTTCGGATCGCCCGGCACTTTGCGCGACATTATGTAATTATAGACGGGTTTGCGTCCCAGATCGAGCTGCAGCTGGCAGAAGCCGAGCGCCGCGGCTCTCGAATGCTCCGCACCGAGGGAGTAACCGGCTTTTTTATAGTCCTCGGTCTCATCGGCCATTTTCAGCGCAACATATTTCTCAAGCGCTTCGCCCTCGTAGACCTTCGCGCCCTCCGCTCTTATCTTCTCCTCGTCCTTGTTTGCCATATTCGGCAGCATCATCTCGTCGGCGCTGTGTCCTATCATATACTGTATGTCGGCATGCCGGCCGCTTTCCTGTATGTTCCACATGGTGTCGGGGATAGAATACCCGTCGACTACCGGGCGGAAGAACACCGCGTGGAACGGCAAATGCTTTGTCCTTTCAAGGAATCTGCCGTAAAGCTCCTCGCCGGAGAGCGCTCTCGCCTCCGCTATCGTGCTGACGCCGAAAAGCTCGTTTAAATCCGAATAGCACTCCTCATCGGGCAGTCCGTCGGTCGTGATATAGTCCGGCGATTTGACATGCCCACCGACACTGAGCGTCGCCGCTCTCGTTATCAGGCCTTTTGTGAGAGGGCTGTCACATAGGGCGCGCGTGCTTCCGGCTCCGGCCGATAGCCCCATGACGGTGACGTTGTCCGGGTCGCCGCCGAACGCGGCGATATTATTATGTACCCATTTGAGGACCTCTATCTGGTCGAGCAAGCCGTAATTTCCACAGGCGTTATGCTCTGACTCGGCCTTGAGCTCCGGGTGGCACATATAGCCAAACAGGTTCAGGCGGTAATTGAACGTAACCATGACTATCCCCTGTTTTGCCATAGCCTCGCCGTCATATGAGTGGTAGTGGCCGCAGCCCATATTGTATCCGCCGCCATGGACATATACAAGTACAGGCCTTTTTTCGCCCGTCTCCTCGGCGCACGTCCACACGTTTAAATACAGGCAGTCCTCGTCAAACTCCGAGTTGACCTCCGCCTTTATCGTGTCGGGCCGCTGGAAGCATATATTCGGAAACTCGAACGCCTTTAAAACGCCGTCCCACGGCTTCGGCGGCTGCGGCGGTCTCCATCTCAGTTCGCCGACCGGCGGCGCGGCATACGGTATGCCGCGGAAAACCCTTACCGCCGGGTCCCAGCCGGTTATGCCCTCGACTACTCCGTACTCTGTTTTGGCAAATTTAATCATGTTTTTCCTCCTTCTGTTGTAGTTTACTTTTTAATATGTATTACCATTATTTTATATATATCCGTATGTTTTGTCAATTTGTAAACATTTTTAAAAAAACTATTGCATTGAGCATCCGTTTCCTTTATAATCAAAATAAATATAATTTATTTTAGTTTGGAGATTTGCCATGGATACTAGTTCATTCGTTGCTTTCAAAGAATATGTCGTAAAAAGCTGCGGCAAGGTGATTATCGGGAAAGAGGATGTAATCCTCAAGGTTGCTGTATGCTTTCTCTGCTCGGGGCATATCCTGCTTGAGGATCTCCCGGGTACAGGCAAGACGATGCTGCTGCGGTCGTTTGCCAAAACAGTCGGCGGTGATTTTAAGCGGATTCAGTTTACGCCTGATCTGCTGCCGAGTGACCTCACAGGCATAAATTTTTATAA
>CALXCR010000058.1 GCA_944386855.1 uncultured Oscillospiraceae bacterium
CCCCGTCGAACTTGGCGTTTAAAAACGTGTCGAGAATTTTAAGCGCAAGGCCTACGCCCAACACACGCGCACCCATACACAGTACGTTTGCGTTGTTGTGGTTGCGCGTCGCCTCGGCGGAAAAACAGTCGGAACAGAGCGCGGCGCGTATGCCGTCGAGCTTGTTCGCGCAGATTGAAACTCCGATACCCGTCCCGCATATAAGTACGCCGAGCTCACACTCGCCGCTTTGAACGGCGCGTGCCGCCGCCTCCGCGTAAATAGGGTAGTCGCAGCTCTCCTCGGAATAAGTCCCAAAATCCTTATATTTAACGCCGAGATCGTCGAGATGCTTTTTGACCTCCTGCATAAGGGCGTATCCGCCGTGGTCACAGCCAAGGGCAAGTGTCATATGAAAAACTCCTTTAACGCATATTGTAACGAATACAATAATATCAGAAGGTGGGGAATTTGTAAATGAAATATCGCATATTTTAGGAATAAAATGCAGAAATTGGTAAAATTTGACAATAAGGTGGGTTTGAGGTATACTGCAAAGGATTTTAAACGGGAAGGAGGCGTATACCGTGGCACGCAAAACCGCACCACATGTTACCGTGCTTGTTACCACATATTCCGGCGAACAGCATCTCGGAGAGATGATAGAATCGATATTGCAGCAGGATTATGAGAACTGGGCGCTTATAATTTCGGACGACGGCTCAGGGAATACACATTCGGCCGTTATAGACGGATACGCCGCTGAGTATTCTAACAAAATATTTGTATACGACTCCGGACACCGATTCAACAGCAGGACGGAGCATCTGATACACCTGCTCGAGATCGTCAGAGACGATTATATTATGTTCTGCGGGCAGGAGGATATATGGCACACCGATAAGATAAGCATGATGCTGCATGAAATGCTCCGCGCCGAAGAGGGCGAAAAAGCGCCCGTCCTCGTACACACCGACTTCAGGGTAATGAACGGTGAGGGGCGCGTAATAAGCGACTCGTTTTTTGAGTATGCGGATGTCGAGTATGACGAGACGTCTCTCGCGAAACTCATAACGCGCAATATTGTAAGCGACGGTGCTTTTATGGTGAACAGGAGGCTCATAAAAGCCGCGCTCAGATACAGGGATATTAACAGCATTGTAAACCTGCAGTGGTGGATGGCGCTGTGCGCTGCTGCTCTGGGGACGCTCGCGGTGGTCGATATAGCGACGATGGACCGCTTCATTCGGGACGACGGAGGCCTCGGCGGCAACGAACGCTATACAATAAAATATATAGTCACCTCGGTGCTCGACGGTGATATCCGCGGGAGAATAAAAGCCGCTATTAAGCAGGGCGCGATGCTGGAAGACTGCTTTGAGGAATACCTTGAGGACGAGGACGAGGCCGTATGCCGTGCATGTAAAATGATCGGCATGATGACAAAACCCGTGCGCATACGGATGTACAGAAAGTACGGGCTTATGCCGTACGGCCTTTTGAGAAAATTGAGAATGATAATCTGGGGCTGAACTGTTTCGGCCTCTTTTTCTTGACATAAGTGCGGTTGAAAAGCTAAACGGAAACATATATAATCATTATAATGAGCGGTGTTACGCGGCCGGTCAAAATCGACGTAAAATCCGAAACGCAAAAGGGTAAAATAAAACGACACACGATAATTTTGAAAGGAGCGGCAAAAATGGGGTATCTTGAAAAATATTTAGAGTGGCGCGAAAAAATACCGGCGGAAAGCAACCTCGCGGATGAACTTAGGCAAATAGAAAATGATGAGACCGAAAAAGAGGACAGGTTCTATAAGGATCTGGAATTCGGCACCGCGGGTCTGCGCGGCGTTATAGGCGTCGGCACTAACAGGATGAATATATACACGGTATCCAAGGCAACGCAGGGGTACGCAAACTATCTCAATAAAAAGTGTGCCGCCCCGTCGGTGGCAATAGCTTATGACAGCCGCCATAAGTCGGATATTTTCGCAGAGACGGCAGCCTCCGTATTTGCGGCAAACGGCATTAAGGTGTATATATACCCGCGCCTTATGCCGACGCCTGCGCTCTCGTTTGCGGTGCGGTATCTTAAATGTGACGGCGGCATCATAATAACCGCAAGCCACAACCCGTCAAAGTATAACGGCTATAAGGTGTACGGCAGCGACGGCTGTCAGATAACCGATGTAACGGCACGCGAGATACTTGAGGAGATCGAAAGGACAGACCCGTTTGAAGACGTAAAGTCAACGCCGATCATTGAAGCAAAGGAAAACGGCGTCGTCAATATAATATCGGAGGATGTAGAGCGCGCGTTTTTAGACGCGGTAAATGCTCAGTCGGTGCTTGATAAGTCGATCCCGCGCGACGCGGCGATAGTATATACGCCGCTGAACGGCACCGGCATAAGCTGTGTTCCGCAGTGCCTGGAGGAGAACGGCTTTACAAATATAACGATCCCGGACGAGCAGAGAGATCCCAACGGTGATTTCCCGACTTGTCCGTACCCCAACCCGGAGATAAGGCAGGCGCTCGAAGTGAGCATCGGATACGCAGAGCGGCTCGGAAGCGATATGGTCCTCGCGACGGATCCGGACTGTGACAGAGTCGGAGTTGCCGTGCGCCATAACGGCAAAATGAAGCTCATAACGGGAAACCAGATGGGCGTCCTGCTGCTCGACTTTATATGCCGCCGGAGGATAGAAAACAAAACGATGCCTAAAAACCCGGTCACGGTAAAAACAATAGTTACGACGCCCATGGTCGAGGATGTCGCCAAAAATTACGGCGTCGAGGTCATAGACGTGCTGACGGGGTTTAAATATATAGGCGAACAGATAAAGTTCCTCGAAGAAAAAGGCGAGGAAGAGCGGTATATATTCGGCTTTGAGGAGAGCTACGGGTATTTAAGCGGCGGCTATGTCCGCGATAAAGACGGCGTCGATGCGTCGCTTTTAATAGCCGAGATGTTCGCCTGGTACAAATCGCGCGGAAAGAGCCTGATAGACGGCCTTTCTGATCTGTATGAAAAATACGGCGCGTACAGAGAGACGCTTCACTCGTATGAGTTCGAGGGTGTCGCCGGATTCAACGCCATGAAAAAAGCTATGGACGATATACGAAACGATCCGCCCTCGGAGGTCTGCTCCGTAAAAGTAAAAGCCGTAAGCGACTACGAAAAAGGAGTTACCAAAACGGCCGCGGGCGAAGAGACGGAGATCAGGCTTCCAAAATCAAACGTCGTCCTAATTAAATTTGAAGACGGCAGCACCGTAGTCGTCAGGCCGTCGGGTACGGAACCGAAACTGAAGATATATTTCTCGGCAAAAGGCGAGACGCAGGAAAAAAGCACGGAAAAAATCGCGGAGCTTGAAAAGTATTTCGAAAACTGGATTGAGCGGTATAAATGATGCCGGCATAACGCAAAAAGATAAAGAAACGCTCAAAAAGCATTTGCTTTTTGAGCGTTTCGATCAGCGTTATAATAATTTGTGCGCGGGCTCAGTTTTCGGATTTCCTGCCCATAGCGCAGAACTCGCGGACACAGCATGCATCGCACTTCGGACTTCTAGCCGTACATACTGCGCGCCCGTGGTGAACGAGCCTGTGGCAGAAATCAGACGATTTCTCAGGCGGGATAAGCTCGCGAAGCCGCATCTCTATTTTAACAGGGTCTTTCGTGTTTACAAGTCCCATGCGGTTAGACAGGCGTATGCAGTGCGTGTCAACAACGACAGCGCCGGGAGTCTTGTATAAGTCGCCGAGGATAAGGTTTGCGGTCTTACGGCCGACGCCCGGCAGCTTTAAAAGCTCCTCCATCGTGTTTGGAACGCGCCCGCCGTAATTTTCGACTATCATTTTTGCAGCGCCGACGATATCGCGGGCTTTCGCGCGGAAAAAACCGCACGAGCGTATGTACGGTTCAACATCCGCCGGATCGGCATTTGAAAAAGCCTCGACAGACGGGTACGCCTCAAACAGCGCTGGAGTCACCTTGTTTACACGCTCGTCCGTACATTGTGCGGCAAGGCGCACAGAGACTAAAAGCTGATATCCCTCATCGTAGTCAAGCGTGCAGTCGGCAAGGGGATATTCCTGCTCCAAACGGCTTACGATCTCAAGTGCATTTTTTTGAAGATCCAACGGTATCACCTCGGTTTTTCTACAGTATAGCACAATATTCGCGGAAAGTTAAACATTGTTGAAAAAATTGTGGAAATTGTTTATAATTTCATTATAAAGGCGGTGAAAATTCATGTATCGGCCACTTGCTGACGAAATTCGTCCGAAAACGCTCGATGAGGTTGTCGGGCAAAAGCATATTTTAGGCGAAAATGGGCTGTTAAAGCGCATAATCGAGAGCGGGAATATACCAAATATGGTTTTTTACGGCCCGTCCGGCTGCGGGAAGACGACTGTAGCAGGAATAATCGCCGAATCGTCTAACAGAACGATGTATAAGCTTAACGCCACCACGGCGGGCCTTTCCGATATAAAAGATATAATTGCCGATCTCGACACAATGATGGCGCCGAACGGAGCGCTATTATATCTCGACGAGATACAGTATTTCAATAAGCGGCAGCAGCAGTCGCTTCTTGAATTTATGGAAAACGGGAAGATCACGCTTATAGCGTCGACGACGGAAAACCCGTTTTTCTATGTGTACAACGCGCTTTTAAGCCGCAGCACGGTGTTTGAATTCAAGGCTCTACGCGCGGAGGATATTTTGCCCGCCGTAGACAGAGCCTTTTCAATCCTGCAGGAGCGTTCACATGTAACCGCCGTGTTTGACGACGGGGTCAAAGAACACCTGAGTGCCGCCTGCGGCGGCGACGTGAGAAAAGCGATAAATTTCGCGGAGCTGCTGTTCTCCGCCACACGCCCCGATGACAGCGGGGTCGTGAGGATAACGATGGACGATGCCGTCGCACTTACGGGGAAAAGCGCGATGCGGTATGATAAAGACGGCGACAGCCATTACGACATTATCTCCGCGCTGCAAAAATCGATACGAGGCTCAGACCCGGACGCCGCAGTGCATTATCTCGGCCGGCTTTTAGAGGCCGGGGATCTCATATCCCCATGCCGAAGGATGATGGTTACGGCTGCGGAGGATATAGGGCTTGCGTATCCGCAGGCCGTTGCAATAGTAAAGGCGTGCGTCGACTGCGCGCTGCAGCTCGGCCTGCCGGAG
>CALXCR010000059.1 GCA_944386855.1 uncultured Oscillospiraceae bacterium
CATGCAGTCAGCCGTTTGTTATTCTGTCAAACAGCATTATAGAATCGGTTTTTTTGCCCCTATATGCTATACCTGAAGATTTAAAGATACCATACTGCAAGCTTAAAGCACAGGAAATGCTTGCATACCTCATATGGCTCGATCTCAATTCGGCTAAGGAAACTGTAAAATACGGTTCACAGCAGGCACAGGTAATAAAAGAGTTGCATGATTTTCTGGTAGATAATCTTGAGACGAGGTATACGATAGAGGCACTTGCAAAAAAATACCTTCTAAATACATCGACTCTCAAGACGATGTTCAAGGACATCTATGGTATGCCTGTCGCATCATATGTAAAAGAACGGCGTATGGAAAAAGCGATGAAGCTGCTTCAGGAAACTGATGAAACCGTCGCTTCAATAGCGGAAAAAGTCGGCTATGAAAGTCAAGGTAAATTTGCTAAGGCCTTTAAAGAAAAAACTTCCCAGCTTCCGACAGAATACAGAAAGCTGTATCGAAAATAGAAAACGAGACCGGCCATAAATGGTCGGTCTCGTTGCTATATAAGTATCCGGTTTTCGCGGTATATCATCTGCCGCTGTCATTCTCCCACAAAAGATATGAGAAAGGCAAAGAGCGTCACAACTCCAACGATAATGCTCGATATAATCATATATTTCCCGACAGCCCGGCTGAACGACATATCCCCGTCTGTTTTTTTGTTTGGATTTAGAAAACCCGTTTTTCTGATTATAAATCCTGCAATAAATGTGACGATCGAAAGTGCGATCAAAAACAGCGCTACGCTTTGCTGTAAGCGAATATCACTCAGATCTTCAAATGAAATAAGAGGTATCATACTTATTAAGGACCGCATAATCATTCCGCAAACCTAAACACGATGCCGATTACCGCTGAGATGATGATAGAACCGATAAGCGGCAGCTTGATTTTTTTAGACAGGATAAAAAGGCATATACCGAGGATTATCGGCTTCCATAAAAACAGATCCGCGATAGAACCGCTAACTTCAAATGCTTCGATCGATATAAGCGATAATTGCGCTAATGAAATACCCGCAACGGAAATAAGCGCTACTGATGCGGGGCGAAGCCCGTAGAAGACGGAGTTGACCGTCTTATTATCTTGGATATTCGTAAGCAGCTTTGCAATCAGCACCATTATGATTACGGACGGTGTTATAAGTCCCAGCGTAGAGACTGCTGCACCCAGAAGACCCGCAACTTTATAGCCGGTAAACGTCGCCATATTTATACCTATAGGACCGGGCGTTGACTCCGAAACAGCGATCATGTCAGCAAGCTCAGCCAAGGTATACCAGTTTGTCTTTTCAGAAAGGTCGGCTAAAAACGGAACTGCTGCCAATCCGCCTCCAACAGCAAAAAGTCCTATTTTTGCAAATTCATAAAACAGTTTGAGATAAATCATTTTGCGGACGCCCTCCTTACAGCGCTGATAACGACACCCGCGACACCTGAGGCGATTACGAGCAGTACTGCGGATATATTAGTAAACAGCGCCAAAATCAGCACTGCCGCAAAAATAACGATGGCCGGTTGGTCAGATACGGCTCTTTTCCACATCGAAATCACAGAGTTTACAATAAGTACGCATACGCACACGCGGATACCGGCAAATGCGTTTTTTACAGCCTGAAGTTCTGCAAAATTCTGAAGAAACGCCGCTATAATAGTAATAATGGCAAAAGGAGCTGTTATGAGACCAAGCGTTGCCGCGATAGAACCGGCAATCCCTTTGTGCTTATACGCAATAATCACCGCAACATTTACGGATATGATCCCGGGAGCGCACTGGCCGATAGAAAAATAGTTTAGCAGATCTTCTTTCGATACCCACTGCTTTTTGTTTACGAGCTTATCCTCAAGAATCGGCAGGATAGCGTAAGCGCCGCCAAAAGCTACCAGCCCTATCTGCGCGAATGTTATGTACAGATCCAAAAGCATTTTCATATTTTGCAACTCCTCCTAATAAATTATATCGGAAAATAAAAATAGCAAGCCCACGATGTGGGCTTGCTATTTGGTCGGAGTGGCGGGACTTGAACCCGCGGCCTCATGGTCCCGAACCATGCGCGATACCAAACTTCGCCACACCCCGATGCAGTGCTTGTCTATTATAAAATCAGCGCGTCCGCTTGTCAAGTGAAATTTGCTAAAATGTGCAATTTTGATTATTTTTTGTTCATCATTATAATAAATTATGTGAAAGGTCGTGTTTAAAATATCCGGCAAATACAGGAGATTGAAAAGCGCCGTCATCTTGGCTGCCGCCTTTATTCTTATCGTAATCAAGCTGCTCTTGTCATACCATGCGGCATCTTTGCCTGTCTATGGTGTCTCCCAAGCGCTTGAAACAATCGGCAAATCTTTTTATGCCTCGCCGGAATACACTTTTGAAGAGGTCTTGAAGTGCCTGGACACTTTCAAAGGCAGTGCAATACCTGCCGATGTGCGGGAGGAGTATGATTTTGGTCATTAGGGCGGGTAAAGTCACCGTGTATCCGGGATTTTTGCTCCTGTTTGCGGTGTTTTATTTTTTTGATCCTGGGTGGCTTATCCCTGCCGCCGCAGTTTCTTTAACAATTCACGAGCTGGGACATATTGCAACTCTGTTTATAATGGGGATTCCCATTAATGCTGTCAATCTTTCAATGACAGGCATTGCAATTAAAATTGACGGACGGCTGATCGGATATCGCGGGGAGATTATAGCGGCACTCTCAGGGCCTTGTGCAAGCATTATACTATCACTAGGTGCGACATACGCCGCAAGAGCAGTTAACTGCGAATTCTTGTATATACTTTCCGGTATGAGCGCAGTACACGGAATATTCAATCTGCTGCCGATTCGCCCGCTTGACGGCGGACGCGCTGCGCAAGCCATTCTTTATTCTGCTCTTGGCCGCAGATATGGGGAGAGAAGTTTAAAATTAATAGAAGTTGCACTCATTTTTCTTTTGACAGCCACAGGATTTTGGCTGTATTTCTTCAGGGTACAAAACATAACTTTTCTGATTATTCCTCTGTGGATATCTTTTTATTATTGCAAACAAAATATGAATAGTGTAGAATTTTAACAGCTTTATGCGGTTTATTTCTAATGAATTGGATGATGAGAATGGATAAGAAGCTGGAACGTATTCTGCAAAGAGTCCAAAAGCCCGCTCGGTATGTCGGCGGTGAGTACAACAGCATCGTAAAAGACAAAAAAGACGTCGATATGCGTATCGCATTTTGTTTCCCTGATACATATGAGATCGGTATGTCAAATATAGGGCTGCGGATATTGTATGGCGTATATAACAGCGTGGACGGAATATGGTGCGAGCGCGTGTTTGCTCCGTGGAGCGATATGGAAGCCGAGATGCGCGCGGCCGGTATCCCTCTTTACGCGCTTGAGAGCGGAGATCCCATCAAAGACTTTGATATGATAGCTTTCTCGCTCGGATATGAGATGGCATATACCACCATTTTGAATATGCTCGACCTTGCCGGTCTGCCGGTGCGTTCAAAAGACAGGCACGGGCTTACGCCTATCGTTATTGCCGGCGGGACGTGCTGCTATAATCCCGAGCCGCTTGCCGCTTTTATCGACCTTTTCATCATCGGAGAAGGGGAGCAGGTCAATATTGAGGTGGCCGAGCTGTACAGGCAGGCAAAAAAGGACGGGCTCACAAAAGAAGCGTTCCTAAAAAAAGCCGCGCAGATCGACGGCGTCTATATTCCGTCGTTTTATAATGTAGAGTTTAGCCAGGACGGTACGATATCCGGTATCACGCCGCGCGACGGTGCTCCCGAGAAAGTCACAAAAAGGATCGTAGAAGATTTTGACACGTCGTTTTTCCCGGTAAACGATATTGTACCGTCAACTGAAATTGTACACGATAGGATATCGCTCGAGCTGTTTCGCGGGTGCATACGCGGATGCCGTTTCTGTCAGGCAGGGTATGTCTACAGACCGGTGCGCTCGCGCTCTGTGGACAGGCTTGTCAATCAGGCCAAAAGCGCGCTCACAAACTCCGGATACGAGGAGATAACGCTTGCGTCTCTCAGCAGCAGCGATTACAGGGGGCTTGGAGATCTGTGCGACGGTCTTCTCGAATGGACCGAGCCCAGGAAAATAAGTCTCGCGCTTCCGTCGCTGCGCGCCGACAACTTCTCGATCAGCCTTATGGAAAAGGTGCAGAAAGTACGCAAAAGCGGCCTTACGTTCGCCCCCGAAGCCGGAACACAGAGAATGCGCGATGTTATAAACAAAAATGTCACGGAAGATGATATCTTAAACACCGCCCGCACCGCATTTGAGGGCGGCTGGAACAGTGTAAAACTATATTTTATGCTCGGACTCCCCACCGAAACCGACGACGATGTTGTAGCGATAGCCGAACTTGCCGAAAAAGTGCTGTATACATGGAGACAATATGCGCAGAATAAGAGCAGAGGTGTAAGAATAACAGTCAGCACATCGTGCTTTATCCCTAAAGCTCACACTCCATTTCAGTGGGAGGCGCAGGATACTATGGAAGAATATGCGCGGAAGGTCGCGCTACTCCGCTCATCGATACGGTCGAAGGCCATAACATATAATTGGCATTCACCTGAGACGAGTTATGCAGAAGCGATCCTGTCACGAGGCGACAGGCGGCTGGGAGACGTTTTGGAAACTGTCTGGCAAAACGGCGGTCGGCTTGAGTCATGGAGTGAGTTTTTCTCTCTTGACCGGTGGCTTGACGCCATGACGCAGCACTCTCTGTCTCCCGATTTCTACACACACAGGGAGCGCTCGCTCGATGAAATAATGCCGTGGTCTGTCATATCCGACGGCGTTTTGGAAAACCATCTGAAGAAAGAACGCACTGCAGCTTACGCCGGCATGATTACACCTGATTGCCGCGCCAAATGCACGGGCTGCGGTGCAAATACGCTTGTCAAAGGACTGAAATGCGATGAGTAGTTACAGAGCCGAATTTTCAAAAACAGGTACTGCCCGGTATATGTCACATCTTGACCTTATGCGCACTATGCAGCGGGTTTTTATCCGCGGAGGCCTCAGCATCAAACACACGCAGGGGTTTAATCCGCACCCGCACATGGTGTTTGCGCTGCCCCTTTCTGTAGGCTGTGACAGCGTATGTGAGCTTATGGATTTTGAGCTGCTTGACGATGAAGCTCCGGAAAAAATAAAAGCCGTGCTCAATAAGACGTTTCCCGACGGGATCAAAGTGCTGAGCGTATATAAGCCGGAGAGGAAATTTAAAGATATAGTGTGGCTTGCCGTTGAAGGGCAATATGAATATGACAGCGGTATAGACGATGAAAAACTCGACGCGCTTGAAGCTTTTTATGGCCGTGAGCAGATCATAATTACGCGCAAAACGAAGCGCGGGTTCGGCGATGCGGACATAAGGCCAAACATATATTCGCTTACACTCAAAAGAGAAGCGCCTGACACAGTACGCATTGACGCGGTGATCGCGGCGCAAAACCCTTCGTTAAATCCCGAGCATCTCGTAAACGCACTCCGCCAGCTTGCACCGGAGCTTGCGCCCGATTTTGCATTATTTAAACGAAAAGCATTTCTTGATAAGGATCTACATATATTTAAATAGGGGGATCTTTATGCAAAATGCAGTTAACAGGATCGGTGTACTGACTTCCGGTGGCGACGCTCCCGGCATGAATTCCGCCATACGCGCCGTAGTCCGGACAGCAGTGAGTTCCGGCATTGAGTGTATCGGCATCCGCCGCGGATATCACGGGCTTATCGCGGCTGATTTTAATCCGCTCGAAGCATCCGATGTGAACGGTCTCATGGATCGCGGCGGGACGATTCTTTACACTGCCAGATGCAATGAATTTTTCAAAGAAGAGGGTATACAGCGCGCAGCCGACAATTGCCGTTACATGGGAATAGATGCCGTCGTTGCAATTGGCGGTGACGGGACATTTAAGGGCGCTGCAGCACTTTCTAAGCACGGAATCCCTGTCATCGGCATTCCTGCAACAATAGATAACGACATAGCGTGCACATCGTATACGATAGGGTACGATACGGCATGCAATACAGCTGTCGAGCTTATAGATAAGCTTCGCGATACCATGAAATCACATGAACGCTGCTCTGTCGTCGAGGTGATGGGGCACAGGGCGGGGCATCTCGCTCTCTATGTGGGCATCGCCTCAGGTGCGACAGCCATACTGATACCTGAGCGCGAGACAAATTATGAGACGGATCTGTTTGAACCTATACGAAACGGGCGTCTGGGCGGCAGAACTCATTTTACTGTTGTTGTGGCGGAGGGCGCAGGTCCTGCCAGCGAGGTCGCCGCAAAAATCAAGGAGCATACCGGCATAGAAACGCGACTTACAGTCCTCGGCCATGTCCAGCGAGGCGGAACGCCACTCGTAAGAGATCGTGTTATAGCGACACGCATGGGACACAGTGCCGTGCATTTGCTTGCACAGGGCAAGTTTAACAAGATTGTTTGTTTTAACGGCTCTAAGTGTACTGACGTCGATATTGACGACGCTCTGAATATGACAAAGGGACTTGATGAGGACGTATACGCTATACTAAATGAAACAGTCGTCGCCAACAGATGAAAAATTTACAAAAAAACTAAAATACTGCTTGCATTTTCGGAAGATCTATGCTAGTATATTGGGGTATGTGCAAAGCGCAGCTTTGCTTATCGGGGTGGTCCGATGCCGCGGGGTGCGGTAAGAACATCTCTTCGGAAGGAAGGAAATATCATGGATCTTATCAAAACTCTCAATGAGCAGTACATGAAAAAAGAACTGCCGGAAATGAACGTCGGCGACACGGTCAGAGTTACCGTTGTCGTCAAAGAAGGCAACCGCGTTAGAAATCAGGCTTTTGAAGGCACAATCATCGCCAAAAAGCACGGCGGCATCAACGAGACGATCACCGTCCGCCGCATTTCGTATAACGTCGGCTGTGAAAAAGTTTTCCCTGTCCACTCACCGTCCATAGTATCTGTTGAGACAGTCAGACGCGGTAAAGTCAGAAGGGCAAAGCTTTATTACCTCAGAGACAGAGTCGGCAAAAGAGCAAAGGTCAAAGAAAGAATATAAAAAAAGGGGCGTTGCCCCTTTTTTTATTTACCGTTTTTGTGTATAATATTTCTCATGGGCATTGCAGTTTTCAAAGCTTGAAAGGTTTGGACAATTATTATGGATAATAACAGCGGAAAACTGAATAATACGACAGAGAATTTTGATGTCGACGAGTTCAGCTACTATAACAATACCAAAAACGAAGAACCTGCATTTGATGATATGGACTTTGATCTTGATTTCAGTAGCTCAGATGAAAAAAAAGAGCGGAAGTATAAGCGAAAATCGCAGAAGAGCAAGTCCGACAGCATGGAACTTTACGACTGGGTTCAGTGCATTATCTCAGCAATGCTGTGCGGGATTTTCATTTTCATGTTTATCGGCCGTGTAGTTGGTATTTTCGGCTCATCTATGCTCCCGACACTTGTGCACGGCGATAAAGCTATTGTTTCATCGCTTTTTTATACGCCCAGCTATGGCGATATTGTCATAATACAAAAAGACAGCTTCGATGATGATCCTATCGTAAAACGTGTGATCGCGACAGAGGGACAAACTGTTGACATAGATTTTGAAGAGGGGATAGTGTATGTAGACGGAGTCGCCCTTGAAGAGGATTATGTAAATTCTCTGACAACGACACCGATCGATTTTACGGAAGCCGTTACAGTTCCTGAAAACTGTGTTTTTGTTCTGGGAGATAACCGCAACGCATCTAATGACAGCCGTGATTCGCGTATCTCCATGGTCGACGAGCGCTGTATAATCGGCAAGGTCTATTTTATCATATTCCCTGGGGTAGATATGAACGGGCATCGCGATTGGAGTCGGATCGGCAGTCCGTATTGATACAATTCATCAGGAGATAGAGATGAAAGAGGAAATTAATATTCAGTGGTTTCCCGGTCATATGACCAAGGCACGCCGCATGATAACTGAAAACACCAAATTTGTTGACGTCGTGTGCGAAGTCATAGATGCCCGCATACCTGTGTCAAGCAGGAATCCCGATTTGGACTCGCTCGTCGGCGATAAGCCGCGCCTTATAATAATGAACAGGGTAGATCAGGCAGATCCTGCCGCAACAAAAAAATGGGTCGAATACTTTAGAAGCAATGGAAACGGCGTTCTTGAGACCGACTCTAAAAGCGGAAAAGGCGTAAACGCGTTTACAAATGCGATAAACGCACTGCTTAAAGATAAAATTGCTGCAAACGCTGCTAAGGGACAAGCCGGCAAGGCCATACGGGTCATGGTCGTCGGCATACCGAACGTAGGTAAATCGAGCTTTATAAACAGAGTTTGCAAACGTAAAGCCGCTGTTGCCTCGGATAGACCCGGCGTCACGAAAGGGAAGCAGTGGATAACCGTTACAAGAGGGCTGGAACTTCTCGATACGCCGGGAATTTTGTGGCCTAAATTTGAAGATCAGACTGTCGGCGAAAACCTCGCATTTACGGGTGCCGTGCGCGATGAAATACTTGATACAGAGTCACTCGCCGCGAATCTCATGACAACGCTCTGCGAGCGGTATCCGTCAAGAGTTGAAGATCGTTATAAATTTTCACCCGATACGTCCTTAAACGGCTTCGAACTCCTTGAAGCTGCCGCGAGGAAAAGAGGATTCCTTATTTCCGGCGGAGAGTACGATATCGGAAGAATGGCGGTCGTTTTGCTTGACGAATTTCGCGGCGGCAAACTGGGACGCATAACGCTTGAGTTTCCCCCGGAGGCATAAAATGGATCTTTGGGAAATAGAACTCGAATTATATGAGCAGGGGATAAGCCCCATATGCGGCGTCGACGAAGCGGGCAGAGGCCCCCTCGCAGGGCCGGTGTATGCGGCCGCTGTCATACTTCCGGCGGGTCTTGAACTGGACGGGCTTGATGATTCAAAGAAGCTGACCGAAAAAAAGCGTGAAAGGCTGTATGATGAGATAATACAAAATGCGGTTACATACGGAATAGCTTCGGCGTCTCCAGAGGAGATCGATGAGGTAAACATATTAAACGCGACTTTTTTGGCTATGAACAGGGCTATCGAAAAGCTGTCGGTAACTCCGCAGCTTGCACTTATAGACGGCAATCAGTCAAAAGGCATACGCTTCAATAATAAGTGTATAGTCGGCGGTGACGGAAAAGCGGCGTCTATCGCGGCGGCATCCATTTTAGCCAAAGTATCGCGCGACAGATACATGATAGAGATGAGCCGCCGTTATCCCGAGTATTTCTTTGAGCGGCATAAAGGCTATGGTACAAAGCTGCACAAAGAAATGCTGTATAAATACGGTGTCTCGGACATTCACAGAAAGACTTTTTTAAAAAAGATGGGTCTGTAAAAGGGGTGGTCTTGACTGATGAAAACAAGACTTCTCGGAAGATGGGGAGAGCGCATCGCGGCAGATTATTTAAGAGTCAAGAAGTACTCCGTCATAGGGATGGGGTACACTACGCGATTCGGCGAAGTTGATATTATCGCCGAAAAACACGGATATATCGTGTTCGTTGAAGTTAAGCTGCGCCGCAGCCGTGATTTTGCAAGCGCGATGGAATATGTTGATTCACGAAAGCAACACAGGATAAAAATGTCCGCGCAAATATGGCTCGCCGAAAATGGCGATACAGACAGGCCTGCACGATTTGACGTTATGGAGATATACGCTCCCGACGGAGAAAAAACAGGAAATCCCATTATAAACCACATCAAAAACGCTTTTTAGTGAATAATCACACGGAACTAAAATAAAAATACACAAAACGGCTTGCCGTACGCCATAAAATGCGGTACACTTTCACATATCAGACCTCCGCCTGCCGCTGGCGGTGGGAACGTTCAATAATGTGAGGCTTGTAGCGGCAGAATGGAGAATGTATCATGCAGTATATCAGCACAAGAAACGCAAACATCGGTATGTCGGCAGCTGAGGTCATAGCAATGGGCCTCGCTCACGACGGCGGGCTTTTCGTCCCGGAAGCATTGCCCGCGCTCAAGAAAAACGCTGTCGCCGCCCTGGCCGCAATGGGCTATCAGCAGAGAGCCGTTTATATCATGAGTATGTTTCTTGACGGGTATTCTATAGAAGAGCTTACGGATATTGCGGAAAAGGCTTATAATACAAATAATTTTGATACGCCGGAAATTGCCCCGCTTCACAGCATAGATGAAACGGCATCTTTCCTCGAACTCTGGCACGGCCCAACATGCGCGTTTAAAGATATGGCGCTTCAGGCACTCCCGCATTTTTTAACGTCCGCGCTTATTAAGACCGGTGAAGAGCGCGAGGTTTGTATCCTTACGGCCACCTCCGGCGATACCGGCAAAGCCGCGCTTGAAGGGTTTTGTGACGTTGACCGGACAAAAATCATGGTGTTTTTCCCGAAAGACGGTGTGTCCGATATCCAAAAGCTTCAGATGACGTCACAGAAAGGTGACAATGTGTTTGTATGCTCCGTCGTCGGCAACTTTGACGATGCGCAGACCGGTGTCAAGCAGATTTTTTCCGACGAAAAGCTCAGAGAACAGCTCTCCGAAAAAGGCTATTTCCTCTCGTCGGCTAACTCAATAAACTGGGGAAGACTGCTCCCGCAGATAGTTTATTATGTATCTGCATACTGCGATCTGATAAATAAGGGAACTATCAAAAACGGTGATCCTATCAACATCTGTGTTCCTACCGGTAATTTTGGCAATATCCTTGCCGGTTTCTACGCAAAATCTATAGGCCTTCCCATAAACAAACTTATCTGCGCTTCAAACTCAAATAATGTTCTGACAGACTTTATAAAAACAGGTACTTACGATAAAAACAGGGATTTTTACACAACCACCTCGCCGTCTATGGACATCCTCGTGTCAAGCAATTTAGAGCGTCTTCTTTTCGAGCTGTCAGGCCATGACGATGGTCTCATACGCAAATATATGGATTCTCTTAATGCGACCGGCGCATATACGGTCAACGAGATTATCAGAAACGCGATCCAGAAAGATTTTGTTGCCGGCTTCTGTGACGATAAGCAGACCGCGGAGACAATCAAAGATGTCTTCTTTAAGCATAATTATCTTATCGATACACATACTGCTGTCGGATACAAAGTATACAGAGACTATGTCAGTGAGACAGGTGACAAGACGCATACGGTCATAGCGTCCACCGCAAGTCCGTTTAAATTCTGCGAAGCCGTGCTTGCTGCGCTCGGCAGAAACTATAAACTGCCGGGACTCGAACTCATCGAAAAACTCGAGGAAGTATCCGGTGTTAAAGCTCCGACACCTCTTACATCGCTCAAGGATCAGAAAGAGCGGTTTACACAGTCGGTAAATAAGGAAGAAATGACAAACGTCGTAGTTAATTTCCTTATAAACTAACAGGTTAGCTTTTCGAAAACAGTTCATGACCGGTATGTTACATACCGGTCATGACAGTTTAATGAAGAGCCGTTAATGAGCGTCAGGCATGAATGTGCTGCAAAACGTCTCGCCCTTTTTGACAGCGTGCGGTGAACCGACCATAATAGACTCGGCACAGCAGCAGTTGTCTTTAGAGTGATACTTGCAGGTGACTACCTCGCAGCCGACGCCCGGAAGCTTTCCTTCAGCAAATTTATCCATTTAAATCGCTCCTTTAATCGTTTTCGCCATTAGTATTGCCTGATATATATTTTTTATTCCGACGGAGGTGATATATGCTTTACGCAATAGGGGATCTGCATCTCTCTCTTGATGCGGATAAGCCAATGGACGTATTCGGCCCGCTCTGGCATCACTATGTGAACAGGCTTGTACAGGGCTTTTCAAAGCTGAATTATGATGATGTCTGTGTCATATGCGGTGACCTGACATGGGGCATGTCTTTGGAAAAAAGTTTAAAAGATTTTCAATTTATTGACAAATTGCCTGGAAAAAAGATTATACTTAAAGGTAATCACGATTATTGGTGGACAACTGCGACAAAAGCGTATAAATTTTTTGAGCAACATAATATTACGACAATCAGAATCCTCCATAATAACTGCTATTTTTACGGAGACTCCGCAATATGCGGCACGAGAGGGTGGTTTTACGAGGAGGAAAAAGGCAGCGAAAGCGATAAAAAGATAATGAACCGTGAGCTAATGAGGCTCGAACGCTCTTTGCAGGCCGCCGGAGATGCAAAAGAGAAACTCTGTTTTTTTCATTATCCGCCGAGATATAACAATTATGTCTGCCGAGAGATCGTCGATATATTAAATAAATATGAGGTCAAATCATGCTGGTACGGCCATATACACGGCCGCGGCCATAAATATGCTGTATGCGGCAACGTAGACGGAATTGAGTACAACATGGTCTCAGCCGATTATATCGGGTTTGAGCCCGTTTTAGTAAAATAAATTTTAATAAATAAGAAATATTTGCATTTACAGGTATATTCTGTTATAATTCGGCGTGTATGCCTATTAAATGCAAACAACAGGAGGACAAAAAAACAGTGAATGTAAAGAATTTTGAAAAGAAAGAAAAAAATGAGGTAGAAATTACCGTTGAGATTACCGCCGACGAGTTTGAAAATGCAATAAACACCGCATACAAAAACAACAAGAACCAGATAAATGTTCCCGGTTTCAGAAAAGGCAAAGCCCCCAGAAAGATAATCGAGGGTATATACGGCGCAAAAGTTTTTTATGATGACGCCATGGATATCATTTATCCGCAGGCTTATGAATTCGCCATCACAGAAAACAACTTAAACGTCGTTGGAAAGCCGTCTATCCTTGATCTAAATATAGCTGATGACAAGACCGTGACTATTAAATTTGCCACTGCGCTCTATCCGGAAGTCAAAATGGGCGAGTATAAAGGCATCAAAGCCACACGCCCGAGCGAAGAAGTCACAGATGAGGACATAAACGAAGAGCTTGACGCAGTACGCAAGCGCAATGCGCGCATCCAGACGGTTGACAGGGCCGCCGAGCTCGGCGATACAGTGTGCATCGATTACGACGGTTACCTCAACGGTGAGCCGTTTGCCGGAGGCAAAGCCGAGAAATATGACCTTGAACTCGGCTCAGGCACATTCGTCCCCGGTTTTGAAGATCAGCTTGTCGGGTTGTCCGCCGGCGATGAGAAAGATATCGATATCACTTTCCC
>CALXCR010000060.1 GCA_944386855.1 uncultured Oscillospiraceae bacterium
TATCTGATCTCCCGTGTGTATGCAGGCGATCTTGCGCCGTATGCCGCCGCGCGCGTAGTATGAGCCGGAGACATAGCCGCGCGGCGTGGCCGAAATGTCCGCACCGGACGCGCGCATGATCGCGATGTCGCCGACAATGATCTGCCGGCTGACGGAAAACCGGGAAGCGAGCGCCGACGCGCTCACGGGGCGGTCGCTGCGGGCGAGTATTTCGCCGATCTCTCGGCGGCGATTTTCGGCGTTCATCAAGCTTCATCTCCTTTTTCCGCGCCCGTCGGGCGGGGATTTGTCGCGCGGGTGCGCGACAAATATCAGTTGTTGCTCTCAAGAAGCTGATATTTAATATCCCACAGCTTCTGCGACAAGTCAACGTAATAGTTGTGCGGGTTGTCAAAGCGCTTGACCTCGTCCCAGAGCGTGTCGATCTGCTCTGCGCAGTATTTTTTAATCTCCTCGAGCGACGGCTTATTGTACACGAGCTTGCCGTTTTTAAATACGGGCACCTGAAGCTCCTTTGCCGTAAAATCTGTCACGGTCTTTTTCTTCCACGTCGCGTCGGGATCGAATATGACGATATCTTTCGAGTCGTCAACTGTCTCATCGTAGACGCAGATGTAGTCGGCTATCGCCTTTCCGGTGTCGTTGCCGAAAAAGCGGTACAGCTTTTTAAAATGCGGGTTTGTGATCTTGGCGGTGTTCTCGCTTATCTTGATCTTAGGCGTGATAACGCCGTTTGCGTCCTCGACGGCGGTCAGCTTGTATACGCCGCCGAAAACGGGCTCGCTCTTTGCCGTTATAAGTCGCTCGCCCACGCCGAACGTGTCGATGCACGCACCCTGCTGGATTATATCCTGAATGATATGCTCGTCGAGCGAGTTTGAAACAACGATCTGGCACTCCGTCCAGCCGGCGTCGTCAAGCATTTTGCGCGCCCTTCTCGTGAGATAGGCCATGTCGCCGGAATCGAGCCGTATGCCGCATTTTGTGATCCCTTTCGGCTTCAAAACGTCGTTAAACGCGCGTATCGCGTCGGGAATACCGCTTTTTAGCGTGTTGTATGTGTCGACCAGCAGCACGGCGTTCGTCGGGTATATCTCGCAGTAGGTTTTAAAAGCCTCGTACTGCGTGTCGAACATCTGCACCCATGAGTGCGCCATCGTCCCGCCGGCGGGAACCCCGTATTTCTGATCGGATATCGTGCAGGCCGTTCCGGCGCATCCGCCGATGTAGGCTGCTCGGGCGCCCAAAACTGCACCGTCGGCGCCCTGCGCCCTGCGCGAGCCGAATTCAAGCACCGTCCTGCCCTGCGCGGCGCGGACAACGCGGTTTGCCTTTGTCGCAATAAGGCTCTGATGGTTTATGGCGAGCAGCAAAAACGTCTCGATAAGCTGCGCCTCGATCGCCGGCGCTCTTACGGTGAGCAGCGGCTCTTTCGGGAACACCGGCGTCCCCTCGGGCACGGCGTATATGTCGCCCGTGAATTTGAAGTTTTTGAGGTACTCAAGGAAATCCTCGGAAAATATGTTTCTCCCGCGCAGATAGGCGATATCCTCGTCGGAGAAATGCAGGTCCTCAATATAGTCTATGACCTGCTCAAGCCCCGCCGCTATCGCAAAGCCGCCGTTGTCCGGTACGCTGCGGAAAAATACGTCGAAGTACGTTATCCTGTCGCGGTAGCCGCAGTTAAGGTACCCGTTGCCCATAGTGAGCTCGTAAAAATCGCACAGCATCGTGTAATTCATGTCGTTTCTCGGGTTCATTTCGTTCATCTCCCATGTTGCTGCGTATATCGCGGAGTTTTATATCCCGCAGGCATTGCGCGTCATGTGCGCGCACGATCCCGCCGTCTTTGCGGATGAGGCGGGCATACAGCGTGTCGGCATTCGGTTTCCGGCATATGACGCGTCGTCTTTTGTGCCGCGCCGCAGCAAAACTATACATTTTCCACTAATTATAGCCGCTGTTTGCGTAAACTGCAACAGTTTTTTTGCGGCGACAAAAACGGGTATCCCCAAAGAAAAAGGCAGTGCACTTTGCGACAAATACGCCGCTCCGGCGGAAGACCCGCCCGTTACGCACGGCGTGACGAAAAAATGCCGCCCCCATTTGGTGGCGGCAAAAATCTATTATGCGGCTTTCGCGCGGCGGATGCCGCGGCGGCCTTTGAGGCGCGCAAGTCCCGGAAGCTTTTTCCTGACAACAGCGGAAAAATACATGATCTCCGCCGTCGCCGTTATACTCCACGAGAAGATATACAGCAGATACAGTGACGATATCGTCCCGAAATACGCGAACACCGTGTATATCCACACAATGCGGAACACGCACGAGCCCATTATCACGATGAACGTCGGCACAAAGCTCTTTCCGAGGCTTCGCGACGCGGCGATCGTGCAGTCCATGAACGCGGAAAAAGAGTACGACGCGCCCATGATCGTAAGTCTCTTGATACCGGCGCTTACGACGGCGCTGTCAGGTGAGAACAGCGACAAAAACTGCGGCGCCGCCGCGACGAGCATAAGCCCCAGCACTGCGCCTGCGCCGAACGAATACGCAAGGCTTATACGGTAGCAGCGCATCATGCGGCCGTGGCGTCCCGCCCCGTAGTTCTGGCTCATAAAGCTGCTGCACGCCGTATAGAACGCAGACATCGCCGTGTAAACTATGCTGTCGGCGTTGGCGGCGGCCGCGTCACCGGCGACCATCGTCGCGTCAAACGAGTTTACGCCGGACTGGATGAACATATTTGCTATATGGAATATCGCGTTTTGTATGCCGGCCGGAATGCCGAGCATCAGGACTGCCTTCGTCTTATCTGGCGTCAGCCTGAGTGCACGGAATGACAGGCGGCATATATCGCGCCGTTTTATCAGCGCCGCGACGACGAGTATGGCGGAGACGTACTGCGATATGACGCTCGCAATAGCGACACCGTCGACATCCATGCCGCATTCGATGACGAAAAACAGGTTTAAAACTATATTTATGACTCCGGCAAGCGTGAGATACAAAAGCGGGCGCTTCGTATCGCCGAGAGCGCTGAAAACAGCGTTGCCGAAATTATACACGGCGAGCGCCGGCATACCGAGAAAGTATATGCGCAGATAGAGCTTGGCAAGCTCTATAAGCTCGCTTTTCGTGTTGAGCATCACAAGCAGCCTGTGCGAAAACACCTGGCCGAGGAGCGCGATTATTAACCCTGCGGCAAGGCATATGACGGCTGAAGTGTGAACCGTTTCCTCAAGCTGCTTTTCATCGCGCGAGCCGTAATACCGCGCGACGAGGATGTTTACCGCGCCGCCGAGCCCCATCAGGAAGCCCGTAAACAGCGTTACGGTCGTCGTAGTCGAACCGACAGCACCCAGCGGTATCGCGCCGGCGTATCTGCCGACGACGGCGATGTCGGACATATTGAACAGTACCTGCAACAGATTGGACAGGATCAGCGGAAGGCTGAACATCAAAACTTGCTTTGCGAGCGGACCGCGGGTCATATCCTGCATATTTTGTTTCATTTTCTGCTCTGACTCCTTGGAGGGCCGAATATTTGCGATGACTCTCTTATATTATATTATTGTCGGCCGGAGCGCGCATCACGTCCGGCTTTTCCGGCGGTTTTTTAATACATCCTCCCACCGGCAAGGCCGTATTCTAGCACTACGCAAAGCGTAAATCAACCCCTTTTTTGTAATTAAATAGTTTTTATTATCTCGATTTATTTGTCTTAATATATCTGCGCGATAATCCTTGATTTCTGCCGCATAAAGCGATATATTTTTACACAGATTTAACCAAAAATGGATAGCCGCTTTATACTGCATGCCATTATAATCAAAATGGGTTAGTGTATTTGTACTAAACTGAAATACAGCGCACTTTTCCAGGCCTTTTACCAAAAACACTTCCACAAACCAGACCGCAAAGATCCATTTGAAAGCGGCGTTTGGAAGAAGATACAATCATTTTTCAAGGAGGAGACGCCAGCCTATGACGACAATCATTCATGACCTTGGTGATGAGATAACATATTCACTCGAAAAAGCAGATAAAGATTTAGTTGTCATTCATGCGGACAATCAATATGCGTCCTGCCGCGGCTGCTTTAAGTGCTGGCTGAAGAACGCCGGTTTTTGCACAATGAAAGATTCTCTGCAGCACGTTGGGGCGCTCATCGGCCGGAGTGATCCTTTAATTATTGTCAGCCGGTGCTGTTACGGCGGATACAGCGGTCCTGTCAAAGCCATTTTGGACCGTGCGATCGGGGTTTCTCTCCCGTTTTTTACCCGGCGCGGCGGGCAGACACATCATATCAGCCGCTATCCGCGCCGGAAGCTGATGCGTGTTTTCTTTTATGGGGAATGCACGGAATTTGAACGGGAAACGGCCGAAGAGCTCGTAGAGTGCAACCGGCTTAATCTCGATTATGAGAGCGCGGACGTGGTTTTCTTTGAACATATAGAGCAGTTAAGGGAGGTCGGTTTATGAATCTTCTGATCTTGAATGCAAGTCCAAAGAAAAAGGGCGGCGCTTCTCATTTTTTCTCGAGTTTATTCCGGCTGTTTCTTCCGGGTGTACGAAAAAAAGCGGTATCCCTCAGCAGCCGACAGGATTTTCAGCGAGTATTGGAGCTGTTTCCCCGTACAG
>CALXCR010000061.1 GCA_944386855.1 uncultured Oscillospiraceae bacterium
GGACATGCGCCTCGGAATTTTGTCTTCTCGGCCTGCAAACGTGCAAGCGCAGCGAGCGCGCTGCAGCAGGCTGCTTCCACTCGAGAAAATGCTTGCATTTTCGAGAAGCGTATCGAACTTGTTCGACGCGCTGAAAGACCCCCGTGGGGGTCTTTTTTCATATCGCCTCCAAGAATATCTCGTATATCTCCTCAAACGACAGCTTTTTATATGCGCCTTTTGATATGGCGCACGAGTACGCCGCCTTTTTGAGCATCTCGCGGTCCGTTATGCCCATCTCGCTAAGCGTCGTCGGCAGTCCGATCTCCGCTACAAACCGCGCCAGCGCTTCGACTCCGGCGGCGGCAAGCTGTTCGTCCGTCATATCGCCGCGCGGAATACCCCAGACGTTTTCGGCAAAGCGGACAAATTTTGAAAGCCCATGCTTATACAAGTGGCGGTAATACACGGGATGCAGGACGGCAAGCCCCTCGCCGTGGCTGCAGTCCGTATACGCGCCGAGCTGGTGCTCCATATAGTGGCACTGGAAATCGAGCGATTTGCCTATCTTCATGAGCCTGTACTCGCCGAGCGTCGAAGCCCACATCAGGTTGCTGCGCGCGACGTAATTGTCCGGCTTTTCCGCGGCGATGCGCAGGTCGCGTATGACACTTTTCATAAGCGCCTCTGCGATATCGTCCGAGATGTTGTCCTCATCAGGCGGGCTGAAATAGCACTCCATAATATGCGACAGCGTGTCAAAGCTCCCCGCGAGCACCTGTTTCATCGGAACGGAGTATGTATAAGTCGGGTCGAGCATCGCAAACCGCGCGTTGCACTCGTGGTAATCGTGCCCGCATTTTACCATCGTCTCCTCGTTTGTGATAACGGCGCCGCCGTCGCACTCGCTGCCCGTGCCGGAGGACGTGACGATAAAGCCGACGGGAGTGGGCGTAAAATCGACGACTCCGATATTAGCCCAGAAATCGTTCCAGAGGTCGCCCTCATATACCGCCGCCATGGACACGGCCTTGCAGCAGTCCATTACCGACCCGCCGCCGACGCCGAGGATAAGGCCTACACCGTGCTTTTTGACGAGCTCTCCGCCCTCGAGCACCTTGGCGTATGTCGGATTCGACATTATTCCCGAAAATTCGACGACCTTCTTGCCGGCCTTTTCAAGTATCGCCGTGACCTCGTCGTATATGCCGTTTTTCTTTATCGACCCGCCGCCGTAGGCGAGCATGACCGTATCGCCGTACTTACTGAGCTCGGCCGGAAGATTTTCGCCGACACAGCCGCGGCCGAAATAGGCTTTTGTGGAATTTGAGAAGACAAAATTATTCATTTTAATGCCCCTTTCCGTGATTTTTTATCCGTTTTGCGCCGAACCCGCAGCTTTCCGGATATCTAGCCGCCGGACTTTATATAATCATATCAACAAACGGCGTCAAAAGCAACATAAAACGCCGGACACGCACCGGATTTGCCTGTCCGCTTAATATTTTGATCCGTCGAAAGGCAAAAAATCGCGCCTGAACAGGCGCGATTACAGTCTGTCGAAAAAGGACAGCGCCCTGCAAGAAAAAAAACATTTCCTGCATAGAAAAAGCCCTCGGCAGAGTTTCGCCGTCCGCAGACGGCGAAATAAGGTCAAATTTCCAAAATTCCGGGGACATGCGCCTCGGAATTTTGCCTTCTCAGCCTGCGAGCGTGCAAGCTAAGCGAGTGCGCTGCAGCAGGCTGCTCCCCCTCGAGAAAATGCCTGCATTTTCGAGAAGCGTGTCGAACCTGTTCGACACGCTGAAATCGCGCCTAAACAGGCGCGATTAAAATATCAGTCCGGCAAGTGCCTCAGAACCTTGTTGTTGATCTTTATCAGCATGACGACGCAGAGGAAGGCGGACATGATCTCAGCGCAGGGATATGCCCACCAGACGCCGTCAAGGCCGAACAGACGCGAGAAGATATACGCCGCCGGAAGCAGGATTATGACCTGTCTGCCGAGCGAGGTTATAAGGCTGTACATGCCGTTTCCGAGCGCCTGGAACACCGAGCCGCTGACGATACAGAAGCCCGCAAACGTAAAGTGCAGCGATATTATCCGAAACGCGTGCGAGCCGATCTCAAGCATCTGATCCGACGCGTCGAATATCATAAGCAGCTTATCAGGTATGAATATAAACGCAGCCATGCCGATGAGCATTATCGCCGTTGCATATATGATGCTGAGCTTGAACGTCTTTATAATACGGCTCTTTCTGCGCGCACCGTAGTTGTACGCGACTATCGGGATAATGGCGTTGTTCATGCCGAAAACAGGCATGAAGAAGAAACTCTGCAGCTTGAAATAAGCGCCGAGAACGGCCGCCGCCGTAGACGTGAAGCTTATAAGTATAAGGTTCATGCAGTATGTAATGACAGAACCGATGCCCTGCATTATTATAGACGGAAGCCCAACAGCGTATATGCGGCGTATGACCGGCCAGTCCGGGCGGAATCCGCGGAAGGAGAGATGGATATCCTTGTTGTATTTCTGATTGATTATCACCGCGACAATAGCGGCGATTATCTGGCCCAGCACCGTCGCCGCCGCGGCGCCGGTGACGCCCATCTCGGGGAAGCCGAAATAGCCGAATATCATTATCGGATCCATTATAATGTTAATTACCGCGCCGATAAGCTGTATTATCATCGAATGGACGGTGCGCCCCGTCGCCTGCAGGAGGCGCTCAAAGATAAGCTCCGTGTAAACGCCGATAGAGAATGTGCATATAACGCTGAGGTACTCAACACCGTGCTGGATTATAACGGGATTGTCTGTCTGTGATCTGAAAAAGGCCTCTGAAAAAAAGACGCCTAAAAAGATGAAAACGACCGTGCATACAAAGGATAAGAAAATACCGTTCGCAGCGGCCTTGTTCACGCTTTTATAGTCTTTTTCTCCGAGCGCCTTTGAAAGCATCGCGTTTACGCCGACGCCTGTGCCCGTTCCGAGCGCGATAAGCATCGTTTGCACGGGAAAAGCGAGCGAAACGGCTGTAAACGCATCCTCGCTTATACGGCCGACGAAAATACTGTCAACAATATTGTAAAGCGCCTGCACCAGCATCGATATGACCATCGGCAGCGCCATTTGGATAAGCAATTTATTGACGGGCATCGTGCCCATCTTGCTCTCTTGCAGTTGTGGTTCAGTGGACATAGTTTTCCTCCTTCGAAAATAATTGTAAAAGCCGCTGATTCTTAACAGTAGGCGTTTGAAATTATAACAGCAATAAAAAATTATGTCAACGATGAAAGTTTGAAAAAAGTTAATAAAAATCAAGTAAAAACATCTTCTTGCGGGGAAATATGAACTAAAAGTGAACCAAACCGGCAATTTACGCTTTACGCAGCGAAAAGCGCGATATAAGGAAAACATAAAAACTTTGCCAAGCGCGTATAAATCGTATAAAAATACGCGTATTACGGGAAAAAAGCGTTGACGGCGGCTTTTAATATAAAGTATAATCAATCATCAAAAATGCCGCCGGACAAGCGGCGGGAGGCTAGGCCGTCGGCGTTTTTTATTTCGCGCAGTGTAAAATTTGCGCGAGGGTTTCAGTTCGCACGGCGCGCGCACGGCATATTCCGCGACGCCGCGTCACCGAAAAAGGAGGAAAAATTTTGATCACCGCAATTATTCTGTTCGTGCTTACATACGTTTTGCTTCTGCTCCTTCCGAAGTACCGCCCGTATGTAGCGCTCAGCTCGGCGGTTCTGTTCGTCGCGCTGCGTATTCTCCCCGTCGGCAATATCTTAGGGGAGATAGATTTCAACGTCCTTATGATGATAGCAGGCACCATGGGTACGGTGTCGCTGTTCATCGACTCAAAAATGCCCGCTCTAATGGCTGACGTTCTGCTTGAGAAAGTGCCGAACGTAAAGTGGGCTATTACGTCGCTCGCGCTGTTCGCCGGCATAGTCTCGGCATTCGTCGACAATGTGGCGACCGTTCTTATGGTCGCGCCCGTCGCGCTTGCGATAGCGAAAAAACTTAATATCAACCCCGTACCGATGATAATCGCGATCGCCGTATCGTCAAACCTTCAGGGCGCGGCTACGCTCGTCGGTGACACTACATCGATCCTGCTCGGCGGCTACGCGGGGATGGATTTTATAGATTTCTTCGTGTTCCAGGGCAAGCCCAGCATGTTCTGGGCGGTCGAGCTCGGCGCTCTCGTCTCGATGTTCGTTCTTCTCTGGATCTTCCGCAAGGAGGACAGGAAGATCACGACAGGCGCGCGCACAGCCGTCACGGATTACGTCCCGTCAGTACTCCTCGGCGGCACTATCATACTTCTCATACTCGCGTCTTTCCTGCCGTCAAAGCCGGACCTCATCAACGGTTACATCTGTATGGGCCTGTTTGCTGTCGGCCTGCTGTATAACGCCGTACGGCACGGCGCATCCGGCATCGTGAAGCCGCTGAAGGACATCGACTACGACACGCTTCTTCTGCTTGCCGGCCTTTTCGTTGTTATAGGCGGAATCAAGGCCGCCGGCGTTATAGACGAACTTGCTGCGCTGTTTGTGCGCATAAGCGGGGACAACATTTTCCTGATCTACACGATCATTGTCTGGGCGAGCGTCATCCTCTCGGCGTTTATCGATAACATCCCGTACGTCGCGACGATGCTACCCGTCGTACAGGGCATCGCGACGATGCTCGGCATCGAGCCGTACCTGCTGTATTTCGGGCTTCTTACGGGCGCGACACTGGGCGGAAATCTGACCCCCGTCGGCGCTTCGGCAAACATCACCGGTATCGGCATCCTCCGCAAAGACGGATACGAGGTCACGACAGGCGATTTTATGAAAATCGGCATTCCGTTTACGCTCGCCGCCGTCATAAGCGGATATCTGTTCATCTGGTTCGTCTGGGGAATGTAAAAACTTAAATCGCAAAAACGCAGCCCTGCATACAGGGCTGCGTTTTTGTTTTTTGCGGCGTGTCGCCGCTCCTCTTCGCCCGCTGAGCGGGCGGTCGTCGCCGATGCTTTTTTCGCCCCCTCGCGAGGGATTCTCCTGTTTCACAGGCAAATTTTTCTGCGCCCATGTCGCGGGAACTTACCGCCGCCAAGCGGCGGGGTATTGTTACCATTTCTTTGGCATATCCCAAAGAAACGGTAACCCAAAGAAAAGATAGCAAAGGGGGGTGAACCCCTTTGCAAACCCCCGCGCTACGTCGACGCAAGCTCCATATCGCTTGTTTTGCCGTATAGCGGCAAAAGTACGCTCATTCCGCTGCGTCTCCTCTCAAAAACGCAAACACTTCGTTCGGTTTGCGTTTTTGTATAGTACGGTGTAGTTAAGATGATGCGTCCATGACATACCAAGGCACGCGTAGCGTCGGGGGCGCAGGGGCGCTAGCCTCGCTGCCTTTTTCTTTGGGTACACCCGTTTTCGTCGACGTAAGCTCCATATCGCTTGTTTTGCCGTATAGCGGCAAAAGAGCGCTCATT
>CALXCR010000062.1 GCA_944386855.1 uncultured Oscillospiraceae bacterium
ACATCGAAAATTCAAGCCCTTTGAACTTGGGTATATACGAGAGCTCGCGGTCGGCGTTGCCCGCCAGCACATCAAGCTCCCGGCCGGCGGGAAATCCAAGCCCCAGCATCTTGCCCGTCCTGTCGACAAGCTGCCCCGCCGACACATCTGTCGTCCTGCCTATTATCTCGCACATGACGGCAGTCCCGAACGGTTTAACGTACAGCAGTTCCGTCGTCCCGCCGGACAGATGCCACGCAAGATGCGGCGTTTCCATCAGATACTCACACCCGGCAGACCAAGCGGCGGCCGCAATATGCCCCTGCTGGTGCGAGAATCCGAAAAACGGCACGCCCAGGATATCGGCAAGCACCTGTGCCTGCGACGATCCCGCGAGAAAGCACGGCATATAGGAGTCCTCAGTCTCTCTAGGCTTCATGCTTGCCCCTACAGCGACTATTTTAAACTTGTCCGGCTCAATCCCAAGCCTTTTCACTATCTCCGGCAGTCTCTTCACATGAGAAAAAAGGGCTTCAGATTGCCGAAGCCCAAGCTGCCCCTGTTTGACATCCAAAAGCTGTCCGGAATTTTCACCGGAAGCACCGTCAAAATACGCGCACGACGTCGTATAATTGCTCGTATCAAAAGCAACGGCTATCTCTCTCATAAACCTTCCGTTTCTCCCTTTACAAACGCGCCCAGAACACCGTTTATAAACGGCACCGTCTCAGGCTCTTCATATTTTTTTGCGAGCTCGACCGCCTCGTTTATCGCGGCTTTCCGCGGGATCTCCGGCATAT
This sequence comes from uncultured Oscillospiraceae bacterium, assembly GCA_944386855.1. Lineage (GTDB taxonomy): Bacteria > Bacillota > Clostridia > Oscillospirales > Oscillospiraceae > CALXCR01. Next base: position 780 of record CALXCR010000062.1, read on the forward strand.
AAAGTACCTCGTACATAGCCGTTTTCATTATGGCTACAGCCGTCCTTGAAATACGCGAAAACTTCCATCCGACGGAATATTTTTCTATATATGCGTCAAGCTCCGCGTTGTGCTCATAAAGGCCGCGGATAAGCGTTTCGATATATGCGCGCTGTTTATCATCAGGCGTCTCACCGAAAAGCTCCTCGTCCTCCAAGGCCAGCGTCTCATAATACTCGCTGTCAAACACCATATCAAGGAGCTCGTCCGCCGTACATCCTAGTACGGAGAGCTCGAAACCAAGCCTCATAACTATTTCTCTGGCCGCTGTTCTTGTCATATCAAACACATATCCTCATTGTTGATTTGCTCCCGTGGGAGTTAAAAAGCCCTCTGCCCGCGGCCGGTTGCTTTCGGCCTTTTCGACTTTGGCTCTTTGATAGGCTTTAAAATAAAAAAACAACTCAAGGGCTGCTTTTCAGCAACCCTCAAGTATCACTTATTTAACATCACACCGCAAATATGCACATTCACGGCCTTGACCGAAAAACCGGTCGTCGATTCGATCGCCTGAATGACCTTTTGCTGTACACAGACGCCGATATCCGTAAGCGGCTTGCCCAGCACGGCCAGCACGCAGACATCTATTACGAGCTGCTCATCCTCAAGCTGGACCTTCACGCCCTTTACCGTCCTTTTACCGATTATGTCGGTAACTTCCTTTCCGGGAGACACCGCAAGCCCCGTAACGCCGTCGGCTTCAACGGCAGCGCCGGCAGCAAGTGCCGCAATGACCTCCTCGGCAATATTTATGTTGCCCTTTTCTTCGAAATGAGATATATACTCTTTATTTTCGCCCATAAGTCACGCTCAGTCCTTTCAAACTAACCTTGTTGCGATATCGCGCCTATAAGGCACTTTTATGTATTCTATCACATCATTTCGAAAAAATAAACTATTTTATTTCAATAATATGCAGTTCAGAGGCGGGAAAATCAGTATTCCCAGTGATAACCTCGGTTATTCTCGCAACGGCCGCCGTAGAAAGCCCCTCCACGGGCGCCGGAACTGTTACGTCGACGCCGCCGTCAGAAATATATACGACGCACTCTTCAAATCCCTTTGCGATAATAAGGCTTTCAAGCTCCGACTCGAGCACCGTCCAGTCGGCAAGCGTCATTATCTTGTTTATAGCGTCGTCGATCATCTCCTGAGATGCGCTCTCCGTCTCGGAGATAGCCGTAAGCGTCTCTGTCGCCTCATATCTCGCCTGCTGGCGCGACAGCCGCACGGACGCAAAGTATTCGGAAAGCTCGCTGTCCCCGCTTACGTCGCCTTCTCCCTCGGCAACGACATTTACCTCATCGCCCGTATAGTAAAGGCCTGCGCTCTGCTCTTTCGTAGCACTGTTTTCCTCGTCTGCGGCTGATACCGATGTAGTATCCTCCGTCACCCCGGCCACATCCCCTGTCTCACCGCTCTGATTATACGACCAGTTCAGATAGACTGCGACGCTGACAAAAAGCATGACAGTTACTATAACCGCGTTTCTCTTTAAAACTTTCATATTGACCTCCACCTTATTGTTCTACATTGTTAGTACTGTAATATTCCCGATCGGCAGCCCCGTTACCGATGCCACAGCCTGGATGATCTCCAGCTTAACGGTAGCGCTGGATGCCCCCTGCGCAACTACGATAGCGCCCATATACTCAGGATATATGTATTTGACCGTTATCGCCTTATCCTCTTCCCCTCCGTCCACTATCACGACAGACGTCTCCTTCTCCTCACGTCTTTCGGCTGTTTCTCCCGTACCCGATTCCTGCAGCGACGATGATTCATCCTGTGCAAGGATTTTCTCCACACCGGTCTTAAGCGTCAGCATAACGCGCACCTCGCCGATACCGCTTATCTCAGCAAGCGTATCCTCAAGCTTTTTTTCCGTCTCCTCAAGCGAAAATACTGTAAGTCCGTCATCCTGCACGCTCACCTCCGCATCGTTTTGCCGCTCTCCATTTGTAAACTCCGGCAGTATTAGCAGCAGCACCCCGATCATCAGCAGTACTGCTGTCATCTTGTTTTTTTCAATGATTTTAAGCGCGGCTTTAAAGCCGTCCTTCAAATTACTGTTCATCGTATGCGCTCCATGTCTGTTCATCTTTTGCGATCCCCAGATCTGCCTCTATCTGTGCTGAGAGTTTTTCCTTCTGGCTATCATCAGCGTTTGATGCGATCACCGCCCCCACGGGATACCACAAGCTGCTTTCGCTGTCCCAGCGCACCGTGACAGACACTCGGATCTCGTTTATCCCGATCGTTTTACCTTTGTCCAATATATATGCCGCGCACTTTTCTTCTATGATACTTCTCGTGAGATTTTTGTTAGTCTCCTCAATGTCCGCAAGCGTATCCTCCATATCATCCCTGTAGCCTGCTATGACTTTTGAATAGGCCGTATAGTCAAAGTCGGACACTATGCTCAGCATACTTATTATCAGTGCGACCCCGCAGACGAGCGCCACCGCCTTTTTTGCGGATGACTCCGGCGTCACCGTCAGTATTGCCGACGCAATAAGCGCCGTCCCCGCGATCTGAAGCACCCAATCCTTAAATATGTCTATCACTATCCGGTCACCGTCCTCAGTACAGCTATGACCGATACAAAAAGCGCTATACCGGCCGAGCCGCATATTCCAAGTATCAGCGCGTACGCAGACGACACCGCGTCAATAGCGCCCGAGAGCTTTTTATTGCCCAGTGCCGCCGTAAATGCCGATGCGACCTTGACCGCTATGCTGAACGCCGCAAGTTTTAGTATAGGCACGGCGCAGACGGCGATTATGACTATAAGGCCAAAAACCCCGAGTATGTTTTTAAGCGTATTTATCCCCGCAACCACAGCACCCGACGCATCTGCCGCTATACTGCCTATCACGGGCAGAGCCGTCGATATCGCTGTTTTTGCAAGCTTTACCGCCGCGTCGTCGGCCGTGCCCAAAACAACGCCCGAAACCATCAAATATACGGTAAGCGCCAGCACGGATGCTGACAGGAGCGTAACAGCCGTCCACTTTATCATTTTCGCTGCACTCTGCACCCCGCTGTTATCCAAGGCCGCTCCGCATACGGAGGTTAAAAAATACCCGTATACCAAAGGCAGCATCAATGACGTCTCAACCGTCAGAATCACGTCCATAAAGACCGCAGCCGCCGCATACTGTGCCGCCGCGGAACTCACCGCCCCTCCCGCCGCGGCAGCAGCGGACAAAGTCGGCAGCAGGGCTTTGGAAAAAGCGTATAATTCCCCTATCATCTCGCTGCCCGCCGTCATCAGCGCCCCCGTTCCGTCTACGGCGAGTGCAGCTACTGATACCGCTCCGGCAAATTCCACATACGACGCATATTTGCCACTGTCCGGAGGGCATATACTAGTGACAAGGCCTGTAAGCAGCGCAACAGCCACAAATGATAGTCCCGCTTTCGCCGCGTCACCGAATATGCCCTTGAGACTTCCGACAACTGCATCCCTGACAGCGGCAAGCGCTCCGCCCGCGTCCTCTGCGCTTTGTATATTGATATCGCCTAGCATATCCTTCGCAGACTGCGGCACGCTTTTTTCTATCTCCTCGATCTCCAGCGCCTCAGCTTGTCCGTCTTCAACATCGGCGGCGTTTGCGGAAAAGCACAGCGCCGTCGCAATCGACGCAACCACCGCCAAAAAAACAAACTTTTTAACCCATTTCATTTTCTCACCATATGCCCGATATCATTTCCAGCATCGTTTTTATCAGCGGAATGGAAATATACACGATTGTCACCGCCGCCGCAAACTCAACGGCGCTCGACGCCGAATTTTGCCCTGCGTCCCTGCACAGGTCGGAGGAAAATTTTGCGATTATCGCAATACCCGCGCTTTTTACCATGACCGCGGCAGCAGCCGGAGTCATGCCGGAGAGCGTCGTAAGCTCGCTTGTCAATGAGATTACCTGCTCTATGATATCGGCAGCAAGGGCAAAAACTGCGCAGCATGCGGCAACGGTTATCATTATAGCGATGTAAGGTGTCTCTTTTTTTAAAAGCAGGGCAAATATAGACGCAATAACGGCAAGCGCCGATATCCTTATCATCAGTTCCATCGCTAAAACCCGAAAAGATCCCGTATCAGCTCAAAAAGCTCCGAGATTTCCCTAACTATCACGATCAGCACGACAACAAGTCCCGCGATCGTCGTTAAAAGTGCCTGCTCGTCCCTTCCCGCGCGGCTGAGCAGCATATTCAGTACGGCAACAAGTATGCCGACGGCAGCTATTTTGTAAATAAGATCAACGTCCACAGCCTTAACCTCTCAAGCCAGTATTATTACGGTAAATAAGCCGGCGGCTATTCCCGTAAACGCTTTAACCTTTGAATCTCTCTGCATTTCCATCTCAGCTTTCTCGCGAAACCGCCCAAAACTGTTATATGTGTGTGTCATGGCGGCTTTTTGAGCGTCTTTATCGTATTTTCCGATACTGTAACCAAGTTTTGACAGCGTCAACGTCTCCTGCGCGTCCAGCACAAGCTGGCTTGTCTCCATTACGGTATCGCTCCAGATCTGCGGAAACGGCTTTTCTCCGATATCCCTTATCCGCACCGTAAGATTCTTATAAAACACCGACGCCGGTGATGGAGCGCTCTCCGCAAGGATCTCAAAAAGCTCAGGAAGCGGCGTCAGATTTTCACATATCTCGCTCTGCATAAGCTCCAGCGACTGCTGAAGCGAGGAGAGCGTCCTCACATGATCTCGCAGCCTGAAAACCCCGCTGAGCCCCCATGCGGCAGTTGACGAGATGATAAGGATCGCCCCGATCATTCTGAACATATGTATCCCTCCATGTTGTGTATCTCATATTCGCGCGTTCCCCCGCTTCTGTGTATTGCTACCGTCTTTTCAAACACGGCACTTTTTATAAGCTCCATATACAGCGGCCTTTTCATCATGCCCTCAAGGCTCTCCGCGTGGGCTGTCGCAATAACGCCTGTCCCGCAGTGCGACAGCTTCTTTATCGCCTCGACATCCTCCGCCTGAGTGATCTCATCGACGGCGATTATCTGCGGATTCATAGCGCGCAGGAGCATATTCATCGCATAGGCCTTCGGGCAGGCATCTACAACGTCGGTGTGCTCACCCACGTCCATCTGCGGCGTTCCCTCATACGCTGCGGCAAGCTCGCTGCGCTCGTCCGCTATTCCGACCCTGAAATAAGGTATCCCCCTTGACTTATCCCCGTTTGACAATATCCGTATAATGTCCCGGAGCAGTGTTGTCTTACCGCCCCCGGGCGCTGATATGATAAGCGTCGATCTGAAAACGCCGCCGCGCATAATCTCCTGTACGAGCCCGTCTGCTATTCCGGTTATCTGACGCGATATCCTTATCGCGAGCGACGAGACGTTTTTCATACCTGTCACGACTCCGTTTTGCGATACCGCCGTCCCGCATATGCCGACGCGGTATCCCCCTCGCACCGTTATGTAACCTGCCTTGAAGCTCTCGTTTACGGTGTGCGCCGAAGCCTGTGTCAGTATGTCCATAGTCCATTCCAGCTCTCTTTTCGTCACGGGATCACGCCGCAGGCTTATCTCCTCGCCGCCTATAAGCGCCGTTGGGCTTCTGCCTATCCTTAGACGTATCTCCTCTGTATTCGCCCTGTCCGCTTTTATGAGCCGGCGGGCATCATCCCTCAGAGTATACGGGAGCAGCATCACAGCCCCGTCGAATCTCGCCACATCGTAATCAACATCCCGCATTTTTTCACCTGTCTTTCCTTTTGTATGTTTAATTCTATTACGGCATGTCCCGATATATGCGAATATCCCCAAAACAATCCTGCCGTTTTGGGGATATTGATATTTAAGCTGTACATCTCTTTCTGTGAGCGCACGTTTTTACGCGGGCACTTTGCTTTGAAGTCTATATGTTTTTGCAATAAATATAAAAATTCCGGGGCGGCTTGTCCCCGGAATTTTTAAACCTGTATGTTACTGCGCCTCCTGAACCTCTCTGCGCTGAAGCGACATCCTGTCGGCGATCATCGCTATAAACTCGCTGTTCGTCGGCTTGCCCTTAATGTTCGAAACCGTATAACCGAAAAATTTCTGAAGCGTCTCTATGTCTCCTCTGTCCCAAGCGACCTCAATAGCATGCCTTATCGCTCTTTCAACACGGCTTGGCGTTGTGTTGAACTTTTTCGCAACCGCCGGGTACAGAACCTTTGTTACGGAATTGATTATATCCATATCGTCGATAGCGAGAAGTATTGCTTCTCTTAAATACTGGTAGCCCTTTATGTGCGCCGGGATGCCGATCTCATGGATTATCTCGGTCACTAGGCTTTCGGTGCTTTGAGCAGGACGCTGTATCTTGACATCCTGCCTAAACTGTGATTTCGCGGCGGCTGATAGCTGCTTTATCCTCGATATAAGTATTTGCGTGTCGCATGGCTTCTGCATAAAATATGAAGCACCCAAAGCCGATACCGACGCTAATACATGATCACTTGCAAACCCTGATAAAATTATTACGTCAGGCTTTTGCGCGCTTACTCCCTCGGCCAGTGCCTCTAACACGCCCAAACCATCCATTCCGGATAAAACGACGTCCATGAGCAGGATATCAGGTTGATGCTCAACCACAAGCTCTATGGCGTGAACGCCGTCACCGGTTTCGCCGACCACTTCAAATTCCTCCTCCGCCGAAAGCGCGTCGGATAAAAGCATCCGGAATTCCTCATTTTGATCTGCGATTACAATTTTTGTTTTACCATGCATACTTTATTGCCTCCATAATATAAGATTATTGCGGCAATTTTCTATCTTTAAACCGCCTTGTTCATTTCGATAATTTAATCTAGCATACCATGGAAAATTTTGCAAGAGGTTTTTTGCCGTTTCTCGCAAAAAAGTTGTAAGGAAACGGCTTTTTATCCATAATTCGACACTTTTCGTTCAAATTTGTCACGCATAACACTATACAACAAATTGTGTCTCCAATAATATTTCACAACAACATTTTCTGTTGGCTATTTAAAAATCTTAAATAAGACCCTATAGCCGGATTATTCCTGTATGTCATATTATGTCGATAATTTTTCATCAGAAAGTACTGTGGCTTAAAGGAATAATATGTGATATAATTATTCATATCTTTGTTTCGCCCGCCTAAACGGGTGAGAAAATGATTTGTTGTTTATGTCTCGTCGGCTTCGACGTCGCAGCATTAGTTTCACAATGTATATTTTAAATACCAAAATATAATTTTTCGATATAACACTCCAATCAGATTCATGCTTTATATTACGGAAGGAGAAGTTTTGTATGAAATTCGGTTTTATAGGAACAGGCAATATGGGCGGCGCTTTGGCAAGAGCCGTTTTGAAAACTGTCGGAGACGACTCCGTCCTTGTGTCTGATAGAGACGAGGAAAAGGCGCGCGCGTTTGCTGCGGAGCTGGGCGCAACCCTCTCCACCAACACAGAAATCGCAAAATGCTGCGATTATATCGTCCTCGGCGTAAAACCGCAGGTACTGGAAGCGGTGATGAGTGAAATCGCCCCAGTCTTAAATTCACGCGATGATAAGTTCACGCTCATAAGCATGGCAGCCGGCACTGCGATAGGCAAAGTGCAGAGACTTGCCGGCAGAGACTATCCTGTGATACGGATAATGCCCAATACGCCCGCCGCCGTAGGCGAAGGCGTCATTTTGTACTGCGCAAGCGAAGAGGTCACGGACGAGCAGATTGCAGGGTTTAGAAGCGCCTTTGACAAAGCCGGTACGGTCGATATGCTGGCCGAAAATTTGATCGATGCCGCGAGCGCTGTTTCAGGATGCGGCCCCGCGTTCGTGTATATGTTTGCCGAGGCGCTCGCCGACGGCGCCGTCAGATGCGGCCTTCCCCGTGACAAACTCTCCTGTACGCTGCACAGATGATAAAAGGCTCAGCCGCGCTTCTGCTTGAGAGCGGCGACCATCCCGGCGCACTGAAAGACGCCGTATGCAGCCCGGGCGGCAGTACCATCGCCGGAGTCGCGGCGCTTGAAAACGGCGCGTTCAGAGCGTCGGTTATAAACGCAGTATGCGACGCGTATGATAAGACCGTGGATCTCGGCAAATAGGGCGCTCGTTTTTGACCACATCATATACGAGTCATAAAATCACGCATTCAAGGGATAGTATTTCAGTTTTTTACACGGATCGCTATCCTTCAAATCACGGTCGTCAAAACAGCGATCGCCGGAAATATTAAGCCTTAAAAAAATTAAAGGAGACATTGCTATGAAAGTTCTTTTAGTAAACGGAAGTCCGCACGCCAAAGGCTGTACATACACAGCCCTCAGCGAGATCGCAAAAACGCTCGAGAGCGAAGGTATCGAAGCCGAGATCTTCCACATCGGTACAAAGCCGATCGGCGGCTGCATCAACTGCGGCGGCTGTAAGAAGACGGGTAAATGCGTATTCAAAGATACGGTAAACGACTTCCTCGACCTCGCGGAAACGGCCGACGGCTTCATATTCGGCACGCCTGTATACTACGCCTCCGCCGCGGGCTCAATGTCCGCATTTATGGACAGGATATTCGTCGCGTCGAGGAAAGGCCTTTTCTATCTCAAGCCCGCCGCGGCCATAGCCTCGGCAAGACGCGCCGGCACTACCGCGACGTTTGACCAGATGAATAAATATTTCGGCATAAGCTCAATGCCGATAATCTCCTCGCAGTATTGGAATATGGTCCACGGCAACAAGCCGGAGGACGTCCTCCAGGATCTTGAGGGACTTCAGATCATGCGCACCCTCGCCCGCAACATGGCATGGTTTCTAAAGTGCAAGGAAGCCGGTATCAAAGCCGGCGTGCCATATCCCGAGCAGGAGGATAAGCTCACGACAAACTTTGTAAGGTAGCCCGTTATCCCGCGCAGTATTGGTAAATCATACATAATCATAACATCCCGCATAAATAGCATAACCATTTATGCGGAATGTTAATTTATTTGCAAAAACAAAGGTTTTTTCTACAGTATACTATTGCAACATAGTAAATTTTGTGTATAATATACATAAAGGACAAATTTTGAGGTGTAAAGATGAGCTTTTTTGCCATACAGAGAGATTCCGCCGTAAAAGACATACTGCTCTCGCTGCCGGAGTGTTGTCCCGAATTTCAGGCGTTTGGGATCGACGTTAAAATCGTAGTAAACTCTGACATCACGCTTGAGCAATTGTGCATAGACCGCGGTATCGACCCGGGCATGCTCATCGAGTACATAAGGCTGCGGCTCGACGATCTCGCCTGACACAAGCGCGGCTTCCCATAAATATCGTATCCGTTTTTGCAAAAATTTTAATATATTTTAGGAGGGTTATTATGCCAAAGATCCCAACGGTAAACATCGCCGGAATCGAGGTCTCAAGACTTATGACCGGCAGCAACCCGCTCCGCGGTATGTCTCATGTCAGCCCGGAGATGAACGCTGAAATGAAGGATTACTTTACAATGGCAAACTCGGTGAAGTACCTTCAGGACGCCGCCAAAGCAGGTATCGACGGATGCGTATTCCGTACGGACGAGTTTACGATGCGCGTTATTCACGAATACCGCATGCAGGGCGGCGAGGTCAAGTGGTTTGCACAGCAGGCCTCGGAGATAATTTATGAAAACAACGTGCGCAGCACGGCTATGAACAAAGCCGACGGCTTTTTCATCATGGGCAATACGACAGACGGCCTGTTTGCAGCCGGCGAATATGCCGAAATCGAGCGCCGTCTCAAGGTAATTAGAGATTCCGGCATGGCAGTCGGACTTGGAACACACAATCCGGAGGTCCTCGTCTACTCGCAGGATCACCACTGGGATGTGGATTTCTATTTCGCAAGCTGCTACAATACGACACGGCATATTGCCGACCGTCTTATAAATCCGCCTCCGATGGGTGCGCAGCCGCCGAGACCTAATCCCGGTGCAAATAATTACCCGATCGAAGATCCGCCGATCATGTACGAGGCCGTCAGGTATGTCGACAAGCCGTGCATCGTCTTTAAGGTCATGGGCGCGACAAGGCGCTGTGAGACACAGCAGGATGTACAGGACGCATTTGATCTGTGCTTTGCCAGTATAAAGGATACCGACGCCTGCGCTGTCGGCTTCTGGCCGAAATTCATGCCCGATCAGTTCGAGCTTGACGCACAGTATGTAATTAACGCTATCGAAAAAGCCAAGGCAAAAAAATGATTTTTCTTATAAATACTCCTCTTTAATTTAAGCGACGGGCGCGCCGAAAGGTGCGCCCGTCGCCTTTTGCGTGCTTTACGCCGCGTCTTTAAGCGATTCCTCCATCGCCGACAGCATATTCCCTATCGTTATACCGTAGCCTTTTGTCGGATCGTTTATCAGGACGTGCGTAACCGCTCCTGCAAGCTTCCCGTCCTGAATTATCGGACTTCCGCTCATCCCCTGAACTATGCCGCCCGTCGTCTCAAGAAGCCGTTCATCCGTAACGGTCACCAGCATGTTCTTCCTGCTGAACCCGTCCCCGAGATACAGTCTTGATATCTCTATCTCATACTGCTGCGTACCGTCTCCGATATCGCATAAGACGGTTGCTTTGCCGACTTTTATATCGCCGTCAGAACATAAGGGTATTTCTTCCGACTCATCCGCCTGCACATTGTTAAGAGTCCCGAATATCCCGTTTTCGGTATTCGTCGCTATAACGCCGAGCTGCGTTGAAAAGTCGAGCTTGCCGCGAAGCTGGCCCGGAAATCCCGGCCTTCCGGCTACGACCTCGGTCACATCCGCGTCTATAAGGACTCCGCTTTCCAGCGGAGCGAGCGTTCCGCTCTCAGAATCGCTGATCCCGTGTCCCAGCGCCCCGAAAACACCTGTGTCTGGATCGTAAAACGTCATCGTTCCAAGTCCCGACATGCTGTCGCGAAGCCATACGCCGATTTCATATTCGCCGCTGTCATTGAGACAGGGTTCTATCTGAAAATGACACTCCTTGCCGCCGCGCAGTACAACGACATTAAGCATACGCCCGCCGCAGCCGGCGGTTATATTTTTAATATCGTCTATACAAGTTATCTCCGTACCGTTTATCTCCGTAATGATGTCGCCCGCGCAAATACCGGCGAGCTTTGCCGGAGACGCGCCGTTTTTCGTGTCCGTAACGCTTACAACGGCAACGCCGTCAAGCGAGATGTTTATCCCGATAGCGCTCCCCATCGGTACAAGCCCGTCCGGGCTGTACGCCGATGCATTTATAATATCCGACGATGCAAACAGCAGCGCAAGCAAAAGCCACAGTACCCGCATTTGAACGAGACGTTTTTTCATATGAACTTTTTTTACATTTTTCTCCATCTGTTCCCCTCCTTGTCGATTCAACGATTTTAATATGTCCGCTGCCGAAAAAAAATCTCGCTTTCCGCCGTGACAATATATTTCTCTTTTGGTTCTGCAAAATTCTGTCTGTACGATTGCCGAATGTTTTTTGGCGGCATGGCATATTTTAATATTGAAATCCGTTTCAAAGGAGGAAAATTTTTGTCTGATTTTAAAGTTTTGCGGCGCGGTGATGCCGGCCCGCAGGTAGAGCTTTTGCAGCTCGGGCTGCAGCGCGCAAAATTCGACCCGGGCTCGATAGACGGTATTTTCGGAAACAATACATACAGCGCATTAAGACGCTTTCAGTCGTCTGTCGGTCTCGTTTACGACGGTATCGCCGGCGTTATGACGTGGCGGCGGCTCACGCCGTATCTCACGGGCTATGTAACACATACTATACGTTCGGGGGACACTTTTTACCGCATTGCGCAGAACTACGGCACGAGCATACGCGCCATAGAGACCGCAAATCCCGCCGTTGATCCGCTGAACCTTGTCTTAGGCAGCGTTGTAACAGTGCCTCTCGGCTTCGAGGTAGTCCCCGTAAACATAAGCTTTACGTCGCTTGTCTTAGAGCTTTCCGTGACCGGTCTGAAAAAAAGGTATCCGTTTTTAGAGACAGGCTCGATAGGCAGAAGCGTTATGGGCAAACCGCTGTACTATCTGAAGATCGGCGCCGGACAAAATCAGGTGTTCTACAACGCGTCGCACCACGCCAACGAGTGGATAACGACGCCGCTCCTTATGAAATATCTGGAAAATTACTCACACGCCTTCGCCCTCGGCGGGAACATTTTTAATACCGATGCCGCCTCGCTTTATAACGCGTCGTCGCTTTATATTGTACCCATGGTAAATCCTGACGGCGTTGACCTTGTTACGGGAGAACTGACATCAGGCGGCTATTACACGCGCGCCCGCGGCTATGCCGCAAATTACCCAAATATCGCGTTTCCGAACGGCTGGAAAGCAAATATAGCGGGTGTCGACCCGAATCTGCAATACCCCGCCGGATGGGAGCAGGCACGCGAGATCAAATTCGCTCAGGGGTATACATCGCCCGCCCCGCGCGACTACGTAGGCTCAGCCCCGCTTGAAGCACCGGAAAGCCGCGCGGTGTACGACTTCACTTTATCAAAAAACTTCTCTCTCACCTTATCGTACCACACTCAGGGCAAGGTTATTTACTGGAAATATCTCGATTATCTGCCGGAACGGTCATTTGAAATAGCTCAGGTGTTTGCCTCCGTAAGCGGATATACTCTGTCCGAAACGCCTGCGGCGTCTGCCTACGCCGGATATAAGGACTGGTTCATCTCAAATTACAATCTACCCGGGTATACGATCGAGGCCGGTATCGGCACGGCGCCGCTACCATTGTCACAATTTAACAATATTTATGCCGATAACGAGGGCATACTTACTTATGCGCTTACTGCAATGATATAAGCGTTATGCCGCCGTTTACAGAATGTACTTTCTCGGTCTGCGGCGTCGCTGTTTTGACAATCCTCCGGCAAAACGTGCCATCGCACAGGCAGGCAAAGAGATATTGGATCAGGAATATCCGATATCTCTTTTCGTTTTTCCGCAAAAGCGCACGGCAAAGCGGCCGCACGCAGTTTAAGCTCTCTCCGCGCATACGAAAACGATTTATAGGCGGAAATCCATGCGCACCGGTTTTGGCTACTGCCCATATTATTCGGCGCATGAAGTTTTTTGTGTAAAAAAAGCTCAAAATATTGAAAAATCCCTCTATATGTGATACAAATAATATGAGAATTATAATAGGGTTTTTCCCTGTATTTGAAACTAAAAGGATTGGAGCATTTTTTATGGATTATGCAAAGGAGTCTTTGCGGCTTCACGCGCAGTGGAAGGGAAAGATCGAGGTTGTCTCCACCGTCGAGGCGGACGATCAGGACAGCCTGTCGCTCGCGTATACACCCGGCGTAGCGCAGCCGTGCCTTGAGATACAAAAGGACATCTCAAAGAGCTATGAACTGACCCGCCGGCACAATATGTGCCTCGTCGTAACCGACGGTACCGCCGTTTTGGGACTGGGTGATATAGGTCCCGAGGCCGCCATGCCCGTTATGGAGGGCAAATGCGTGCTGTTTAAGGAATTCGGCGGCGTAGACGCTTTTCCGCTTTGTGTCAAAACGAAAGACGTCGATGAATTTGTAAATACAGTCTATCTCATAAGCGGCAGCTTCGGCGGCATAAACCTTGAGGATATTTCAGCTCCGCGCTGCTTTGAGATCGAGAAAAAGCTGAAAGAAAAATGCGATATACCCGTGTTTCACGACGACCAGCACGGCACGGCCGTCATAGTGCTTGCCGGCCTTACAAACGCGCTTAAAGTCGCCGGCAAGGATAAGGAAACGGCAAAGATCGTCATAAACGGCGCAGGCTCCGCCGGTATTGCAATAGCAAAACTCCTTCTCTCGGCCGGCTTTTCCGATATTACGCTGTGCGATAAAATCGGCATCCTGCACGAGGGCGCAGACGGTATGAACTGGGCACAGGCCGAGATGACGAAGGTCACAAACAAGGCCGGTAAAACAGGAACGCTCGCCGACGCACTTTGCGGAGCAGACGCTTTTATCGGCGTTTCAGCCCCGAATATCGTCACAACGGAAATGGTCAGGACGATGGCGGAAAAGGCGATAATATTCGCGTGCGCCAATCCAACGCCGGAGATCTTCCCCGACGACGCAAAGGCCGGCGGCGCTTTGGTCGTCTCGACCGGACGAAGCGATTACCCGAACCAGATAAATAACGTACTCGTGTTCCCGGGCATTTTCCGCGGTGCTTTCGATGTCCGCGCAAGCGAGATAAACGAGGAAATGAAGATAGCGGCCGCGATCGCTCTTGCCGGCATAATCCCCGACGATGAATTGAGCTCCGACAATATCATTCCAAGGCCTTTTGACCCGCGCGTAGGACCTGCTGTTGCCAAGGCCGTCGCCGAGGCGGCACGACGCACCGGCGTTGCAAGAATATGACACATACCGATTCTTTTGATTTTTAGGGAGGCAGACAAATTGGATATAAAGCTGAAAAAAGAACTTGAAAAGTTCGCTCTTCAGATCCGCATTGCCGAGATCGAGGAGTTTAAAACACGCGGCTTTGGGCATCTGGGCGGCTCTCTGAGCATTACGGACGTCCTCGCCGTTTTATACGGCGGCGTAATGAGATATGACGCCAACAACCCGACATGGCCGGAGCGCGACAAGTTCGTATGCTCAAAAGGACACGCAGGTCCCGCCGTATACGCCACTCTCGCGCTCAAAGGCTTCTTCCCCGTTGACGAACTCGCTACTTTGAACAGGCCGGGAACGAATCTCCCGAGCCATTGCGACAGATTAAAGACTCCCGGCATAGATATGACGACAGGCTCGCTTGGGCAGGGCACATCCCTCGCCATCGGCATGGCGCTCGGCGCCAAGATGCGCGGCTATGACAGTAAGGTTTATCTCATGTGCGGCGACGGCGAGATCGACGAGGGACAAGTCTGGGAAGCGGCGATGTTCACTGCCGCAAAAAAGGTCACCAACCTCATTTGGATGGTCGACAACAACAAAAAACAGCTTGACGGTACAGTCGCCGCCATTCTTGAC
>CALXCR010000063.1 GCA_944386855.1 uncultured Oscillospiraceae bacterium
TTCTAATTCACGACAGTCACCGCAGGTGGAAACACCTTTATTTAACGCACATTTCCGAACCCCGCACAGACTGTCGCAAAATACCGTTTTCGCTCCTTTCATACGGCAGCCCTGTTTTCCGTATTCATTGAGTTTCTCAATATACCGTTCCAGTTTAATATGAACATTAAACGATGGCTCTGCGCTTAAATCAACGGTCATATACTCATACTTCTTCATAACAAACCACCTTCCTATTGTATAAGTCTTTAAGAAAAGTTTTTCATCATATCCGCAACAAACTGTGTCTGCTGCTTTCTCAAATACAATTTCACAAAAGGCTTCAGCAACCATTTCTTCGCTTCCACTTGCTCCGTAAAATCTATCTCTGTTTCGTCACCTTTGGCAGTGAAAACGCCAGTCCAATGACCTGTCATATTGCCGTTTTCCATATCAAATTCCCATCGTCTGTATGGCTCAGCAAGCGTCACGGTAAAGGTCGTAGGATAGCCATCTTTGGTGTATTCAATAAATTGCTTATTGCTGATAACTTCTGTTTTGCTCAAGTCACTTCTCCAAGCAGCGTAATTCTCAATGTCTAAAACAAAATCCCACACTTTGTGAAGCTCGCCGGGGATCAGCGCTTTTATATTTGAAACCGCCATTTTACTTTCTCCTTAAATCAGTCGTATTTCTCAATATGCACGGTGGCAATCGCCGACTGGTTCGGCTCTCCGGTAACAAGGTCTTGCGGCGCAGGCACAAGTAGCATAAATCCGTCCTTGCCATATCTTAATTCATACCCTTGTGCATACGTTTCTTCCACAGAGATGTGCTGTACCTGTCCGATTACCATAGCCGCAATTCCCGCACCGCTTAAATCCTGTATTTCTTTCAGGGTACATTCTATCGTGAGAAACGCTTCGCTGATCGCAGGTGCGTGAATGGTTTTGGCGTTGGAAACAGTAAAGCCTCCTGCTGCAAATTCGTCATCGCCCCATTCATTCTGATGGATGGTATTTACCAGCTTGTCGTAGCAACTTATTGGAAGGAAGTTAATGCAAAAGCATTTTTCCCTTTGGATATTGGCATAGGTATGGGTATGCTGATATAAGTTGCCCATCACGGCATAAAAAGCCGTCTTGTCCCCGTGAAAACAACTCCACGCGTGAAAGCATACATTCGGCTTGCCGTTTTCTTTCCATGTCGTTACCGCAAATAAAACTGTTGGTATCCCCGCCGTCGTCTCAAAATGCGAAAACAGTTCAAACTCCTCCGGATATGCAGGCTTAAAATACTGTGGAAAATCTTTCCCGATATCTATTTTCATTGTATACCTCCAATTCTCGGTTTCTGAGCTTCTGCCACTCCGTTTTAAATCAAAACAAACAGATACTCCTCGTAATCCTTAACATAGTACCTGATGTTCTTGCGTCCCTTTTTATTACCATACACGCCTTGTCCGCTGCATCCCGCTTTGATTATATACGATAGCCAAACTCCATGCAATGAGATGATTTGAAAAATTAACCTGCTCTAATAAATATACCATAACCCCCCTTGCCTCGTCCGCCAAAATGCGATAAAATTAGTACATATTGCGCCGATGGAAGTACCTATTATTTCATATTCAAAATTTTTGTACATCAACGCTTGCGCTATCTTTATTATACCTTCTAGCAGCATTTGCATGAAAAGCGTAAATCATTAATGACGGGGGTATTTCATGGATTTCACAGATAATTACGCATTTTGCCGCCAATATATGGTTGGCGATGAATACATATTGTGGAAAGGGCATCCCGAAAAGGGGAATATTTTCACCGGGAGAGACGCCATAATGATACCGTTTAGCCTTATCTGGCTCTCTTTCGCCTGCTTTTGGGAACTGACAGCTTTGCGCAGCGGCGCACCTGTCTACTTCGCGCTTTTTGGGCTGCCGTTTGTTGGTATCGGTCTTTATATGCTTTTCGGCCGGTTTATAAGCGCGGCATATTTCCGAGACAAAACTTTTTATGTAATAACAAACAGAAAAATCCTCATAAAACGCGGCAAGCGAATCAAAATATACGACGGGACAGACCTCCCGCCGATGGACATAACGATCCACAAAAACGGAAACGGCACGATTTTGTTCAGCGAAACCGTATATACGCGCCGCGGGCGCAGTCATCGAATATATTTTGCGCTCGAAAATTTAAAGGACGTCGCTCAGGCGCAAAATGCCATAACTATGATGGAACAAAGCCTTTTTGACGGAACTGATTTCAATAACTTTCCGGACGATATGCAGTAATGCTGTGCAGAATGGCTTGTGACATCCGTTTTACTTAATCATCCTATAATCTCAAAGTCTGCTAAAAAATACAAAGATAAAATCGAGGAAAATATTATGGAATTCATACACGAAACTGACCGCATATATGTAACTGACGGCGAGGGAAATCTTATTGCCGAGATCACCTTCCCCATATCCGACGGTGTGGCCGAGATCAACCACACATTCGTAGATGCGTCGCTGCGCGGACAGGGCATCGCAGGAAAACTAGTCCTTGAGGCCGTGCAACAGCTAAAAAAAGAGGGTTTAAAAGTAACGCCCACCTGTTCTTACGCCGTCAAATGGTTTTCAGAGCACACTGAATACGCGGATATGCTTTGAAAAAGCCAATGTAAAATCAGATAATATCTTGACGAATCCTAATTTATATGCGATACTTTTTATGTTGCGCAAAATTCATCATTTGTTCACAAAAGGAGCTTTTTATGGGTGGATGCAAAAGCGATATACGCAGTCAGCTTCTGTCTATGAAGGACGACGGATATCGGACTTTTCAATGCGGCCTTGTTCCGAATATTGACCCCTCGCTCGTTATCGGCGTCCGCACCCCCGTACTGAGGGCATACGCGAAGGAAATCGCGAATTCGCCCGAGGCGCAGCGCTTCCTGCACGAGCTTCCGCATATGTACTATGATGAAAATAATCTTCATGCGCTTTTGATAGAAAGGATCAAGGGATTTGATAATGCGCTCTCGGCGGTCAACGCTTTTCTGCCGTACATAGACAATTGGGCGACGTGCGATATCCTTGTGCCAAAGGCTTTTAAGGGACATCAGGCTGAGTTGGAGGACTATGTTTTCCGCTGGATTCGTTCGACGCATACATATACGGTGCGTTTTGGAATAGGCATGCTGATGCGCTTTTATCTCGACAGCTTTTACCGTGATGAGTACCCGGAGATCGTGTCCGGAATAGAGTCCGACGAGTATTATGTCAACATGATGATCGCGTGGTATTTCGCGACGGCGTTTGCCAAGCAGTACGATAGGATTCTCCCGTTTTTGGAACGTCGACGCATAAAAAACGTCTGGGCTCATAATAAGACGATCCAAAAATCGATAGAAAGCCGACGAATCACAGCCGAACAGAAAGCTTATCTGCGTACACTGAAAATCACACACTGAAGCAGTGATTTTGGGTGTTTAGAAACTGTTAAGAAATGGTGTATTTAACTTTATTTTACGCATATTTTTCCGTATAATAAGGTTATATATAAATTCCCCATAATTTATCAGGAGGTTTTATGCAAATACTAAACGAACTTGTAAACCTGTTTGCCAACGTCACAGAGCTCGCAGACTGGCGGTATCTGACGATGTGGGCAATCGGCGGGCTGCTGATCTTTCTGGCAATCAAGAAAGAGATGGAGCCGACGCTGCTTCTGCCGCTTGGCTTCGGCACGATTCTAGTAAATTTACCGCTCTCAGGCGCGATCGACCAGTTTGCGGCTGACGGTAGTCTGGTATCGGAAGGTGCTCTTTCTACACTGTTTGATGCAGGTATTGCAAATGAGCTGTTCCCTCTGATCCTGTTCATCGGTATTGGCGCGATGATCGACTTCGGTCCTGTTCTCTCGAACCCGAAGCTTATGATCTTCGGTGCAGCGGCACAGTTTGGTATATTCTTCACATTTTGCGCCGCATCAATGTTCTTCGCTACGAATGACGCTGCGTCCATCGCCATCATCGGCGCGGCCGACGGTCCCACCGCCATCGTCGTATCGCAGAAACTCAATTCAGCCTATCAGGGTGCTATAATGGTAGCGGCATACTCCTATATGGCTCTTGTACCTATCATTCAGCCGCCTGTTATAAAGCTGACGACAACAAAACACGAGCGTCTTATCCGTATGCCGTATAAACCGGCTAACGTATCAAAGACAACGCGTATCCTCTTCCCGATAGTTATTACGATCGTTGCCGGCATTGTCGCCCCAGCTTCTGTATCGCTTATCGGCTTCCTCATGTTCGGTAACCTCATCCGTGAATGCGGAGTTTTAAACTCTCTTTCGGACACAGCGCAGAATGTTCTCGCAAACCTTGTTACCATATTCCTTGGCATAACGATCGCTTCCCAGATGCAGGCTGAAAACTTCCTCAAGCTTGATACCATCCTCATCCTTGGTCTCGGTCTCTTCGCTTTCATCTTCGACACTGTCGGCGGTGTTCTGTTTGCAAAATTACTCAACCTCTTCCTGAAAGAGAAAATCAACCCGATGATCGGTGCTGCCGGTATATCCGCGTTCCCGATGTCCGGACGTACCGTACATAAAATGGGTCTCGCTGAAGATAATCAGAACTTCCTGCTTATGCACTCCATCGGCGTAAACGTCTCCGGTCAGGTCGCTTCCGTTATCGCCGGCGGTCTAATCTTGAACTTCTTTATGTAATAGGAGGACTGCAGCATGAATTTTAATCCAATGGCTTTTGTCAACAACCTTTATTACATGGTTGCAGGCATGCTCTGTATCTTCATTGTTATCGGTATCATCATCATAGCGACCGTAATCCTCAATAAGGTCACCGATAGTAGCGATGACAAATAACCGCTCTTAAACTGAAAGGACGTCCATGCGGACGTCCTTTTTATTTTTAAAAACAGTATAGGATTTTTCGGAAACGGCATAGCAAAAGATATGCCGTTTCCCTATTTTGCTGTTGATTTTGCAAAACCGATGTAAATATGTTTTGAATATAAGTCAAAAATCCTTGACTTTTTGGGGTGCTTTATGTTAATCTTGATTTGGAAATCGGCTGAGACGTTTGATCTGCGAATATGAAAGTAGGATAAGTATTATGGCTAAAAATTTGAAGCTTAAGGCTGCACGCGCGGC
>CALXCR010000064.1 GCA_944386855.1 uncultured Oscillospiraceae bacterium
GTTACCTTTATCTCCCAGACGAAAAGCGACGACAGCCAAAGCGCACCGATAAACAGCGTCATACCGAAAAGAAGCACATACCGCCTCTTTATCTTTTGTGCCGTGAAGACGATACCGCTCTCGTCTATCCGCGACACGGTGTACCCGTAGCGCGAAGCGCTCCGCTCGATAAACCGGCAATCGCGCTCTCCCACTTTCAGCCGCAGCTCATCTGCGCTTATCTTCTTCACATCTCTGAAATTGATGCCGTTATCTGCGCATATGTTTAGAAATCTTTCGGCGGAATGACAGGTGACCTCTATTTCCACACTGCTTAAAAAACGCTCTAAAATTCCCATCGGCAGCTCCTTTGTCCGCGCCGGTTCAGGATTTGAACAAAACGGCGCTGACAGTTCCCATTACCATTATCTCGGCGTCTGTCATGCCTTTGAGTTCAAGTCCGCTGCCCTCGATCTTCAGCGTCACCTTGCCGCAGTTTACCGATATTGCCTCGGTATCGCATCCGATTATCCCTCTGTGATTTTCTATATGGACCTTCCTGCATCCCGTTACCGTCACGACAGGCAGATTGGCCACTATTTCGCCCGGCAGATCAAGCCGCTCCGCCGCTTTCTCAAAAATACCGCGCTTATAATTTTCCTTCGACAAGGTTATCCCTCCTAAAATTTGTTACTAATATCTATGCTGTCAAAGGAAAAAATAAGCCGATCGATTCATATAATCTCCCATAGAGGTGAGTTTATATGTTTAGGATCATCCAGCGGCAAAAAATATACGACTTTGTTGTTTGTCTGGCGCTGCTTTCACTTATCATAGCGCTTATCGTATTCCCTGCGGAATCCGTTGACGCGGCAAAAACCGGGCTTGCGCTGTGCGCCAACGTCATAATACCGTCACTGTTCCCGTTTTTCGTTCTGTCGTCGCTTGTCATCCAGACGGGGCTCGCCTCATATGCCGGCAGGCTCATGGAACCTGTTATGCGCCCGCTGTTCAACGTGAGCGGCGAATGCTCCGTCGCACTTGTGCTCGGCTTTATAGGCGGCTATCCCATCGGCGCAAAAACGGTGATATCGCTTTACAACAGCAAGCGCTGTACAAAGTCTGAGGCGGAACGGCTTTTGGCATTCGTCAACAACTCAGGTCCGGCATTTATCCTCGGCGCTGTCGGCGCGGGCATTTTTTCAAGCGGCAAGGTCGGTCTGCTGCTCTACTTCGCACATGCCCTCGCCTCTGTCTGTGTAGGTATTTTATTCCGAGGCTGGGGCAAAAACGCCACGTCGCCGATCAAGATTGATGTGGCGCATCAAAGCGTCCGCCCGCCGCTGTACGCCGCTTTTGTCGACGCCGTGAAATCCTCCTGTTCTTCTATTATAAACATTTGCGGCTTTGTTATATTTTTTACCGTTTTTATTCGGATACTCCATCTTACCGGCTTCATGTCGGTCGTATCGGGTGTTCTGGGCACGCTTTTGTCGCCGCTGGGTTTTGACAGCGTCTGGGCGGAACGGCTTATCACGGGCCTTATGGAGATATCATCCGGAGTTTGGACTCTGAAAGATTTTTCGTCGCAGTTTCAAGGCTCTCTCGCAATGGCTGCGTTTATGCTCGGCTGGGCAGGGCTTTCCGTACACTGTCAGGTGCTGTCATTTGTTGTCGGAAGCGGCCTTAAGGTCGGGACATACATATTCGGTAAATTTTTACACGGTGTGATCGCGGCAGTTTTTACATTTTTACTGGCGAAGTTTTTGTCTTTCGAGTCCCCGGTATCCAGTTATCTTGCGACACAAGTCGAGGAAATTGCCGGGACAGAGTTTTCCGTAGCGTTTTACGCCGCGTTTATAATTGCGGCTGCCGCACTGCTGTTTTTTCTCGCCGCTTTTCTTTTTTCTCCGATCAAATCAGGCGGCGTTCGCCAAAAAACTGTGGAAAAGTAGCGCCGCTTCCTGTATAATAGCGTAGTATACGGTTTTTGGGAGTGGTACTTATGCTGTTTAATAAAAAAATCGAGCCCTGCTGTTCTTACTGCCGGTTTGGGGTCAAGATCAGCGACGATGAAGTCATGTGCCTTAAAAAAGGCGTTGTTTCCGCTTCCGGCAAATGCAGGCGCTTTAAATACGACCCGTTGAGGCGTGAACCACCCGCCCATGTGCTCTTTGACGCAAAAGAGTTTTCCGAAAAGGATTTTTCCCTTGAATAAATGTATGCGCCCCGTTTTGGGGCGCATTTTAGTCTGAATGTCATCTTTAGGCAGCAAAAAGCCGCAGCTATCAAGCTGCGGCTTTTTCACTATTTTACAGCGTGCCGAGCGCAAACTCTTTCAGGAAGTGGACATAATCCGACTCCGGCACTTCCGCCATATGGAGATCGTACGTTATCTCCATTGCTTTTCTGTTATCGGCGGTGTACGGCGTCCACGTCGGGTTTACGCCGTCGTTCGGGTCACCTGTTTTAATGAAATTCGCCCAGTAATCGGCAAGCGCATTCGAGAGATCCCAGTCTCTGCCCTTATACGGTCTCTTGCTGCGTATGAGGGTTTGGAAAACATAGTGATGCTCCGCACTGTGGTGCGCATTTTCCGCTCCCGGCGGGACAAGCGTCAGATAATACTGATAAGACGGCTTGCGGCCGAGGTTTACCTCGTTTTCCACCCACGCCTTGGCCGACGCGAGCATACCGAGACCCATACCGTATTTATAGACGTCCATTGCCTTTTCGGGATCGTCCTCGAGGTGCGTCGCGGCGATATATTTATCGACGTTTTCCTCGCCGTAGAGCTTCTTTGCGTTTTCACGCTCCGTCTCAACATCTGGAAGCTTTGCGTTATTATTGACAAATTCCTCTGCCGTGCAGCCGACCATGTAATCGAGTGCGGGATGTTCTCCCTTTAAGAAAGTCTCGTTCGGGTCTTTTTCAAGGAGGTATCCGTCGACCTGCGGACCGAGGACACGCATTGCCTCCCTGCTGCCGCTGGTAAATTCTTTAAGCCCCTTCAGCAGCGCCTCTGGATCTGCGGCTCTCGCCTCCTCCAGATTTTTAAAGCCCATATACTCAAAGAACTTCACTCCGAACTCCTCGCTCTTTGACAGATAGCGGGCGTTTGTTTTATTTGGGAGCGCGCCGCCGGACTGCATTATCGCACGCTTAAACAGTCCCTTCGCGAGCGGTGATGCTATCATGGTCTGTACCTTTCCGCCGCCGCCGGACTGGCCGAAGATCGTAACGCAATCGGGATCGCCGCCGAAATACTCGATGTTCTCTTTGACCCATTTGAGCGCGGCTATAAGATCCAAAGCGCCGTAATTGCCGGAGGAATGGTGCTCGTTTTCGGCCGTGAGCCACGGATGCGCAAGAAATCCGAACAGGTTGAGCCTATGCGTTACAGTTACGAACACACAGTCTCTCTTTGCAAAGCCCTCGCCGTCGTAGCAGTTTAAGAAGCCGTAGCCGGTGGAGTACCCGCCGCCATGGAAATACACGCCTACCGGGAGCTTTTCGTCTCCCTTTTTCGCTGGCGTCCACACGTTGAGAGTTAGACAGTCCTCACTCATCGGGTGGTCAAGGCAATAAAATTCAGTGCCGATAAGGTCTCCGCCGCCCTCACTGCCGACGCGCTCCTGCCAGCATATATTTGTAAACTTATACGCTTTCAGGACTCCGTCCCATGGTTTGAGCGGCTGAGGCTCTTTCCAGCGCAGCTCTCCTACAGGAGGCGCTGCATACGGGATGCCTCTAAACAGGCTTAC
>CALXCR010000065.1 GCA_944386855.1 uncultured Oscillospiraceae bacterium
AACCCTGTGACTGAAAGGAAGTGCCAAAATGAAAAATATAAGAAACGTCGCGATAATTGCGCACGTTGACCACGGTAAAACTACGCTTGTCGACGAGATGCTGAAACAGAGCGGTGTGTTCCGTGAAAATCAGGTCGTTCAGGACAGGGTCATGGACTCAAACGACCTTGAGCGGGAGAGGGGCATAACGATACTTGCTAAAAACACCGCCGTATGGTACGGCGGCGTAAAGATAAATATTGTAGACACGCCGGGACACGCCGATTTCGGCGGCGAAGTCGAGCGCGTTCTCAAGATGGTAAACGGCGTTATCCTGCTTGTCGACGCTGCCGAAGGGCCGATGCCGCAGACAAGATTCGTCCTGCAGAAGGCTCTTGAGCTCGGCCACCGTGTTATTGTCGTTATTAACAAGATCGACAGGCCGGACGCGAGGATTCACGAGGTCATAGACGAGGTTTTAGAACTGCTTTTGGATCTTGATGCGACAGATGAACAGCTCGATTCTCCTATGCTGTTCTGCTCGGCACGATCCGGCACGGCGTCATTCGGGCCGGAAGTTGCCGGAACTGATCTCAGGCCTCTGTTTTCGACGATCGTAGACTACATCCCGGAGCCGGAGGGTGATGAAAACGCGCCGTTTCAGATGCTCGTCTCATCGGTCGACTACAACGACTATGTCGGACGGATCGCGATCGGACGGATCGAGCGCGGCACGATACGGCAGAATCAGGAGATCGCTGTATGCGACTGGCACGAGGAAAAACCCGTACACAAGGCGAAAGCCGTGAGCATATATGAGTTCGACGGGCTGAACAGAGTCCCCGTTACGGAGGCTTCCGCCGGCAATATCATCGCAATGTCCGGTATCGGAGATATCACCATAGGCGACACGATATGCAGCACACAGTCAATCGAGCCGCTGCCGTTTGTCAAAATATCCGCGCCGACGATGGAGATGACATTCTCAGTCAACGACAGCCCGTTTGCGGGACGCGAGGGCAAGTGGGTTACGACGCGGAACATACGCGACCGCCTGTTTAAAGAGACGCTGCGCGATGTGTCGCTTAAAGTGAGCGAAGTTCCCGACAGCGACAGCTTCAACGTAGCCGGACGCGGCGAGATGCACCTGTCTATATTGATAGAGAATATGCGCCGTGAAGGGTATGAGTTTCAGGTGTCCCCTCCGCGCGTACTCAACCGTGAGATCGACGGCGTTATGTGCGAGCCTATAGAGCGCGTTGTTATCGACGTACCGGAAACAAGCGTCGGCCCTGTTATAGAGAAGATGGGCTCTCGAAGGGGAGAACTTCTGGAGATGACGCCTGTCGGCAACCGTATGAAGCTTCAGTTTCTCGTTCCGTCGCGCGGACTTTTCGGATACCGCAACGAGTTTTTGACCGATACGCGCGGCGAGGGCATATTAAACTCCGTATTTGAAAAATACGAACCGTTTAAAGGCGAGGTAACGCGCCGCAATACCGGCTCTCTCATCGCGTTTGAAACCGGCGAGGCCGTCGCTTACGGCATATTCAACGCACAGGAGCGCGGCCATATGTTCATCTCCCCGGGTACGGAGGTCTACGCCGGAATGATAGTCGGCGTGTCACCTAAATCTGAGGATATCACGGTCAATGTGTGCAGGAAAAAGCAGCTTACGAATATGCGCGCCGCCGGGAGCGACGAGGCACTCCGCCTTATCCCGCCGCGCATCATGAGCCTTGAGCAGTGCCTTGAGTTTATGGCTGACGATGAGCTTTTGGAGGTCACGCCGAAAAGCCTGCGCCTGCGAAAACGTATACTTGACCATTCACTTAGGATGAAGGCTCTTAAAGGGAACAAATAATTAAAAATTTTTACCGGCAGCGGCGTTCCGCGCCTTTGCTAAGTCTTAAACGCCCCACTCTCGGGGCGTTTTTTCAATTCAAAAAATTAACATATTGGTTATTGTTATGTAAACCAGAAAATGGTTACATCGCTGTTAAAAAAATGTCATCAATTGTTTGTTGAAAATGGGAATAAATAAATTATAATTGATGTGTAAAGAAAACAGATAAGTAGTGTGGGATACTGGATGAAAAGGTTTTTAAACAAGAAAATAAGGCTTGTCAGGCTTGCCGCGCTTGTTTTTTTGATTATAGGCGCGCTGATCCTTAACATATCATGGGCAGAAATAGAGAGTTTCAAAGTCGAAAGCGGTTACTACGGTGTTGATAACAACAATATGGTAATAAGCGGCGTGCTCTCCGGTGTTTCGGCGTCCGATTTTTTGAGCCGATGCTACAGCAGCGCGGCGCTTGCTGTGTCGGACAGCATTGTTAAGACGGGCTCTGTCGTATCAAACGGGTTCTACAGCTACGCCGTCGCGGTGACGGGTGATGTCGACTGTGACGGCGCTGTCTCTGACGGTGACATAGCTGTTCTTTCCGATTATATTTCCGGCGGCGTAAAGCTTTCCGATGCGCAGCTCGCAGCCGCCGATGTGAACGGCGACGGAGCTATAGATCAAAACGATGTGACGCTTCTTGAAAGCGGTGTGATCGGCTCGGTACAGCTTGAGGCGCATAAATCCCAAAGCGCCGAAACGCCGTCGAATTTCCAGCTTCTGGAACTTGGGACGCAGGCAAGCTGGACGCGCGATGATGGGAAAAAGGTCAAATACAAATCGAGCGATGAAGAGATTGTTACGGTCGACGAAAGCGGCAATATTACGCCCGTCGCAGCCGGCACGGCTGTCATAACGGCAAAAACAGGACGGCGTGTTGACACGATGCTCGTCACCGTACTCACGGATACAGTACAGATATCGCTTGAAGACGCAGTTACTGTAATGACCGGCAGTACAAAAAAGCTCACGCCAAGCTTTAACCATCCATACACGCAGGATATAACATGGACATCGAGCGACGAAGCCGTAGCTACAGTGTCGCAGGACGGCGAGATAACCCCCGTGTCCGGCGGAAGCGCCGTCATTACGGCCACGATCTCAAACGGGCAGTCGGCCTCTGTTGACGTGTCAGTCATAAATACAGCACAGGAGCTCGGTTTTTCAAAGGAAAAATTTAACTTCAAGCTGGGTGAAACTGCAAAGCTCGGCCTTACCCTGTCGCCCGCCGATTCCAATGACCCTATAACGTGGACGTCGAGTGACGAGAGCATCGCCACAGTCGACGAAAACGGAAACATAACGGGTCACGCATACGGAGTCGCCACGGTTACGGCCACCGCAAAATATTCCGGTCTTACGGCATCCTGCGAGATTGAGATACGCCAGACGAAGCAGGTCGCGCTCACGTTTGACGACGGTCCCGGTATGTATACGGCAAAGTTTCTCGACTTTCTCAGGGAAAAAGATATTAAAGTAACGTTTTTCATGATAGGAAACCTCATATCGCGCTATCCCGAGACAGTGAAGCAGATGGCGGCGGACGGGCACGAGCTCGGTTATCACTCCTACGATCACAGCTTCCAGACTACTATCGAGATATCTAAGGTAAAATCCGATTTCAGCAAGACGCAGGATATATTGTACGAGCTTACCGGCCGCAAGGCGACAGTGTGGCGCTCACCCGGCGGGTTTTACAACGATGCGACGCTCTCCGCGGTAGCTCTTCCGCACATCTACTGGTCTGTTGACACGCGCGACTGGGAATCGAAAAACCAGAACGCCGATTTCGTTAAAAATGCGATATTGTCGCAGGCAAAGGACGGGGCAATCATCCTGTGCCATGATATATATGAATCCACCGTAGACGGGGCGATCGAAGCAATAAAAGTGATGCTTGATGAGGGATATGAGTTTTTGACGGTGACGGAGCTCCTGTCACGTCACGGCGAGACGCCGCAGGCATCCGTAACTTATAAAGCAGGATAATAAATAAGGCCGTGGGATTTTTGTTCCACGGCCTTTTTGCGCGCCGCAACGGCGCGGAAAACGGTTTCGTCGCGACGGTGACAAACTTCCTCTGCAAGAGGCAATTGTCCTTTGCAAAAAAGGGAGGACGGAAAGCGAGTATAAAAAAACGCCCTCCACATACGGAGGGCGATTTTTTATTCCAGTTCATCGGATCTATAACGCTTTACATCTTCCTGAAACTGCTCGGTCTTATCATAGCCGCAGCCGAACATCTCCGGACAGAATCCGCGGTACACGCACTCTTTTACCATGCAGTGCGCAAGCTCCGGCTCAATTTTTCTGACCTCATCGCGAACAAGCTCCCACGCCTTGCGCGTCTCGGGACTTGCGCACGAGCAGAGCCGCTTGCGGCTTATGGTTATGAGCGCCTGTGCGTTTGCGAAGCACTCGTGATTTACCGGCGCTCCCTGCGGAAGCTGCGCCCTGTCAACGCCCGTCCTGTCGGAGCGCTGCGTTTTTACGAAATGCTCGATGCCGATTTTATGGCGGACCATATGTACGGATACCCATGACGGCAGGTCGACCCATCTCCACGAAAATGTCAGCTTGCGTATCGGTGAATGCTCAGCTCTGATAAGACGTATTTTCCACGCGGAATCCGGGTATTTCCCGGTGCTTTTGCCGACTGTCGTCATTGTCGCGTTTTTTATATCCTGCCAGTTGTCATCGTGCTTCATCCATTCAACTTTCATATGTACCTCCACTATCAAGAGCGTGCTTTTCCTGCAAAAGCTGAGCTATATGCCGTGCACTGTGGCTTATATCGTCGTTTTCGCAGTTGAACACAAAGTGCGCGTATTTTTCGTACAGCGGCGTCCTCTCGTTATACAGATCGCGGAGCGTCCACCCCTCGGGCAGCGCTACGCCGCGCTTTGTAAGGTCTCCTAGCCGCCCTTTTATTTTCTTGTACGACAGCTTTATATACACCACCGTACTTATCTCGCGAAGATGGCGCATCGCGTCCTCGCCGTATACGACGCTGCCGCCCGGCGCTATGACCGTCCGTTCAGCCGCGATCTCACTGTTCACACGGTTTTCTATCTCCAAAAAACCGTCGTTTCCGTGGAGCTCTATGATCTGCCAGAGACGCATACCCTCACGCTCCTGTATGAGAAGGTCGCTGTCTAAAAATTTATACCCTAAAATTTTCGCAAGGACTACGCCTATAGTGCTTTTTCCGGCGCCGGGCATTCCTATAAGAGTGACGTTGTTTTTCATAAAATCCCTCCCGTGGGACTACGCTACAATGAGAGTATACTACAATTTAAATGAAAAATCATCACCCAATTGAAAAAGCGGACAGGTTTTCTCAATACCAGCAACAAGAAAGTGACTCCGCACCGGTCTAAACGCGCATACTATTCAAACAACGCGCCAAGCCCCTGCTCTCTGAATATTTCGCGGTAGTAATCAAGCTCGTTTCCGATGATCTCGTCTATGACCTTCATGCCGAGCATCTCCACCGGCGCTTTGTCGTCCGTAAGAATGAGGTCGCCTGCGGAATACGTCTCCATATTATCGGCGACATCGTTCATTACCGACAACAATTCCAAATCGTCGACCGACGACATTGCGGCGAGCATCCTGTCGAGCGCGTCAGGTTCGGTGCACGCGAAAAGCTCCGTATTTGTCGTTCCGGGCACTCTTACCGTATACACATACGGGAAAACCGAGGCTACGGTATCCGAAAGATACTCGTTTATTGAGTTTGCCTCGCTTGAGTACATGTTCATATTCATGACCATGACGCCGTTCTCATTAAGATGTTCCCTAACCTCGGTAAAAAACTCCACGGTCGCCATCTGGAACGGGACTGTGACGTCCCTGTACGCGTCGACCATTATGACGTCGTAACTCCCCTCGTCGGCCGCTATATAAGCTCTGGCATCGTACGTCGTCGTCTCAACCTGTTCGGGGAGATCAAAATGACTGTACGCGAGATCAGATATTTTCTGATCGATCTCTACCCCCTCTATATTCGCATTCGGAAAATATGACAGGCATTGCTTTGCATACGTCCCCGTACCCATGCCGAGTATCAGCATGTCGAGCTCGTCAGATGCGCCTACTCCGGCAAGCAGGGGTGCGGCCAGGGCGTAATCGTAGTACATCCCCGTGAGGCCGTCGCCTTTCATCATTATCGACTGGACTCCGAACATTACGTTTGTCGACAGCGTGACCGAGTCCTCTGTCTCTTTGACCTGCAGATAGTTGTATATTGACTCGTCTTCAAGCACAACGCCGTCGTCCCAGAAGGCAAAGCTGTTTGACGGACTAAACACACAGCAGACGATAAATATCACGGCCAGCACTGCGCAGGTGCGCAGGCGTGATCTCTCTATCACAAAATAGCCTATCGATATGGCGAGCAGTATGCCCGCAAAGATCAGGAATGTGATCGAAGTCCCGACGGCGGGGATTGTGACGAACGTAGGCAGAAACGTGCCGATTATGCTGCCTATCGTATTCAAAGCGCCGAGTGTGCCGACCGTCTTTCCGCTGTCGTCAAGGCTGCTCACCGTATATTTAGCAAGCGACGGCGTGACCGTGCCGAGAAGCAGCAGCGGGAACACGAATATGACCATGCAACTCGCAAACGCCGCCCACACAAGAAAATTTGAGCTTACAAACATGGCAAGCAGCAGCGTTACGCCTACGATAATATATTTGCCTACAAACGGTATCAGCGCTATCCATACGGCCGATATGGCAAGGCGCATATACAGCTTGTCCGGATTAGGGTTTTTATCGGCGGAGCGGCCTCCGATGACGTTTCCGAGCGCCATTGCGATCATTATCGTGCCGATGATTATCGTCCAGACTATCTGAGACGAGCTGAAATACGGTGACAGCAGACGGCTTGCGCCGAGCTCTACCGCCATTACCGACATACCGGCAAAAAACTCTGTGATGTACAAAAACCATTTGTTTGACAGTGCTTTTTTCTCCATAAATTTGCAGTTCCTTTCAATTTCTTAGAAAACAGCGTCAAAGGGCAGTGCCGGTTTTTGCGACACCGCCCTTTTCAGTTTAGTTGTTTGCCGCCGTGGGTATGCCGCCGATCTTTTTAAGCCATATGAGGAGAATGGCCGCTACAGCAATAGGCGGAATGACCGATGCGTAGAACATCGTCTCGTAATTTGATACATCAACGATCATACCTGCAATGACAGGGCCGACGAGATACGCCGTGTCAGTACCTATGTACAGTGTGTTTGTCCCCGCGCCGCGGCGCTCCGCCGGAACAACCTTCATTCCCAGCGCCTGAATCGACGGATATGCCGTACCGTAGCCGAACGCATATAAAACAGCGGCAATATAGAGCATAATATTTGAATCAGCAACGGCCATGGTTATCATGCTGAGTACATAAAACACAAGGCACGGTATTATCGTCTTGTCGACGCCGTATTTATCGGAGAGCATACCGGCGACCGGACGCGATACAAGCAGCGCGAACGAGTTTACCGTGAAAAACAGCGATACGCCCGATATCCCCTTCGACTCTGCGTAAAGTACCAAAAATGAGTTTACACCTGCGGTAGAAAGTGTTGTCAAGAACGTCATCGACGCGGGGACGAGGGCTTCCTTGGCCACCATGCCGGAGAGGGAGACCGTGAACTTGCGGGTGGAGACATGCTCATATTTTATGAGCATAGCTATCGCTACGGCAGCAACATTGAGCGCGCCTGCGAAGAAAAACGCTGCGTTACAGCTGAATGTCTCCGCAATCTCAAGCCCTATGGCAGGACCGAACGCCTGTGCAATAACAACGCCGAGCGTATATACGCCGATACCTGATGCAATTTTTGACGGCGGAAGCGAGTCTGTAGCCATAGTGAGGCATAATGGGCCTGTAAATCCCATCCCGATACCGTGCATCAAGCGGAAAAAGATAAGCACAGGTATTGACAATGACAAGCCGTAACCAAAAATAGCGACTGTTATGACGCTCATCGCTCCGACAAGCAGGTGCTTTTTATTCAGAGAGTCTATCGCCGAGCCTGTAAACGGCCGGAGCAGCAACGCCGTCACGGAAAAGATACCGACTATTGTCCCTATAAGCGACGACGACGCTCCGAGATCCTCGGCATAGATTTGAAGCAGCGTATTGAGCATGCTCTGCCCTATATAGGCGACGATGTTCGTGATGAACAGGAGCGAGAAATTCCGCGTCCAAATAGTTTCTTTTTTTGCTTGCGACATTGGAAGCCTGATCCTTTCAGTAAAGTATTTTTATATAAAAATCACAAGAAGAAGCACCAACGCCCGTCGGTGCTTCTTAAAACATCTTATTTGTGCTAAGCGTACCTATCACAAAACGGGGATGAGCTTTGCGCGAATTTTATGCCGTACATACTTTGTGAGCAGAGGCGCGCCGTATGCTGCGGCCGCCTTGCAAAAGCAAAGCCTTTGTATGCCGTGAAATAATATGCGGCCAAATTATCTCTTTGAGAACTGCGGAGCGCGGCGGGCGGCTTTGAGACCGTATTTTTTACGCTCTTTCATTCTCGGGTCGCGGGTCAAAAATCCTGCGGCCTTGAGAGCCGGGCGGTAATTTTCATCAAGCTGTAAAAGCGCGCGGGCGATGCCGTGGCGGATAGCGCCGGCCTGTCCTGTTACGCCGCCGCCCTTGACGGTTGCGTCGATATCTACCTTGCCGATAACGCCGGTCGTATTGAGCGGCTGACGGACGATGAGCTTCAGCGTCTCAAGTCCGAAATAATCGTCTATATCGCGGCCGTTGATCTTTATAGCGCCCGTTCCGTTCGGGAACAGATGAACTCTTGCAACGGAGGATTTTCTTCTGCCTGTGCCGTACATATATGGCTTTTTACTTGTATACATCTGTCTTTACCTCCTTATGCCTCTGTCCATACGACAGGCTTCTGTGCCGCATGGTTGTGCTCCGCGCCGCGGTAGATTCTAAGGCGCTTCAGCGAGCCTCTGTTGAGGTTGTTCTTCGCCATCATGCCTTTTACGGCGAGTTCCATGGCGAACTCCGGCCTCTCAGCCATGAGCTTTGCGTATTTGACCTCTTTAAGTCCGCCGACCCATCCGCTGTGGCGGCGATAATACTTCTGCTCAAGCTTTTTGCCGGTCAAAACGGCTTTTTCGGCGTTGATGATGATTACGAAATCGCCGCAGTCGACGTTCGGCGTGTAAGTTGGTTTGCGTTTGCCGCGGAGAAGATCTGCGGCGATAACAGCGGTATGGCCAAGGGGCTTTCCCGCTGCGTCAAGGATGTACCATTTGCGTTCAACGGTCTCCTTTTTAGCGAGTGTAGTAGACATTTCTCTTCCTCCAACGAAAATATATCAAATATGTTTTGACAAAAATACAGCGCACGAATAAAATAGTCGTGCCATATTTTTATAACACAACGGGCGCAATATGTCAACATCAAATTTTCAATTTTTTTACTTACTATGTGTTAAACTTCGATTTTCGCTGTTTTTCTTTGAAATACTCGTGTTTACTCGGTTTCAATTTTAATTTTTGGAGGCGGTGGCTTTGAATAAATTTACCGGACTTGTCCGCAGATGCGTCGAGGACTATGAGATGATACAGGATGGCGAGGTGATCGCCGTCGGCGTATCGGGCGGCAAAGACTCGCTTGCGCTTCTGTGTGCACTGAACAACCTGAAAAGGTATTATCCGAAAAAATTCGAGCTGCACGCCATAACGGTAGACATGGGCTATGATGAGATGCATTTTTCGGGCGTTGAGCGTCTCTGCGACGAGCTTAAAGTACCGTATACCATAAAGCGCACGCAGATGAAGCAGATCATATTTGACGAGAGGCACGAGAAGAACCCGTGCGCCCTGTGCGCGAAAATGCGGCGGGGCGCTATACACGATGCGATGGGCGAGCTCGGGATAAAAAAGATCGCACTGGGACATCATTTTGACGATGCTGTGGAGACATTTATGCTGTCGCTGTTTTACGAGGGTAGGATCTCCTGCTTTCAGCCGGTGACGTATATGAGCAGGACGGGCATTACGCAGATACGGCCTATGCTGTACGCCGGCGAGGGCACGGTCGAGCGTATAGCCAAGCGCTATGATCTGCCCGTAGTCTTCAACCCCTGCCCCATGGATAAGAAGAGCCGACGCGAGGAGGTAAAACAGCTTATAAAAACGCTCAGCGTAAAGTACCCCGATCTGAAAAGCAAGGTGTTCGGCGCGATGCAGCGTCTGCCGCTTGAGGGCTGGCAGCCGAAAGAGTATGCCCGCCGCCCGCTTCCGTAAAGCAAAGTAGCCGGAAAAGCAGCCTTATCCGGCTGCTTCCGATCGGTCGAAAAAGGAGCGTCTTTTTCGACCGAGGGGTTGCGTGACGGGCGGGACTCGATTGCTGACGCAAAAGTCGCCCTGTCCGTCACGAGCGGAGTCATTTTCGAGGCGCATGTCCCCGAAAATGACATAACTCGACTTTGTTCCGCCCTCCTCGGCCGAGGACGGAATTTCGTGAAGCCTACGATTCCGTAGGCTCTTGAACACCTTAAAAACGGCCTTATCCGGCCGCTTTTTCCGATTTTCTTCCTTTTTTGTAACGAATTTGCTGTTCAACCGTCTAATAAACAGGAAACAGTAATTACTTATTCCGTAAAAAGAAAGCAGGTGGGCGTTTTGCGCGATAAAAGCAAAATATCGGACAGGATATTGGCCGCCGAATACGAAGCCGTATTTCGCTATGCGCTGACGCTCACGCGCAGTGAGCACGACGCGCAGGATATCACGCAGGAGACATTTCTAAAGGCGATGGAGTCTGCGGACAAGTTTCGTGGCAAAAGCAGCCTCTATACATACTTATGCTCTATCGCAAAAAATCTCTGGATAGACAAATGCAGAAAGCAAAATCGGGAAATACCGGAGGAGGCCGTGCCTCTCTCGGCCGACGCCGGCAGTGACTTTGAGCGCAAAGTGGCCGATCGCGATCTGTCGCTTTATGTACACAGGGTACTGCATGAGCTTAAAGAGCCGTATAAGGAGGTCTTCTCTCTCCGTGTATTCGGGCAGCTTGCGTATGCCGATATAGCCGCGCTGTTCTCAAAAACCGAGAGCTGGGCCCGTACGACGTATCACCGCGCAAGGAAAATGATAATCGAGACTTTGAGAAAGGATGGATTGCTGTGACAGACGATATAAAAAGATTTGAAAACGAAAGTGTAAACTGCGATATCGTTCGCGATCTTCTGCCGCTGTATCACGACGGCGTCGTGAGCGATGCGACAAAGGCGGCAGTCGAGCATCATCTCTCGACGTGCGCCGAGTGCATGGCGGAAAATGAGATGTACAACGAAAAAATACCGCTGCAACAAGTCGAAAGGCAAAATTCCGGCGACAAGTTTTTGGAATTTGTTCATAAACGCAAGCTGAAAAGGATTTTTATCACTGTACTGTGTTCCGCTTTGACATGTATTTTGCTGATTGGCGCGTGGTTTATGCTCACGCAAGCTCCAATGGTATACGATGAGGATGATGAGTGCGTGCTGGTAAAAATATACCGCTATGAGTCTTATGACGGCGGCGAATATTTTTTCCTTCTATATGATCAGCCGTCATATGAAACCCCTTCTACCACTATCGGCGGCACACTTATTGACGGAAGCACTTTAACAGTTGAGGAAACTCAAAGGCACACGATAATATCAACCATTCGAGATGAATCTCCAAGGATGGGAATGATTCGTTGGGTCAAAGCCGGCGGTATAACAGAGGTCAAGTTTCAAGATGAGATAGTCTGGACAGAGGAGGAAAACGGAGACAACGAAGTGCCTGATTATGTATACGCGTACGATGAGGTTATTCGAGTTTCGGAGAACGGAAGCTTCAGCGTTGATATGAACATGGGATATATAAAGGTCAGCTACCCTAACGGCACCGTAAAAATCTGGGATCTTGACGGCAAGCTTGTGACGGATCAATTTTCCGCCAAATAAATCCTGCGCATAAATCTATGCCCCCGTCAGCGGGATACTCGCTGACGGGGGCTCTTATTATCAGCAGCCGCAACCGCAGTTGTTGCTGCAGCTGCCTGCGCAGTTATTGCCGCAGCAGCTAAAGAGAAGAATCAAAACGATTATGATGATCCAGGAATTATTGTTGCAATTCATATTATATACCTCCGAAGATTTTGTTGTCTTTATACAAGCGCACGCCGCCATACATGCAAAAGCTGAAAATCTGGCTTTTTTACCGCGCCGGAGCTTGCGCCCGCGCCGTGCGTGCATCCGTGATATTCTATGCTATAACCTATCAAAGCGTTCTTTGCCGGAGCGTTATAAAATATGTATCCCCTCTCCTTTTGCCGGAGAGGGGAATTTTAGCATCTTATGGTATTTTGTGACGCGCCGATGTTCGCGGTCAGTGCAGATACGCTTTCAAACGGTCGATATTCTGCTGCTCCGCCTTTATAAGGCGCGAGGCGAGATCCGTGATCTGCGGATCGGGGTCTTTGTAGTTATTTAGGACCTTGGTCATGTTTGTTATACCCATAGTACTGCCCTTGATCATGAGATTCGCGAGATAGCCGGTATCGTTATTTATCATCGTGTTCATCTCGACACCCATCTTCATGCCCATCTTTTTTACAGCGCTCACAGGTTCGGGCTCTGCACCCATTTTAATCAGCATATTTGCCGCCTCGTTGGAAATAGTATTATACTCCTGTTCCTGCGTCTGAAGATCGGAACGAAAACGCGAGTTTTCCGCTTTCGGCAGCAGATCGCTTATCGCCTGACTTCCCGTTTTTGCACCGCGGTAGATGGAATTTAAAACTTCCGCCTCTTTATTCTTTTGCATATTGTAGCCTCCAAAGTTTGAATTCACGCATAGTTTGTGTTAAAATCTAGGAAAATATTTATGATTTTAAAGGCTGGGCAAAAAATGGATTGGCTTGAGATCACGATAAACACAAAAAGCGACGAGATAGAACGCCTGTGCGATAAACTCGACGAGCTCGGCGTCGGCGGCGTCATCATAGAGGACGAGGCGGAATACGCCGCTTTTCTCGAAAACAACCGCAGATACTGGGACTATGTCGACGATGAATTGCTTGAGTCGTGGAAAGGCCTAAGCCGCGTAAAATTTTACCTTGAGGACAGCCCCGGCGGGAGAGCCGAGCTTGAGCGGATACGCCGCGAGCTTCCAGATGAGACGCTTTTGTCGGCTCATGTGCGCGACGAGGACTGGGAGAACAACTGGAAAGAGTTTTACAAGCCGGTAGAGGTCGGGAAAAAGCTCATCATCGTTCCGCAGTGGGAGGAAGCGCCCGAATCACGCGGGCGGACAGCGCTTCGCCTCGACCCGGGGCTCATCTTCGGCACCGGCACGCATCCCACGACGAAAATGTGCCTTGAGGCGCTTGAAAGCACCGTAAAAGGCGGCGAAACGGTTCTGGATCTGGGCTGCGGAAGCGGAATACTTGCGATCGCAGCTCTGCTGCTGGACGCCGGAAGCGTAAAGGGGTGCGATATAGACCCGAAAGCGCCGGATGTTGCGATGGAAAACGCGGCTTTAAACGGTATATACGGCGATCGGTTCGAGGCGTTATATGGTGATATTTTATCTGATTCCGCGCTACAGGAGAACTTCGGCAAAGAAAAATACGACATAATCACGGCAAACATTGTCGCCGACGTCATAATAGCCGCGTGCAGGCAGGCTTTTTCATGGCTTGCGCCTGACGGGACATTTATATGCTCCGGAATCATCGGCGCGCGTGCCGACGAGGTAAAAACCGCGCTTTTAACCTGCGGGTTTACCGTGGAACGGGAACTTGAGGACTCCGACTGGTACTGCTATGTGTGTACAAAAGGGTACGCCGCGCAGTAAAATGAATATGTTTAACGCGCCATAACGGACGATTTAACTGGAGGTACATGAACATGGAAAACAATATAATGGCCGTCGTGCTGGCAGCCGGCAAGGGTACAAGGCTTAGGACCGAGGGGATAGATCTCCCGAAGGTCATGCGCACGGCATGCGGAAAGCCGCTTCTGCACTATGTGCTTGAAGCGATATCGTTTGTCGGAAAAGAGAACACTGTGATAGTCGTCGGCTACCAGAAGGAAAAAGTGACGGCGGCTTTTGACGGGTATCGCTTTGCGGAACAGAAGGAACAGCTCGGCACGGGCCACGCAGTTATGTCGGCGCGGGATGAGCTTTCCGGCTTTGACGGCGATGTGCTCGTATGCTACGGCGATATGCCGCTTTTAAGGCGCGAAACTTACGAGGCGCTCTGCGCCGTGCATCGGAATGAGAAAAATGCCTGCACGCTTCTCTCCGGCACGACGGACGAGGATCTGCCCTACGGGCGCGTTCTGCGCGATGCAAGCGGGGCGTTTGCCGGCGTGGTCGAAGACCGCGACTGCACGCCCGAGCAGAAAAAAATAAAAGAGCTCAACATCGGCGTGTATGTGTTTTCTGCGCCGCAACTTCTAAGGGCGCTTGAGCGGATAGGCAACGATAATGCGCAGGGCGAATATTACCTCACCGACGTTCCCGCGGTGCTTCTGAATGACGGAGAGAAGATCGGCGTATGCAAGCGTGAGCTTGGGCGTGAGCTTATCGGCGTAAACACCGTGGAGCAACTCGAAACAGTCGAGGAGGAGCTCTCAAAAGAGGGACGTTAATCCGCCGCGCGTGTACCGTTCGGAAAGGCATCCGTGCTCGCAGGCGTACAAACGTCCGGAACAAAAAATGTGTGCGGCACAACCGGAAAAGTGCGCATATATAAACCTCCGCACAAAACAAAAAGCTTTGGGACATATGTCCCAAAGCTTTTTTATTATACAAATACGGTCTGCGCTACCTGAATATTGAAAGCAGGAATCCCGCGGCAACGGCAGAGCCGATAACGCCCGCGACGTTCGGGCCCATTGCGTGCATAAGCAGATAGTTGCTGGGATTTGCCTTCTGTCCCTCGATCTGCGACACACGTGCCGCCATAGGAACTGCGGAAACACCGGCAGAGCCAATAAGCGGATTGATCTTGCCGCCGGAGAGCTTATACATGATCTTGCCCAGTATAAGTCCACCGAATGTCGAAAATGCAAACGCAAACAGGCCGAGAGCAATGATCTTAAGCGTATTCGGTGACAGAAAGTTTTCCGCAACAGTTGTCGCGCCGACAGATATGCCGAGGAATATCGTCACGATATTCATAAGTGCGTTCTGCGCCGTGTCGGATAACCTGTCCGTCACTCCGCATTCACGGAACAGGTTGCCAAGCATAAGGCAACCGAGAAGAGGGGCGACATCAGGCAGAATGAGAACCGTAACAATTGTAACGGCGATCGGGAAAACGATCTTTTCCGTCTTTGAAACGGGACGAAGCTGCTCCATTTTACATTCGCGCTCTTCTTTAGTCGTTACGAGCCGCATGATAGGCGGCTGGATAAGTGGAATAAGCGCCATATACGAATAGGCCGCGATCGCGATAGGCCCTAAAAGATGCGGTGCAAGCGTTTTTGTGAGGAAGATAGCCGTTGGGCCATCCGCACCGCCGATGATGCCGATGGAAGCAGCCTCGCTTCCATTAAATCCAAGCAGTATCGCGAGTATGAACGCGCAGTATATGCCGAGCTGCGCCGCCGCGCCGAGAAGCAGCGACTTTGGGTTTGCGATGAGAGGGCCAAAGTCTGTCATGGCGCCGACGCCTAAGAATATCAGCGATGGATATACCCCCGCCTTAACACCTATATAAAGTATGTCGAGTAGCCCGCCGTTTGAGAGAACTTCTCCGTAATCAACGGTAGAACCGCCCCAGAATTCCGGATGATAAAGCCCTGTTATGGGCAGATTGGTAAGCAGCATGCCGAATGCTATACCGACAAGCAAAAGCGGCTCGAACTGCTTAACTATGCCGAGATAAAGCAATACGCATGACAGCGCTATCATAACAAGCTGCTGCCATGTAAGACTTATAAATCCGGAAGACTCCCACACTCCTTTAAAAGTATCTATAATAAAATCCACTTAATGTTCGCCTCCCGACTAATTCAGGTAGAGAAGAGGATCACCCGTTGCGATTGTAGCTCCTACTGTAGTTACGATCGAAGTGACTACGCCGTCACGCGGGGCGGAAACTTCGTTTTCCATTTTCATAGCTTCGATTATGAGAAGGGTATCGCCTTTCTTGACCGCCTGGCCGGGAGTAACTACTATCTTGAAGATAGAACCCGGAAGCGGAGACTCGATAAGTTCACCTGTTCCAGCCGGTGCAGCTGCCGGGGCGGCTGCCGCAGCAGGAGCTGCTTCAGCAGCAGCTGCGGGTGCTGCTGCAGGGGCGGCTGCAGGCGCCATAGCCGTATATTCGTCGAGCAGGATAGCCTTTCCCTGCTCTACCTCGACCTCGTAAACCTTATCATTGAGTGTGATTTTATATTTCATGATTATTCTGCCTCCTTGATGGAAATAAATCTAATTTCATTTAACGGAACATTGAGCTCTTCCGCCGTGAGCGCCATTATCATTGCCGCCGTGCGGTCCGGCACGGAGAAAGTCGCAACCTCTCCGCATGAACCGGGTGCGTATTTCGGCTCGGCAGGTACTGCCGGTGCGGATGCTGGTGCGGCAGATGCGGATACCGCCGCTTCGTTAGACTGCGCTTTTGACTTTGACAGGAGCTTTACCACAAAATACAGCAGGATAAGCACCGCAAAAACTATTACGATACCCATGCCGGATATTTTTGTTGACTCCGCCACAGTAGTATCTAAAAGTACATTAAGTCCCATTTACCGTTTCCTCCCTATTATTCCATCGGCTCGATAGTATATTTGACGACGCGCTCCTCCTGCTCTTTGCGCCACGCAAAGAAGCGCTCCGCAATCTGCGGGAATGCGATATAGGAAAGGACATCCTCATCATTTTTGGCAATTCCGGCAAGCTCCGCTTTTGTCTTTTCAAACATCGGCTCCAGTGTATCGGCAAAGCGCCCCTCTATAACCGGTGTATCGCCGAGGATGAGTTTTCTTATCTCGGGATCGATCGGCGCTGGTGTCTGTCCGTATTCGCCGCGGCAGTACGCCTTGATCTCGTTGCCGACGTTTTTATATCTCTGTCCTGCAAGTACATTCTGTACAGCCTGAACTCCTACCATCTGGCTCGTCGGTGTTACAAGAGGAGGATAACCGAGATCCGCTCTTACCTTCGGCGTCTCAATAAGCGCCTCGTCTAGCTTATCTATGGCGTTCATCATTTTAAGCTGCGAGATGAGGTTCGAGAGCATGCCGCCCGGTATCTGATAAACAAGGCAGTTTGTATCTGTCGCCATCGATACGGGGTCGATAGTGCCGGAGGCTATATACTCGTCTCTTATTGGCTTGAAGAAATCAGCGATGTCTTTCAGCGTCCGCTGATCGACATTCATCTCGTAGCCGTACTGACCGAGGACATACGCCATCGTCTCGGTCGCCGGCTGAGACGAACCGCCGGAAAACGGCGAGATCGCCGTATCTATGATGTCAGCGCCGGCCTCAACAGCCTTGAGGTATGTCATAAATCCGAGACCGGGAGTCGAGTGCGTGTGGACATCGATCGGGAGATCGACAGCATCTTTCAATGCGCTTACAAGGTCATACGCCTCTTTCGGGCTCATAATGCCGGCCATATCCTTTATGCAGATGGAGGAAACGCCCATCTTCTGCATTTCACGGCAAAGCTCTACAAATTTTTCGTGCGTATGTACAGGGCTTGAAGTATATGAGATGGCGCCCTGTGCGTGCGCCCCCTGCTTTACAGTCTCCTCAATGGCGACCTGAAGATTGCGCGGGTCGTTCAGCGCGTCGAATATCCTTATGATGTCAATGCCGTTTTTAAC
This sequence comes from uncultured Oscillospiraceae bacterium, assembly GCA_944386855.1. Classification (GTDB taxonomy): domain Bacteria; phylum Bacillota; class Clostridia; order Oscillospirales; family Oscillospiraceae; genus CALXCR01. Next base: position 17,742 of record CALXCR010000065.1, read on the forward strand.
GGAAAGTTCTACGAACTTGCGTACGACATCGTCCGGATAGTGTTTGTAGCCGAGCAGGTTCTGACCGCGGAGAAGCATTTGCAGCTTCGTATTTGGCATTGCCTTTCTTATCTTACGAAGTCTTTCCCAAGGATCCTCGTTCAGATAGCGGAGACAGACGTCGAACGTGGCGCCGCCCCAGCATTCTACAGAGTAGTAGCCGGCCTTATCCATGGTCTTGAGGATAGGCTCAAACTTGTCATAGGGAAGTCTTGTTGCCGCGAGGGACTGATTTCCGTCGCGAAGAACAGTCTCTGTAAAATTAACTTTCATATATTTGACCTCCTGTATAAACGCTCGGCTATATACATAGCTAAGAGCTTTTAATTTCCAATGGGATAACTGCTTAACGCCGCGTGTCAGTTAAAAGCGGTATGTATTTTGGGCTTTTACGCTTACCGTATTTATCTAACTTTCAATCCCATGCCATTGTACATGATATCACACAAAAAAGTATTATGCAACAGCAAAAATTAAAAAAACACCGCGATATCAGCGCAAAAAAAGCCTGAGCACCGCCCTTTTCAGGCGACTTTCAGGCTTTTTTGCAAATCGCTTCACCGCGTGACCAGCCTAAGCTTTGTCAGTCGATATTTTTGATAGAGTTGTCCATCATTCTCTCGAGAAGATCGATCGCTGTTCTGCGCTCTTCATCGTTGAGGTTTCCGGCAACAGCTTCTGTCCAGCTATGAAGTCTGTTAAAGATAACAGGGAGAAGCTCTTTGCCTTTATCAGTCAGATACATACAGTACTGCCTTCTATCAGTTGGTGAAAGCTCGCGAAGGATGTATCCGTTATCCTCAAGCTTACGTGCTGTTCTCGCAACATTGCTCTTATCAATGCCAAGATGTTCTGCGATGAAATCCTGACTCGAGCCGGGATGGGTATCAAGCGTCGTAAGATACAGGAACATGGAGCCCTGAAGCCCATATTCGCGAAGCCCTTCGTTTATATATCTTCTGCGCTTTCTCTCAAGATTGCTTATCAGTCTTATAATTTTACGACCAAAAGCATGGGCTGTCTCATTGACATCTGCCATTGTGATATCCTCCTGCAAAATATTTGTTGGGTTCAATTAGGTTTTTATTATCTGCAAAACAAACGAGTATAAAGTACCAATCATCAACCACAGGCAATAGTTGACAAATTGATATTTATTTCATTATAAGACGCTTCGCGATAAAAATCAACAGAAAAAATATAAAAACCGTAAAAACAGCATTAAGTTTTTATTACAAAGGATAGCCCTCCGCAAGCGGCCGAGTCCGTCTTTTTGCGTTTTTGAGATTTATATCATGTTCTTAACAGGCTTATCCCATACGTTTTCCTGCCGTATCTCCGGCGTGTCGGCCGGATATTCACCAGTAAAGCAGCCTGTGCAATATCCGCAGGCCGACGCCGGCGAGAGCTGCCGCACATGCTCAACGCTTAAATATCCGACGCTGTCGGCGCCGACTATCTCCGCTATTTCCTCCGGCGTTCTGCCGACCGCTATGAGATGCTGCCTGTCAGGTACATCCGTGCCGAAATAGCACGGGTGCTTAAACGGCGGGGCCGAGATCCTGAAATGCACCTCTTTTGCACCGGCATCACGCAAAAGCTTTATTATCCTCGCACACGTCGTACCGCGGACGACGCTGTCGTCAACCAGTACGACGCGCCTGTCCTTTACAGTACTTGATATTGTATTGAGCTTTATTCTGACGCTGTTTTCCCTCTGCTGCTGCGTGCCCTGAATAAACGTCCTGCCGATATACTTGTTCTTAATAAATCCGACACCGTACGGTATGCCGCTCCGCTCCGAATATCCTAGCGCCGCGTCTATGCCGCTGTCCGGCACACCTAGCACGACGTCCGCCTCTGCAGGGTGTTCCTCCGCCAGAAAACGTCCAGCCTGCTTTCTCGCCTCGTGCACACTGCCGCCCTCTATTATCGAATCGGGCCTTGCAAAATACACGAACTCGAACACGCAAAAGCTGCTCGGCCTTTTGCCGCAGTGTTCCCTCATACTCCTGAGCCCGCTTTGATCGGCTATCACGATCTCGCCGGGCTCAACATCGCGCACAAGCTCCGCTCCGCACGCGTCGAGCGCACACGATTCGCTTGCGAAAACATAACCGCCGTCCGGAAGCTTCCCTATACACAGCGGGCGGAATCCGTTCGGATCTCTCGCGGCGATAAGCTTTCCCGGACTCATTATAACGAGGCTGTATGCCCCCTCTATAATCTCCATGGTTTTCGACACGGCGTCCTCTATGCTGTCTGTCGCAAGGCGGCTGCGCGTTACCAGATAGCTTATGACCTCCGTATCCGCCGTGCCGTGGAAAATAGCCCCGTCAAGCTCCAGCTTTCTGCGAAGCTGCGGAGCGTTCGTCAGATTGCCGTTGTGGCAGAGCGCCATTCTCCCTTTGCAGTGCTGTACGACGAGCGGCTGCGCATTTGCGCGGCTTCTGTCTCCTGATGTCGCGTATCTGACATGGCCGACGGCCATTTTCGCGCCGTCAGGCAGCGCCTCAAGCTCGCGCTTGTCGAGCACATCACTTACCAATCCCACGTCGCAGTGCCATGATATGACCCCGTCGCAGTTTACGGCAATGCCGCAGCTCTCCTGACCGCGGTGCTGAAGCGCATACAGCGCGGAGTATACGGCGGCGCGCACGTCGGTATCGCCGGCGTGGTCGTATATGCCGAAAACGCCGCACTCCTCGTGAAGGCCTGTAAAATTTAAAACATCCATCGGGTCTCCTTTTTCTGACGCATCAAAGCAAAATCAAAACACGCCGCAGCCGTCCGGCATTTAAGCGCCCTGATACGTTCTGCCCGGCCGCATCTGCGCGGCTGGTCTTTTTTCCTCCCGACGCTTTATCACAGAAGTCTGCGCATGACCTCCTGATAAGCGTCCTCTTCGCCGCCGAGGTCGCGGCGGAACAAATCCTTATCGAGATGCGCGCCTGTCGTCGCGTCCCAGAAACGGCAGGTGTCCGGGCTTATCTCGTCGGCTAACACGATCTTTCCGTCCGGCAGGCGGCCAAACTCCAGCTTGAAGTCTATAAGTCTGATATTTGCCTTGAGCAGGATATCCTTTAATATATCGTTGATCTTGAATGCCATCTCGACTATCGTGTCGATCTCCTCCTGTGTGGCGAGGTCGAGCGCGAGCGCGTAGTACGAGTTTATAAATGGGTCGTGCAGATCATCGTTTTTATAACTGAACTCTATCGTCGGGCGCTTGAACTCCGTCCCCTCCGGCACGCCCATTCTCTTTGAAAAGCTGCCTGCGGCAACATTGCGAATTATTACCTCAAGCGGAACGATGTCCACTTTTTTCACAAGCGTGTCGCGGTCGTTGAGCTCCTCGACATAGTGGGTGGGAATGCCCTCACGCTCCAGCTTCTGCATGAGAGCGTTCGACAGCTTGTTGTTTACGACGCCCTTATCACGGATCGTGCCTTTTTTCGCACCGTCGCCGGCAGTCGCATCGTCCTTATAGTGGACCATTACTATCTCCGGATCGCTTGTGAGAAACACCTGCTTTGCCTTTCCCTCATAAAGCTGTTCTCTTATCTCAATATTCATTCTCCCTGCTCCTTTTCAATTTCAAATAGATCTGCCTTGACAGATTGCACAAAGCCGTGCCGTTCTGCGGTATGGCTATACCGCCTGAAACAGCCTGTTTCAACCTTAAACGCAGGACTCACGGCAGAGCGTCTGCATATTATCTATTTTAAGGTTTTTTTTACAAAAATCAAGCTCTTTGCCGAGCTTCTGCGTTTCTACGAGGCTTTTTTGCCAAAATGTGCATTTTCCCGCCTAGTTGCGATGTCGGCGTTGTAAATTATGCGCGTTTATAATAAAATACCATTGCTAAAAAGACAATACGGAAGGACGGTGACGCGGCATGGAAAATTCCGCCGGTCTTACGGTCATAGCGCGCATGAAAAGCGGCTTTGCGTCAAAATTCGGCATACCGCGGCAGAGCGGTATTGTAAAAGATCTTAAATCGGAGGTTGTTTTCGAACCGGAGTTTTCAAATCCGGATTTTGTGCGCGGGCTTGATCAGTTTTCGCACATATGGCTTTTATGGGAATTTTCTGCTGTACAAAAGCGCGATATATCTCCCACTGTGCGTCCGCCGCGTCTCGGCGGCAATACGCGCGTCGGCGTTTTTGCGACCCGTTCCCCGTTTCGCCCGAACTCTATCGGTCTTTCATGCGTAAAGCTCGACGCGGTAGAGCATACGGGCGGCAGGCTTATCCTGCATGTAAGCGGAGCCGACCTTATGGACGGTACGCCGATATACGATATAAAGCCGTATCTCACATACGCCGACTGCCATCCCGACGCCCTATGCAGCTTTGCCGACGGAGAGATACGCCGGCTTAATGTAGTATTCGACGATGCGGTCGAGGACAAGATCCCCTCCGATGTGAAAAGCGCGCTCTGCGGCATACTCGCCTGCGACCCGCGTCCCGCGTATCAGGATAACCCCGACCGGGTATACGGATTTTCGTTTTACGGGATAGAGGTGAAATTCTGCGTCCGCGGCGATACACTCACCGTAATCGGCGTTTCGCCTGAAAAATAAATCACACTATCCCACTGGCCAAAAAGCGGCGATCGACGTCATTTTTTGCCGGACGCAACGCACCGTTGCGGAAATTCCATCTCTGCGCGGTTGAAAAAAACGCCCTTTTATCATATGCTCAGGCTAAACAATCTTAAATCCCGCAATGAGTCGAGAGTATTCGCCGCGGGACTGAGGAAGGAGAACTCATATGACATTCAGCGAAAAACTGCAAAATCTCCGCAGGACCAACGGGCTGTCGCAGGAGCAACTTGCAGAAAAGCTAAACGTTTCAAGACAGGCGGTCTCAAAATGGGAAACGGGGGCAATGCCGGATATGGACAACATGATAAAGCTGTGCCGATTTTTTGACTGCTCCCTTGATTACCTCATGAAAGACGAGATCGAACGGCCTGATCTTACCGCGCAGAACGCGCAGCCTGCACAGACGCCGCCGGAAAATCTGGGTGGAAACAGAACTTCTATAATCTTAGGCGCTGTCATGTCGGGACTCGGCACAATAGGAATCTTAGTGCTCGGCATTTTAAATTCTCTGTTTCCGGGCATCATATACGACCCGCCAGAGGGCGATGTCAGAACCATTATGGAGACGGGGTTCTTTGCATTTTTAAAGGTGCACAATCTCCTCTGGTTGTTTGCGCTATGCTTAGGGCTTATTTTATACGGTCTTCTTATGATACGCCTGGGCAGACACGGAAAAACCAGGAAGTAACGCCGTGCAGAACAAAAACGGTACGGAGTATCGCTTCGTACCGTTTATTTTTTGATTTCTGGCTGATCCCGGTACGTTTGCCGCGGACGGGATTCTCCCTCTGCGGACGCATTTATATGCCGGCGCGGATTTTTCCGGCGTAAATATGATTGCAATATCATGCCTTAAAGCAAAAGCCGCGGACATATGATAACGCCGCCTGTTAGTCCGATATTCCGCCGTGTTGCAATTTGACCGGATTTATAATAAAATTTATAAGTTAGGTTATTTTATATTTTACACAGAGGATCAGATCATGGATTATTTCGCCGGAAAATATGACGTTGCCGTTATCGGGCTGGGACACGCCGGTATCGAGGCCGCTCTCGCCTGCGCGAGGATGGGGCTTAGTACCGTGTGCTTTGCGATAAACCTCGACTCCGTCGGCAATATGCCGTGCAACCCCGCTATCGGCGGCACGGGCAAGGGACATCTCGTGCGCGAGCTCGATGCGCTTGGCGGCGAGATGGCAAAAGCCGCCGACCGCGCCTGTATCCAATACAGGCTTTTAAACCGCGGCAAGGGGCCCGCGGTCCACTCGCTGCGCGCGCAGGCCGACAGGCGCGAATATCAGAAAATCATGAAGCACACGCTTGAGCTGTGCGAAAATCTGAGCGTGAAGCAGGCAGAGGTCGTCTCGGTAGAGCTCAAAGATGGCGTCGTTGCCGCCGTCAAAACGCAGACGGGCGCGATATTCGAGTGCCGCGCCGCCGTCATATGCACCGGAACTTATCTTAAAGGGCGTACGATTGTCGGCGACGTGACGCGCGAGGGCGGTCCTGACGGAATGTTTGCCTCCGTTACGCTCGGCTCATGCCTTCGTGAGCTTGGGCTCGACATGCGCCGCTTTAAAACTGGTACGCCGCCGAGGATCAACCGTCGTTCCGTCGATTTTTCGCAGATGGAGATACAGTACGGGGACGAGCATCCGCAGCCGTTTTCGTTTCAGACGAGTGAACCTCCGCAAAACCGCGCCGTATGCTATCTGACATACACGAACGAGGAGACGCACCGCATCATCCGCGAAAATCTGCACCGCAGCCCGCTTTTCTCCGGCGTTATTGAGGGGATCGGCCCGCGCTACTGCCCTTCTATCGAGGACAAGGTCGTCCGCTTTTCCGATAAGCCGCGGCATCAGCTTTTTATCGAGCCGATGGGGCTTGACACGGAAGAGCTTTACGTTCAGGGGTTTTCGTCATCACTGCCCGAGGACGTGCAGATAGAGATGCTGCACACAATAAAGGGGCTTGAGCACACCGAGATGACGCGCTGTGCATACGCCATTGAATACGACTGCATAAACCCACTTGAGCTTTATCCGACGCTTGAGGTCAAAAAAATCCCCGGGCTTTACGGCGCGGGGCAGTTCAACGGCTCTTCAGGCTACGAGGAGGCCGCCGTTCAGGGCTTTGTGGCGGGGGTAAACGCCGCTTTGAAAATAAAAGGAGAAGATCCGATGATACTCGACCGCTCGTCGTCCTACATCGGCACGCTTATTGACGACCTTGTGACGAAAGGCACGAACGAGCCGTACAGGATGATGACGTCGCGCTCCGAATACCGGCTTATTCTTAGGCAGGACAACGCCGACATACGCCTTTCACACATCGGACGGCGCATCGGGCTTGTATCCGACGAGCAGTATAATAAAGTCGTCTCTAAATATGCCGCGGTGGACCGTGAGATAAAACGTCTTGAAAAGACATACGCCGCGCCGTCGCCCGAACTCTCCGAAATGCTTAAGTCGCACGGTACTACAGTGCCGGTATCTGGCGTGAGCCTCGCGTCCTTGATACGCCGCCCGCAGCTTAACTATGAATGCACGGCGTCGTTCGACCCCGACAGACCGCGGCTTGACAGCGCCGTCACGGAACAGGTGGAGATATCGCTCAAATACGCGGGATACATCGAAAAGCAGCTTAAGCAGATCGAGGATTTCCGCAAGATGGAAGAAAAAACGCTGCCGGACGATATCGATTATTCAAATATAAACGGGCTGCGCCTTGAGGCGAGGCAGAAGCTCGGCCGGATACGTCCGCGAAATCTCGGTCAGGCATCCCGCATATCGGGAGTCTCGCCGGCCGATATAGCAGCGCTTATGATATATTTGGAAAAATAAACAGATCGAAAAGACCGCTCGGTCTTTCCGATCCGTACCGCGCCGTCCGGCGCTCAGTTTTTCGCTGTCAGCTTATCGAGCCGCCTGTTTCTGAAATACAGCGCGATATCCGCCGTCACCATGACGAAGTTTATAAGATACATGATTAGAACATAATTCACATTGCCGGTGACAAATTTACCCATTATGCCGCTTATGTATCCGATCTCGATCGCGACGAGGAACATAAAGCTTTTGCCCGTCGCCGTCCGCGCCTTATACGATTTATAGACGGACAGCGGCCACGACACGCCGAAGCAAAGCATCATTATAAATTCAAAGATCTGCTGCATATTAACAAAACCCCCAATTTATAAAAATTTCCGTATTATGATATCACCGTCAATACGGATTATCAATATTGTATGGGACATATTAATATTCTAATCCGAACATCAAATTTAAAACTTTATTTTTTTCTTTACTTTCCGGCATGACTATGATAGAATTATATAGCTTATGCCCCTGCGCTTAGTTTCGGGATACAGCGGATACCGTTTTTCCGCACTCTTTCGGCCCGTTACCAGGACATGGGGAACTCTATTAAAGAAAGGAACTTTGAAAATGATCACAAAGGAACAAAAAACAGCCGTTATCGAGGCTAACCGCACGCATGAGACCGACACCGGCTCGCCGGAGGTCCAGATCGCTATCCTCACGGAGCGTATTGCCCAGCTTACAGAGCACCTGAAAGTGCATAAGAAGGATAACCACAGCCGTCTTGGCATGTACAAGATGGTCGGTAAGCGTCGCCGTCTGCTCGACTACCTCGCAAAGGTAGATATTGAGCGCTACAGGGCCTGTATCGCAAAGCTCGGTATCAGAAGATAGTTTACGCGCGGAGGGGCGTCTTTTGCCCCTCCGTTTCTGTGAATTTTTATTCACATTTTTCAAACAATAAGATAAATATTACATGGGCATACGATTCTTTTTTAGCAGTTGAAAATACGCCCCTGCACGCGAAAGTCCGCCGTAACGCTTTGCATGCGGTATGGCACGGCGCTTTACCCGTCCGAATAACACGGACGTTTTCCGTTTTTCGGCGTTTTGCCGCGGCGCACGGACTCCGCTTGCCGCACGCATTCCGCATAAATCCGGCGCAGGGACGCTTTTTCAAGTGCTAAAGAGCCTTGTATGCTCCATGTGAAATAAAATGAAAAGGAGCAATACAATGATAATCAAACACAGAGAATTTCCTGACCATAAGACTTATTCAATGGATCTTGCCGGCAGACCTCTTACGCTTGAGGTAGGCAAATTTGCAGAGCTTGCCAGCGCCGCTGTCATGGTCCGCTACGGCGAGACGGCAGTTTTAGTAACAGCGACGGCTTCACCCCGTCCTAAGGATGGTATCGATTACTTCCCGCTGTCGGTTGATTTTGAGGAGAAGATGTACTCCGTCGGCCGCATACCCGGCGGCTTCAACAGACGCGAGGGCAAGCCGTCTGAGCGCGGTATACTCGCCGCCCGTATGATCGACCGTCCGATGCGTCCGCTCTTCCCGTCCGATCTCAGAAACGACGTAGTTATCGTGTGCACCGTCATGGCGGTTGACCATGACTGCTCGCCGGAGATCGCCGCAATGATCGGCGCTTCCGCTGCGGTGTCGATATCCGATATACCGTTTAACGGGCCTATCGCGGGGGTCGGTATTGGATATGTCGATGGCAAATATGTTATAAACCCGACGAGCGCCGAGCGCGCCGTCTCCGAGATGTACTGCACGATCGCCGCTACATCGCAGAAGGTTGTTATGATAGAAGCCGGCGGCAATGAGATCCCCGAGGACGTTATGTTCGACGGCATCATGGCGGCTCATGAAGCGATAAAGCCGATAATCGATCTCATAAACAAGATGGTCGACGAAATAGGCAAGCCTAAATTCACATACGAGCATGCGTCGTTCAACGACGAGCTTTTTGAGAAGATCGTTGAGAATTACCTGGAAAAAGTCAAATACTGCATGGACCCCGAGGACAAACCCCCCCGCGAGGCCACCTACACCCCCGTCGCGCCCAACAGGAGC
>CALXCR010000066.1 GCA_944386855.1 uncultured Oscillospiraceae bacterium
AGCTCGCATTTTTATGGTCTTTCAAAATTATTCTTCCACTTTGTTCATTTCCCAGCGTCTCGAGCATTTTGACAAGCACCGCAAGCTTATCGTCAATATGCTCGCCGGTTCCTATCTCGACAGTATATATGCCGTTGCAGCTCAGCTTTATATTTCCCGGCTCTGTAACATCCAACCACGCGATCGAACCCTGCAGATTGTTTTCCACGATCGCCTCGATTATATCGAGCGTGTACCGGTATACAACCTTATCGTCGCCTGCCGCCACAAACGTGCTCCCTGTTTTGCTCTTTTCGCCGTCCGCCATAAGGCCGATGATCTCCATCTGCCCTGTCTGCGGTTTTTCACTGAGCTCCTCCAATATTTTTCCGCCGCTGCCGATCCTGTAATATCCCCCGCTTTCCTTTTCAATTATTGCTGCAAACGGATCAGCTTCCACCGATATTACAAGCGTCGACGGCCACACTTTTGTGACCTCCGCAACGGCTATATACGGAAGCTGTTCCTTTATACCCGCTGCTACCGCAGAGCTTCTTGTGAGCATCAAATTGTCCCCAATCTGTCTCCCGGAAGCAGCCAGTATTTCCTCTTTTGTGTACCGGCTCGAGCCGGTGATCTCTATGGTCTGTATCTTGAAAAACACGCTCATTCCCAAAATGATCGTGACCGTCATGAGCACTATTGCGAAAAACACATACCTGTATCTAGGCTTTTTGCGTTTTCTGTATGCCTTTTTTCCTCTGCCAAAAAACATTTTATATCCTCTCAGGATCGTATTCAGACACGCTCTATATCGACTCCTATGCCCCGCAGCGCATTTTCAAGACCGTAATACCCTCTGTCTATGTGTTTAAGTTCTGATATAACGCTCGTGCCCTCTGCGCCGAGCGCTGCAACGACGAGCGCCGCTCCGCCGCGAAGGTCTGTTGCAGCGACAGGGGCTGCGTGAAGCTTTTCGACTCCGGAGACGATCGCGACGCGCCCCTCAGTTTTAACATCTGCGCCCATTCGCCTCAATTCGCTGACATGTCTGAAGCGGTTCTCGAATATATTTTCTACGAAAACAGTTGTGCCGGCGGCTGTCAGCGTGGCCGACATGAGCATCGGCTGCGCATCGGTCGGGAATCCCGGATATGGCCTTGTGATGACCGGTCTCGGGGCTACGAGCCTGTTTTCGTTTTTAACTATCCGTATACTGCCGCCGTGCGTCTCGATATGGCAGCCCATTTCCTCGAGAGCCTGGGTTATCGTTGACACATGCGCTGGGATGAGATCTTTTACGACAACGTCGCCGCCGGCGCATGCTACGGCTGTGAGATACGTCGCCGCAACTATTCTGTCCGGTATAACGGTATGTTCGGCAGAGCCTTTAAAGCTTCTGCCCTCGACAACAATGACGGGAGTTCCCGCGCCGCTTACATTTGCGCCGAGTTTATTGAGATAATCCTGCAAATCACATATCTCAGGTTCCCGGGCTGCGTTATTTATGACCGTTGTGCCCTCTATGCACGACGCCGCGACCATGCTGTTTTCCGTCGCACCGACACTCGGTGTAAGGAAGTCTATTCTTGCGCCGTGAAGTTTTTTGGACCGGCATATGATATTCCCGCCGGTCTCGGTGATCTCCGCGCCCATGGATTTAAGCGCCGCAAGGTGCATGTCTATAGGTCTCGGGCCGAGCTCGCATCCGCCGGGCATGGACAAGACCGCCTCGCCGCAGCGCGCTACTATCGCGCCAAGGAATATTACCGACGAGCGCATCTCCCGCATCAGCGCATCGGGGATGTCGCATCTGTCCATCGTTGAGGAATCTATCGTTATTGTAGTACCTTCGCGTTTTACGCCGCATCCAAGGTGGCGCAGTATTTTTACAGCGGCGTCCACGTCGCTGAGTCCCGGGCAATTATGTATTACCGTTTCGCCGTTTGCGAGCAGAGACGCGGCAAGGATCGGAAGTACACTGTTTTTCGCACCGTGTACCTCTATCTCTCCAGCGAGCCTTTTGCCTCCGTTTATTCTAAGTGTGCTCACATAATATCCCCCCGTATCCTTTATTTTAGTTACAGGTCATACTATGCTTCTATCACGCTTTTAGTTAATAAGTGATAAAATCGTATCAACTATCACGTCGGCCGAATTGGGTACTCCCGCTTTCTTCGAGCATTCCGACATCTTCTCCATAGCGCCTGCATCGCTTAACATGGCTTCCGCCGTCTTATACAGTATTTCTCCGCTGCAATCCTTTTCCAGGATCATCTTGACACCGCCGGCACGCTCAAGCGCTCTGGCGTTTTTCTCCTGATGGTTGCCCACCACGTTCGGCGACGGCACTATGATTGCCGGAACGCCCATATTTGTAAGCTCGGCTATCGTCGAGGCTCCCGCGCGGCACAGGACAAGATCCGCCGCTGTCATTACCGTCCCCATATTTTCTATATAGGGGCGTATGTCTATCGCCTGAGGGATATCGGTCACGCCGATGTCTTTCAGGTGATTTTTCATTGTCTTGAGGCCGGCTTCTCCTCCGCCGGTAGAGTGTATGACATTAAACTTCCCGCTTTTTATAGCGAGTTTTATAAACTGAGCCATATATTCGTTCATCTTTGCGGCGCCGAGCGACCCCCAAACCGACACTATAAGCGGTTTTTCGTCTATATGAAGGCTGTCTCTGGCGACGGCTTTTGACATTTTTGCGAAATCGCTCCGCACAGGCGTGCCCGTAACGACAAGCTTGTCTTTATCTTTATAGTGACCCTCCGTATCGGGAAACGCAACGAGTATTTTTGTCACTTTATCGGCGAGCATTTTTGTAGTCAGTCCCGGGATGGCGTTTGACTCGTGAATCACCGTCGGTATCTTTAATTCTGCGGCGCGCGTGAGCACGGGATAGCACACATACCCGCCCGTACCTATTGCTATATCCGGTTTAAACTCCGCAAATATACGCCTGCACTCTCTTGATGATACCCAGAGGTTTTTAAGCGTTTTCAGGTTCTTTTTTATATCCGCCGGCTTGAAGCCGCGGCTGAACCCCGTTATTGTTATATTTTCAAGCCTAAATCCGGCGGCCGGTATAAGCCGTTTTTCCATCTCGCGGTTTGAGCCTATGAACAGAAACTCCGAGTCCGGCATAAGTTCCCTTAGTCTTCCTGCTATTGCAAGCGCAGGATTTATATGGCCGGCAGTGCCCGCACAAGTGAACAAAAATTTCATTACTCCACGTCTCCCCGCGACAGCCGTTCCGTCTCAATGCTGTTCTCCTTTATTTTTTTCATTGGTATCTCTCTTGATACCGATAAAATTATTCCTATTTCAAACATCTGTATCAAAAGCGCAGTTCCGCCGTAGCTGAAAAACGGCAGTGACACGCCTGTACACGGGAATAGGTTCGTTACGACGGCAACGTTGAGAAAAACCTGTATCGCAAAAAGCGTCGTAATTCCCGTTGCGATGAGCGAACCGAAACGGTCTCTGGCGTGGAGAGCTATCCAATAGCCCCTTATTATCAGCAGCGCGAAAAGAAACAGTATGAAAACCGCGCCGACGAAACCGAGTTCTTCGCACACTATTGAGAAAATAAAATCGTTATGCTCTTCGGGAAGATATAAGAATTTCTGTCTTCCCTGCCCAAATCCAAGCCCCAGAAGCCCACCTGAGCCTATTGCATAGAGCGACTGTATCGTCTGATATCCGTCTCCCGTCGGATCGGAAAACGGATTGCGCCATATCTCTATTCTGTCCTCCGCATAGCCGAGAAATCTTATCAGTATTATACCGGCGACAAGCGCTATCCCGCCGATGGCGGCAAGCCACTTTGTCTTAGTACCGCCGACAAACATCAATACACCGCCGACACCGATTATGATTATCGAGCCGGAAAGATGCGGTTCGAGCACTAAAAGCCCTACGATGACGGCAAGGATCGCCCCGAACGGCACTACGCCATACTTAAACGTCTTCATTTTTTCCTTGTATATGCAGGCGAGCGCCGAAAATGACAGTATTACGCCTACCTTTGCTATCTCAGACGGCTGAAACGTCGTAAATCCAAGGTCTATCCAGCGCTGAGCGCCCGTCTCCTCTTTACCGGTGCCGATGCCCGGGATAAGGACAAGGATCAGCGCAACAATCGATATGCCGAGAACGATAAACGCAAATCTTCTGTACATACCGGTACGGAAGCGTGACGCGAGGAACATGACGGCGACGCCGGCGACGGCAAAACCCGCCTGTCTCACAAAGTAGTTCGTTGGATTCCCTATTGTATAGTACGCCCTTGCGTAGCTTGCCGAAAGCACCATTACTACGCCGATCGTCAGGATGACGAGCGTCAATACGACGAGCGGAAGATCCACAGCGCTTCTTTTCTGACGGCCGGCGCTGTTATAATTGCGCAGGCTGCGCTCGTGATACTTCTGCTCTCTATTTTCAGAAACTCTGTCAAAATAATCTATTTTTTCCGGCATAATCCTTACCTCCACGCGCTGTGACGGTTACAGGCCGTATCTGTCAAGCACTCCGATAAACGAGATCACCGCAAATATTGCCGATACGCCTGTAAATACTATGAACAGTTTTTTTTCGCTCCAGCCGCACATCTCAAAATGGTGATGCAGCGGCGCCATTTTGAACACCCGCTTGCCGTGGGTCAATTTAAAATACGCCACCTGTATGATATCCGACAGCGTCTCGATGATATACACGATGCCGAGCGTTACGAGTATGAGCGGCATATCGAGCGCGAATGCCATGGCACAGATCACCCCTCCAAGGAAAAGTGAGCCCGTGTCGCCCATGAACACTTTTGCGGGATGGAAATTGAATATCAAAAATCCGACAAGGCCGCCCGTCAGTGCGGCGGCAAATATGCCGAGTTCCGTATACCCCCATATATATGACACCGCCGTATAGCACGCCGCGACCGGTACGGACACGCCGGCAGCAAGGCCGTCCACGCCGTCTGTTATATTTACCGCGTTGACGCATCCAACCATTACAAACGCCGCGAACACAAAGTACACTATCTCGGGAAGCGGGATCGTTATGTTTATGAACGGGACATACAGGTTTGGTTTTAAATATCCGAAAAGCCTTAAAAGATATATGAACGCGATGGCGCAGGCGAGCTGAAGCAGAAACTTCTGCTTTGCCGTAAGGCCCGTATTCTGTTTCTTTTTGAGCTTCTCATAGTCATCAAAAAAGCCTATCGCGCCGTACAGCATCGCGAGAAGCAGCACGAAAAGATGTCCGTAGCTTCCGTTTGCTATCTCCTCGATACCGACGCTGAGACAGACTATGGCGATGGCGCATATAAACATAAGCCCGCCCATCGTCGGCGTACCCTGTTTTGACATATGCCACACAGGTCCGTCCTCTTTTATCGACTGTCCCGCCTTTACCCTGCGCAGCGCGGGCACGAGCACCCGGCCGACAAGATAGGTTATGATAAGTGAACAGAAAAAAGATACGGCAAGCTTTACTATCATCTACAAAACCTCAAATCTACTGTTTTTTCATCTGTGACAAGAATTCGGCGACTACCTCGCGTTCGTCGAAATGGTGTTTTTCAACACCGATCATCTGGTAATCTTCATGTCCTTTTCCGGCGAGAATGATTATATCATCTTTCTGCGCGTTTTTCATCGCCCAGCCGATGGCTTCTCTTCTGTTTTCTATCACGGTATATGTCTTTTTCTTACCTTTTACACCGGCGAGTATATCGTCTATTATATCCGACGGATCTTCCGTACGGGGGTTATCCGAGGTTATTACGGCAAAATCGGCAAGCGTCGTCCCTATTTCACCCATTATGGGGCGCTTTGTTTTGTCCCTGTCGCCGCCGCATCCGAACAGGACAACGACCCTGCCCTGCGCGTAGCCTTTTACTGGTTTTATGATGTTTTCAAGTGCGTCGGGAGTATGCGCATAGTCTATCATGACGGTGAAATCGAGCCCTGTCGGCACAATTTCCGCACGCCCTTTAACGCCGTGGCAGTTTGAAAGCGCGGCACAGACTTTTCCGAGATCAAATCCCAGATTTACAGCGGCGGCTATTGCCGCAAGGCCGTTATACACCGAAAAGCTCCCCGGTATGGCGAGTTTAACCTTTTCCAGTTTTCCGATCTCAAGTGCGCAGAAGCTCACCCCGTCGGCCTTAAGGATTATATTTTTCGCCGTCAGATCCGCATCGTCGCGGCGGGTGGAATAGGTGAATATCGGGCATTCGGCCGCTTCGATCATCATTTCCGCATATTTATCGTCAATATTGACAGCGCCTTTTCTGCTCTGTTTAAACAGGAGCGCCTTGGCAGCGCCGTACTCCTCCATAGTCTTATGGAAATCGAGGTGGTCGCGGGTCAGATTTGTGAAAACACCGACCTCGAACTCGATGCCGTAGACACGTTTTAAATACAATGCGTGTGACGACACCTCCATCACGACGTATTTACAGCCCTCATCGCACATCTGCCGGAGCAGCTTTTGAAGCTCAAAGGACTCGGGCGTCGTGCGCTCGGTGTCCACGATCTTGTCGCCTATCATATTACAGTTTGTGCCGATGAGTCCCACTTTATCATCGCAAAGCTGTTCCAAAATGCTTTTTATAAGGTTTGTCGTCGTCGTTTTGCCGTTTGTTCCGGTGACGCCGATAATTTTCATCTTCCGCGCCGGGTCTCCGAAAAAGTGCGCGCCTGCCACGGCAAGCCCGCGCCGCGTATCAGAAACGAGCACAAACGGTATATCAAGCTCCGGCTTTTTTTCACAAAGTATGCACGCAGCGCCCTTTGCGGCCGCAGCATTTATGTAATCGTGCCCGTCACTCGCGTGCCCCGATATAGCAACGAACATATCTCCGTTTTCTGTCTTTCTTGAATCATAGCTGACGCTGGATATCTCAAGCTCCGGGTCTGCGTGCCATTCGAGCACTTCGAGTCCGTTAATAAGTTCTTTTAGTTTCACGGTAAGCACCGCCTTTCATCAGTATAGACAGCTTATTTTTTATTCTATACCTTCATCCACGTTTTCCGCAAGAGCGACCTCGATCACGCTGCCGCTGTCGACGGTGACTCCACTTTGTGCCGACTGCTTCCATATGATCGCCTCTTCGTTACCCGTATAGAGATCTGCGGTCATCATGTAAAGCCCGGCACGCTCAAGTGTATTTATAGCTTCTTCAAACGTAAGGCCGATCAGATCCGGCACTACAGTCTGCGTCTCGTCCGGCCGTGCGCCTGTATAGAGGACGACTGTCTGGCCGGCCGATATCTCCGCGCCCGCGGGAGGAAGCTGGTCTGCGACCGTATCGCCGTCTCCGACTATCTGAGCGTTCAGACCCGCTTTTTTAAGTTCTGCCGCAGCATCGGAGGCGGCCATGCCCGTTACATCCGGCACGGCTACGTCGATGACCGCAAGCTCTTCCTCGGTGTACGTTTTTTCGTAGCCGAGATAGGGCAGAATGTCTGCAAAAATGTTTCCGACCGTGGGTGCTGCCATATTGCCGCCGCTTATATAGAGCCCGGTACTATAGCTCGGAGTATCGAGCAGTACAAGCACCGCTATCTCGGGATCATCCATCGGTGCTATCCCGCAAAATGAGACGATATACTCCTTCTCGCCGTTTTCAAACGACTTTCCCGTCTTTTCCGATGTGCCTGTCTTGCCGCCTATGCGGTAACCGGCTACGGCCGCGTTTTTACCTGTACCCTCTTTATCGGCGACTACCGATTCGAGGATATCGCAGACAGCCTGCGACGTCTCCTCGGATATCACCCGGTATTCCGGGGCTGAATCCTTTTTATACTCTACGACGCCGTCCGGCGACGTCACCGTATCTACTACATACGGTTTTACCATTTCTCCGCCGTTGACCGCCGCGGATACCGCCGTTATAAGCTGTATCGGCGTTATATTGAACGTCTGTCCGAACGATGCGGCCGCAAGCTGCGAGAGGTTCTCGGGATTGAAGAACACGTCCTCGCTCCACCACTGGCTTCCGGCCTCGCCGATGAGGTCGACGCCCGTTTTATTGAACAAGCCGAATTTTTCGGCGTATTCGTAAAATGTCTCGGCTCCTATTCTGAGCCCTATATTTACAAACGCGACATTGCACGAGTGCTGTGCCGCCTGTGCAAGACTCTGAGAGCCGTGTCCGCTGTGTCTCCAGCAATTAAGCGGCTTATTTCTGCCCAAAACGCTCATTGACCCGCCGCAGTAAAACGAATCACTCGTTTTTATAGCTCCGCTGTCGAGCCCTATGGCGAGCGTTATGGTTTTAAACACCGAGCCGGGCTCGTATGTATCGCTCAGCGCCATGTTTCTCCACTGCTTGAGCTGTGCCTCCCTCAGTACGGCGTTATACTCGTCGCGGTCTGTTATCTTATCGAGTTCCGCCTGTTTCTCGTCGGAAACGCTTCTGTAATCGTTTAAATCATAGTTGTCAAAGCTGGCCAAAGCCAGTATAGCGCCCGTTTTCACATTCATGACTATAGCACAGCCGCCGTTTTGAACATCATAATCCTCTATGGCCTGCTTTACGCATTTCTCTGTCATGCGCTGGACGCCTGCGTCTATGGTGAGCGTTAGATCACTGCCGTCTACTGCGTCTATGTACTGTTCATATGTGCCCGAGAGCATCTCCGTCCCGTTGCCGGCGGCAAGACGTGATACATTTCCGTCAACTCCTGTCAAATATTCATCGTACAGCGCCTCTATCCCCTCGAGTCCCGTCCCGTCCGTTCCGACGAAACCGATTGCATGACAGGCAAGGCTTCCGTAAGGATACTGGCGCGTTGTGTCGTTTTCAATATGTATGCTCTTTAAATTATTTTCGCTTTTCGCTTCCCGCAGCTTACCCGCCGTCTCGGAGTCGATCTTCACGGCGATGGTTTTATACCACGCGCTTACATCCTCTGTCTTTTTGAGAACAGATTCTCTGCTGGCTCCCAGTGTCTGCGACAAGACATCCGCCACAGTATCTGCGCTTTCACCGTAGTATTTAAGCTCGTACGGGCTTAGATACACGCTGTAGGATGTGACGCTTACGGCGAGCTCGTTCCCGTTACGGTCGTATATCGTCCCGCGGAACGCCGGTATCTTCGTCTCGTTTGTCTGCTGGTCGAGCGCCTGAGTCTCATAAAATTCATGGTCGCGGATCTGTATCGTATACAGTTTTGCGACCAATATTATAAACGCAACTATGCCGCACACTATCATGAGAAAAAGTGTACGGCTGAGGATCGTTCTGTTCGGTCGCATATCGCGTTCCGCGCTGCGCTGGTATTTCATATTGTCATTTCTCCGTTCAGACTAATTTATCGCAGACAGATTTGTCCGCAATAAATTATACTGCCCGGATCAGCGAAAATATTCCAATACCGCAGTCAATACGGTGCGCAATATGCCGCCCTCACCGCCGCCTGAGAGTATCTCCGCCTTGTCGCTTCTTATACCGTCAAGCACGGTAATCTGCTCTTCGCTGGGTTTTACCATTCCAAGCGTTCCGACAGCATACTCCTCCACTTGCTCCAAATCAAAAGCATTTTCGTACTTTATCTCAAGCTGAGCCTTTGTCTCAACCGCCTCCGCAAGCTCCTCTCTGAGCTGAGCCGTTTGGGCGGTTACTGAGGTAAGCTCGACATAGGCCATAAGTATGAGCACCATAAGCGCCGTGAGCGCGCCAAAGCCGACTATCGCAAAAAGCGAAAGCCCCTGTCTCGTCTCTTCTACGGCCTGTGTCCTTTTTACGGGACGTATACGCGGCTGTTCCTGCGGCTGCGGTTCGTAATCGTATTCCGGCGCCGGCTGCGCGTTGCCGTATCTGTTAAGGTCATATGCTACGTTGCCGTAAACGGCACTCGACGCATATTCGTATTCATTTCCTCTTCTTGGCATTAAAATCACTCTTTCGGAATCTGCCGTTTAGCTAGATCTTTTCCGCGACTCTAAGCTTTGCACTTCTCGCCCGCGGATTGATCTCAAGCTCTTTTTTGCCCGCTACTATGGGCTTTCTCGTTATGACTTTCATTGTCTGTTTAAACCCGCAGACACATACGGGGAAATCCGGCGGGCATGTACACCCTTTTTCCTTAGAATTAAACAAATTCTTAACTATCCTGTCTTCAAGCGAGTGAAAGCTTATCACCGCTATCCTGCCGCCGCTTTTAAGGCAGTCGGCAGCGTCGCTCAGCATATCCGATATGGAATCCAGTTCGTCGTTTACGGCGATCCGTATCGCCTGGAATGTCCTTTTTGCCGGATGCTGTTTTTCCCGCAGCGCCTGCGCCGGCATTGAGCTCTTTATCGCATCTACAAGTTCGAAAGTAGTCTCTATCGGCGCTTCCTTGCGTCGTCTTACTATTCCCGCCGCTATACGGGTCGCGTACCGCTCTTCTCCGTACTCGAAGAAAATGCGTCTGAGCTCATCCTCCGGCCATGTGTTCACAACGTCTTTAGCCGTGACGGTAGCCGTCTTGTCCATCCTCATATCGAGCGGCGCATCGTGCATATACGAAAATCCTCTTTCCGCCTCGTCAAGCTGCGGCGACGAAACGCCGAGATCGAAAAGCATCCCGTCCACCTGCGCGTCGCCGGCGTCGTTCAATATGCTTTTTATATCCCGGAAATTTCCATGGACATATGTGATCTTATCGTTAAACTCACAAAGCCTGCGCCTGCAGTCGTCTATCGCCGTCTGATCCCTGTCGATCGCTATGAGCCTGCCGTCTGTCAGCTTTTCAAGTATCGCCCTTGAATGTCCGCCGCGGCCGAGCGTACCGTCGACGTACAGACCATGCGGATCTATGTTCAAAGCCTCGATTGTTTCTTTAAGCAGGACGGGTATATGTAAGCTATCCATCAGAAATCAAGCTCCGTAAACACTTCCGCAATGTTCTCCGGCGTAGTCTCGAGCGTGTCGACCGACGTCCATGTATCCGAATCCCAGAATTCCGCGCACTCACCCGCGCCAACAACGGTGACGTTTTTGACGAGTCCAGCGAAATTGCGCAGCGCCTGCGGAAGAAGAATTCTGCCCTGTGCGTCCAGCTCGCATTTTGCCGCGTGTGAGAACAGGGGACGCATTTTTATCTGCTTTGCGCGGGGCATCGCCTTTATCTTCTCCATAAAAGTCGCCCAGCTCTCTGACGAATAGGCCGAAAGGCATTTTTCCATGCTGAGCGTTACATAAAACACGTCTCCGAGCTCGTCTCTCAGTCTGGCGGGTATAAACAGTCTGCCCTTTGCATCCAGCGTATGGTTGTATATGCCAGTCATTTTTACCCGCCCCCTTTTTCTTTAATGGGATTTTAGTGCATTTTCCACCACAATCCACCACTCAGTGTTTTTATTATAAAATACACCCTTTTAAAATGCAATAGCGAATTTTCATTTTTTCTAATTTTTTATTGCGAAAAAATCTCATGGTGAGTTGTTTATTGCTGTTTTACAAATTTTTTCCATGTGATCGATTTTGAAATTTGTGCACAAAAAAACACACACTACAATATGTAGTGTGTGTTCCAATTTTATTGAAAACCTGCTTTTTTCGCTGTAGACTTAGCGGCAGTAACGGCCCGGGATCAATCCTCTGCAGGCTCTTGGCGCTGTGAGTTTGCGGCTACGCTTCTAAATTTACTCCTGGACTGGCGAACCTCGTTGAGAGCCTCGGCAATAGCCTCCTCCGTACGTCTCAGTGCGTCGTCGGCGTATTCATTTGCGACTCTGCGCAGCTCGGCCGATCTCTCCTCGGCCATCGAGACCATCTCTGTACTCTTAGCCTTAGCCGCTTTTACAATCTCCTGCTCGTCCATCATCTGACGAGCTCTGTCCTCGGCGACTTTTCTTATTGACTCTGCCTCTTTCTTGGCGTTGGCCACAAACTCGCTTCTTGCGGCGACAAGCCTCTTTGCCTCTGCAAGCTCGGCGGGAAGCTGAGCCTTGATCTCGTCGAGAAGATCTAAAACCTTATCACGTTCGATGACGCATTTGTCGGCGCCGAGCGGCAGACCCCACGCCTCGCTTACCAATGTATAGAGCATTTCAAGCAGTTCCTGAACACTGTTTCCCATTATCTTTTCCCTCCTGATTTGTCTAATATATCGTTTATGATTTCTCTGGGGACAAATTTACTCAAATTTGCGTTATATTTCGCCATTTCTTTAACTACCGTCGAGCTGAGATACGAGTACTTTTCGTCGGCTGCGAGGAAAACCGTGTCTATAGACGGCTCTAGCTTTTTATTAGTTAGCGCAAGCTGGTACTCCATCTCAAAATCAGATACGGCTCTCAGGCCTTTTACTATGACACTTGCATTTTTTGAAAGCGCATATTCCACTAAAAGTTTATCCGACCACTCCACCTCTACATTGCCAAAGCGTCCCACGACTTTTCTTATCAGGTTCATTCTCTCTTCAAGCGTGAACATCGGATTTTTGGCGGAATTTACCATCACACAGACATACAGCCTGTCAAATATTTTCGCCGCGCGCCGTATTATATTTAAGTGACCTAGCGTTATCGGGTCAAAGCTGCCTGGATATACGGCTATTTTCATAAATTATCACCTGCTATACAGCGTTACTTTTATTTTACCGTACTTATACTCTTTGCGCATATAATACGGTTCTTTGGCGGCAGGCAGGACTTTTTCCGCTCTGCTTTCGCAAACAATTATACCATTTTCTTTTAATATGTCAAACTCAAATATCTTTTCGAGAGCTATATCGAGTAATTTTGTGTCATACGGAGGGTCAAGAAATATGATATCAAACTTTTCGCCGCGTCCAATATAAGCTATCGCGTCGCACTGGATGACTGACGAAACTTTTTCAAATCCCGTCGTTTTGACATTTTCTCTCACGGTTTTAACTGATACCGGCGAGTCATCCGTGAACACGGCGTGCGCCGCGCCCCTTGAGAGCGCTTCTATACCGAGCTGTCCCGTGCCGGCGAAAAGGTCAAGCACCCGCCTTCCCTCTATGTCGAACTGTATTATATTGAACATCGACTCTTTTACACGGTCGGTCGTCGGTCTGACATCGTAATTTTCCGGCTCTTTAAGCTTTCTGCCTCTGGCAGTACCTGTGATGACTCTCATTTCTGCCCGTTCTCCTTTTCGGTGGAATTAAAGTGGCCGTGCACCGCTCTCGCAACGCTCTCCGGCACCACTTCCCTCAGCTCCGCCTCAGTTGCGGCGGCAATTTTTTTCACGCTCCCCCACTTCTTCAGCAGATCGGCTTTTCGCTTTTTACCGACTCCCGGGATCTTGTCAAGCTCCGAAACGAGCGTGCTTTTCGAATGGAGCGTCTTGTGATAGGTTATCGCGAACCTGTGCGTCTCCTCCTGTATCGTGCCGATGAACGCGAAAACAGACGGCTGCGCCGCGATACCGATCTCGTCCCCGTCAGGCGTTATAAGCGCCCTCGTCCTGTGCCTGTCGTCTTTCACCATACCGAAGATCGGAAGGCTTATGCCGAGGGATGCAGCCGATTCCTGCGCGGCCTTTGCGTGCGCACTGCCCCCATCTATGAGCATTATATCCGGCAGCGGTGCAAATTTCTCGTCCCCGTCTATATATCTCTGAAGCCTGCGCGTTACGGTCTCCGCCATACTGGCGTAGTCGTTTTGCGTGTCTATGCTTTTTATCTTAAATTTCCTGTACGCCTTTTTAAGCGGCCTACCCTTTGAAAACACCGTCATTGAAGCGACGATATCCGACGAACCCGTATTTGAGATATCGTACGCCTCTATCCTGTCGGGAAGTTTTTCAAGGTTGAGCGCATCCTGAAGCCATTGCGCCGTTTTGCTCACGCGCTCTTCATGTGTGGTAATACGCGCCGTCTCTTCCTTCGCGTTCAGCTCCGCCGTACGCACAAATTTTAGCCTTACGCCGCTTTTCGGCGTTATGAAGCGCGTTTTTACGCCCGTCTTATCCTCCAGAAACTTCTCGAGCTGCTCCTTATCAGGCAATTTCATCGGCAGACAGACTGTTTTCGGTAATACGCCTCTGGCCGCATAATACTGCCGCAGGAAACTCGATACGGCCTCATCCGGCTTTTCCATCGTACTGTCGAAAAACTCTACATCTTTATTGAGCAGGTTACCGTCTACATAGTGCAGGACTGCAAAGCAGCTTCTGACCTCATTGGAAAAAAGTCCGACGGCGTCGGTATCGGCAAACGCCTGTGAGACAGCATATTGTCGTGTTTCCAGCCGCTCTATCGCCTTTATGCGGTCGCGTATCTCTGCAGCCTCCTCAAAGCGCAGTTTTTCGGCCGCCGCCTCCATTTCATCGCTAAGCTGCAAGACGAGCTTATCCGTTTTGCCCTCGAGGACCATGACGGCTTCCGATATCGCTTTATCGTGGAGCTTTTTATCTATGTCGGGCATACAGTAGCCGCGGCAAGCGCCGATGTGGTAATTTAGGCACGGGCGGTCTTTCCCTATATCTTTGGGAAATGTTTTTCCGCAGGCGGGAAGTTTAAGCGCTTTTCTTATCGCGTCGATCGCGTCAAAAGACGCCTGCCGACCTCCAAACGGGCCGAAATACATAGCACCGTCGTCTGATTTATGTGACACTACGGAAAATCTTGGGTATGGCTGTGTGACGTCGAGCCTGATATAAGGATATCCCTTGTCGTCCTTCAGCAGTATGTTATATTTCGGCATATGGTGCTTTATCAGGGAATCCTCAAGCATCAGCGCTTCGAACTCCGTATTGACCATAATCACGTTAAAGTCGGCGATCTTCGATATCATCGCCTCTGTCTTTGTGTTATGGCTGCCTCGAAAATAGCTGCTGACCCTGTTTTTAAGTTTTTTTGCTTTGCCGACGTATATTACCTGCCCGGCGTCGTCCAGCATGATATAAACGCCCGGCGTCTCCGGCAGTTTTAACGCTTTTTCAGCTAATTTACCCATTTCCGGCAAAATTCCTCCGTCACTTCCATCACTTTTTGAGCGGCATTATGCCGTTTAAATGCTAAAAAACAATTAAGGACCGTCCCTCTTAAAATCTCCTGTAACCGACGCTTTGCCGGCCGTTTTTTTGTCCGGCAAGGCTTTTAATCGTATTACAGGCAAAGTTTTAGAAGGTCAGCCCTTTCTGCATTTTATTTTGTGCGAGCGTTAATCAGTGAACCCGGACTCGACAAGCTTGCACAGCGCGTCTACGGCCGCGGTCTCATCTTCTCCGTCGGCAATTATATTTATCGCCGTACCCTCAACGATGCCCATTGACAAAACGCCCAGCAGACTTTTAGCGTTTACTTTCCGATCGTCCTTTTCTATCCATATGCCTGATTTGAACTCGTTGGCCTTTTGAGTAAAAAATGTTGCCGGACGAGCGTGAAGCCCTACTTCATTTATAACAACAACTTCTTTTGTATACATTGTTGAACCTCCTTAACAATCCGCCTTTATACTAAATCAAGTGCGCTTTATCACTCTTATTTTATCAAAGCATTCAGACAGAGTCAATGCGTTTAACGAAATATTTAAATATGCCCTTGGGCTTTGCCGCATTATTTTATCGTGACTACGGTTACGCCGGCCTCTCCCTCTCCGTATCTGCCGAGCCTGAACGACTTCACCTGCTTATTCGATCTCAAGCTCTGCTGTATGGCGGCTCTGAGCGCGCCCGTACCCTTACCGTGAATTATCGTGACCTCGCCGAGCTTTGCCATCTGAGCACCGTCTATATACCGCTCTACGACGGGGATCGCCTCCTCTACGGTCATGCCGCGGACATCGATCTCGGGCCTTACAGGCGTTCTTCCGTTAACTCCGCCGGAGCTTACGGACTTCTGCGGCGTTTTAGCCTTCGGTTTTTCTATGACGCGGACCTCGTTTGCCTTTGCCGTTATCTTCATTATGCCGGCCTGCAGCGTGAGCATCCCGTCATCTCCGACGGATATGACATCCGCCTTTGTGCCGAGGGACAGTATCTCGACAGTGTCGCCAGCCTTTGGCGGCCGGCCGGGATCGGGCTTTGGTCTGGCGTCGCGCACCGCGGCGTTTACTCTGCCGTCGGCGTCGTTGAGCGATTTGCGGATCTGTGTTTTTGCATCGTTTATTCTCTGCCATTCGGCGTCTTTGGCGGCCTCTTTTCTGATCCTGTTGAGCTCGTCGAACACGCCGTCGGCAGTGCGCCTTGCGTCCGACAAAAGGCGTTCGGCCTCTTTTTTGGCGTCCTGCTCCGCCCGGCGGCGTTTTTCCTCCGCCTCTTTTCTGTATTCCTCGGCCTTTCTCATCTCCTCTTTTGCCGTTAAAAGAAGCTTGTCCGTTTCGAGCTTTTCGCGCTCCATATGCTGGCGCACCTTTTCAAGGTTTTCAAGCACGGACTCAAAGCTCTTGTCGTCAGAACCGAGGCGCGCCTCCGCATCCTCTATAATAGTATCGGGAAGCCCCAGCTTTGATGATATTGCAAACGCGTTGCTCTTTCCCGGGATGCCGACGATCAGCCTATATGTCGGTTTCAGCGTTTCAACATCAAACTCGCATGACGCGTTGAGAACTCCGTCTGTCGCGGTGGCATACAATTTGAGCTCCGCATAATGCGTCGTCGCGACGATCTTCGATCCCAGCCCTCTGGCGTACTCTATTATCGACACAGCGAGCGCCGCGCCCTCGGTGGGGTCCGTTCCCGCGCCGAGCTCGTCAAACAGCAGCAGCGTGTTTTCACCGCATTCTCCGAGTATTTTTACGATGTTCGTCATATGCGACGAGAACGTCGAGAGTGACTGCTCTATCGACTGCTCGTCCCCTATATCGGCGAGTATTTTCTCGAACACCGGTATCGCGCTGCCGTAATTTACCGGTATGTGCAGCCCGCACTGTCCCATGGCGCACAGAAGGCCGATAGTTTTGAGCGTGACCGTTTTGCCGCCGGTATTCGGGCCTGTTATGACCATGGTGTCGACATCGCCGCCGAGGCGGACGTCTATCGGCACGGCGGTATCTTTCGGGAGCAGCGGATGGCGCGCACGGCGCAGAACTATCTCGCCGCCCTCGGACAGTTCCGGCTCGGCTGAGTTGAGCTTAAACGAGAGCTTCGCCTTTGCAAATATAAAGTCGAGCTGTGTTAGCACCGAATAATCGCACATTATCTCTTCTTCGCAGTCGGCCGCCTCCGCCGAAAGCGTCATAAGTATTCTGTCTATCTCTATCTTCTCTTTTGCCAGCAGTTCCCTGATCTCGTTGTTCGCCTGTACCGCCGACATCGGCTCAATAAAAAGCGTAGCGCCGGACGATGATATATCATGTACAAGGCCGGGTATCGCTGATTTATGCTCCGCCTTTACGGGTACTACATATCTGTCGTTGCGCATCGTGATTATCGGCTCCTGCAAAAATTTGGCGTACGACGGCGACGATATTATTTTTTGAAGCGCCTGCCGCACCTTGTCGCCCGCGACGCGCATTTTTCGGCGTATGTCGGCAAGCTCACTGCTGGCGGAGTCCGATATCTCATCCTCTCCGATTATGCTGTTCGTGATCTTTTCCTCGAGGTATTTATTTGCCCTGAGCGCGGAAAACAGATAATCTATATCCGTCCGCGCCGTTTTTTTATCGCTGTAATAGCTTTGGACGCTGCGCGCCGTTTTCAGTACTCCCGCGATCTGCAAAAGCTCCGTCGTATTGAGCATACCGCCCATTTTTGCCCTTGACAGCGCCGGAGACACATTTTTAACACCCGAAAATGACGGGCTGCCGTTTACGGTCATCTGCTCTTTAGCGGCCGTTGTCTCGCCCAGACGTCTTTTTATCTCATACCGGTCGCCCGACGGACGGAGATTCATCGCCGTCTCCTTGGCCGAATCGCTGACCGCTTCGGATGCGAGCAGTTCGAGGACCTGATGCAGCTCCAGTATATTAAGCGATTTCTCATAAAGCGTCATCTGTCGTTATTCTCCATTTTAAGTATTTTTTATGCTGTAATAAAACGAAAGCGTCTTAAAATCCCTTTCAAGCTGCGCTTTCATATACTCCTCGGTCGCGCGGGAGAGCCTCTTCATCGCGCCGGAGGCTAGCGTGAACGAAAATATCTTTTTAGGGTCGGCGTGAACTATATGCCGCATGGCGGCGAGCGATCCGGCGCAAAGCGGCACTTTATCCGTACGCGGATCGGCACATTTTGCGCATGCGATCACACCCTCCGTGATACACAGCACCGGCTCTTGCGGCTCTGTGACGCCGCATACGGCGCAGCCGTCTAAAAGAGGCGTAAACCCCGCATGGCACATCGCTCGGAGCTCGAATACGCTTTTTATGAGATCCGGCTGTTTTTGCCCTTCGCTCAGCGCGAAAAGGCTGTTAAGTCCGAGTGACAGAAGCTCTTTGTCCGCAATATCCTCATTGGACACGGCCTCAAGCACCTCCGCAAAATATGAGGCGAGCGACAATTTTTCAAGATCGTCGCGCAGTCCGTCAAAAAGCTCAAGGCTGCGCGCATCGGTGAGCAGCCATCTGCCGCGCGAATTATACAGCGTCATCTCCGAAAAGGCAAGAAGCTGTGTTGCCGCGGCGGTCTTGCTGCCTTTGCGCTTTGCGCCCTTGGCCGACACGGTTATCTTTCCCTCCGACGGGGTCAGGACTGTGAGTATCCTGCTTGAATCCTTATACGGCGTCTCGCGCAGGACAAGCCCGGTTGTTGTTATGTACATCTCATTCTCCCGCGTAAGCTTTCGCTTACGCCGTCTTTTTATCCGCTTTTTCGCGCTCCAAGCGCTTGTAAAGCAGGTAATACATTATACATCCCGTTTCCTTGAACAGTTTCCATGCGCTATCAGAGTTCATATTTCTCCCCCGCGGTCTTATCCGCTTTATTTTTTTCTGACAGCATTAGTTTTTGTATGCTGGGGGTTAAATATTAAAGGAAATTTTACTCAACATACCCCATGTTTCGTATCTGTCCGACGCTGTCGCGCCAGTTTTCCTTAACTTTTACCCACGTCTGCATAAACACCTTCGCGCCCATAAATTCTTCGATATCTTTTCTCGCCATTTCGCCGATTTTTTTGAGCATAGCCCCGTGCTTGCCGATTATTATACCTTTATGGCTCGCTTTTTCGCAGTATATAGTGACGTCGAGATCGATTATGCCGTTATCCCGCTCCGAAAACTTCGTCACCTCGACCGCCGTGCCGTGCGGCACCTCTCTGTCAAGCGCTATCAGGAGCTTTTCGCGCACTATCTCCGCTATTATCTGCCGCTCCGGCTGGTCTGTCACCATATCGTCCGGGAATAGCTGCGGCCCTTCCTGCGCGAATTTTTTAAGCTCGTCCACCAAAACGGAAAGCCCGTCCGCGCGTTTCGCCGACACGGGTATCACCGAGTCAAACTCGTGCGCCTGCGCGTACGCCTGTATTACATTGAGGATACTTTCCTTTTTAACAGTATCGATCTTGTTGATTATGAGCACAGACGGCACTCCTGACTGCTTTATCTTTTCTATCAAAATCTGCTCCTGTGTACCGACGCTGGGTACAGGCTCTATCATAAGCGCAACGGCGTCCACTCCGGCGACGCTGTCGTTTACGACCTTTACCATATAGTCGCCGAGACGCGTCCGCGCCTTATGAAAGCCCGGCGTATCCATCAGCACTATCTGCGTATCGCCGCTGTTTACAACTCCGAATATCCTGTTTCTCGTCGTCTGAGGCTTCGGCGTCACTATCGCCACTTTTTCACCTACGAGGGCATTTGTCAGCGTCGATTTGCCGACGTTCGGTCTGCCCACTATCGCTATCATCGCAGTTTTCATATTAAACCTTTTCTTTCTTTTATTCTCTCGTTATGCCCATTTTACCTAGCGCCGTTTCCTCGCGGCTTCGCATTAATTTTTTATCTTCTCCCTCGTCCACATGGTCGTACCCCAGAAGATGCAGCATCGAGTGGACCGTTAGGTACGCTATCTCACGCTTTAGCGGATGGCCGTATTCTCTCGCCTGCTCTTTTGCGCGCTCGAGTGAAATGACTATATCGCCGAGCGGCAGCCGGCCGGTGTCGGCGTCGAGCTCGTGTTCGTCGTATGAAAACGCCCCCGCGGTAAGCTCCTGCATCGGGAAGGACAGCACATCCGTCGGCCTGTCCTTACGCATAAATTTTTTATTGAGGACTCGTATGCCGCCGTTATCGGTTATCGTCACGTCGACACGGCATGGGACGTTTACATTTTCGCATTGCAGAACCGTTTTTACGCATTCGCGGATAAGGAATTTATATCTTCTCGCCGCTGTATGCCCGTTATACTTCATCTTCACTCTGTTGTACCGCATACTTCATCTTCTCCTGCCGCCCGCATTTTTCTGTCTCCGGGTTTTATCCTGCACCGCCTGTCTGGCCTCGCTTTTCTCGTAAGCCTCTATTATGCGCTGCACGAGGACGTGGCGCACGACGTCCGCGCCCGTGAGGCGGCATATCGCTATATCCTCGACGCCGTCTAAAATTCGCATCGCCTCTTTAAGTCCGCTCGCCTTGTCGGCCGGGAGGTCGATCTGTGTGACGTCGCCCGTTATGACTATTTTAGAGCCGAATCCGAGACGGGTCAAAAACATCTTCATCTGCTCTCTCGACGTGTTCTGCGCCTCGTCGAGGATGATGAAAGAGTCGTCAAGAGTCCGGCCGCGCATATACGCAAGCGGCGCGACCTCTATATTGCCGTGTTCCAGATATTTATTATACGTCTCCGCGCCGAGCATATCAAACAGCGCGTCGTACAGCGGGCGCAGGTACGGGTCCACCTTGCTCTGAAGATCACCGGGCAAAAAACCCAGGCGTTCTCCGGCCTCAACGGCCGGTCTTGTGAGTATGATCCTGTTTACCGTTTTTGCGCGGAAAGCGGCGACCGCCGCCGCTACCGCGAGGTATGTTTTGCCGGTGCCGGCTGGGCCTATGCCAAGCGTTATAGTATTTTTCGCTATTGCGTCTATATATTTTTTCTGCCCGAGCGTTTTCGCCTTTACCGGTTTTCCTTTTGCCGTTACACACACAACGTCGCGCGCGAGGTCGCCGATCTTGTCGTCGTTGCCCTCTTTTACAAGGCCGATTATATAACGCACGTTCTGCGCGTTTATATTTTCGCCCTTGGCGGCGAGCTGCAAAAGCCCCTCTATCGTCCGTTCGGCATATGCGCAGTTTTCCTCGTCGCCTACGATGTGTATCTCGGAATCCCTGTCCGTTATTTTAACGCTGAGTTCGTCTTCTATTATCCTCAGATTCTCATCAAAAGAACCGAACACGCTTATTATATGCTCCATTCTGTCAACGCTGATCGTTTTCTCCGTCACTTAAATTATCCTCCTCCGCGGCAATTTTCTCCTCTTCGGAGAGTTCCGCTTCTTTATCTATTCGTTCTATACACTCCGTTTTGAGCGTCATTTTGATCGTACCATTTTCCGCGACCGTGACAAATTCCGTTTTTACAATTTCTCCGTCCTCTCCGATCTCATCTCGAAGCCGTTCTTCAAGGCCGTCGGCGAGGATCGCCTTTGCCTCCTCCAAATCCGTCTTTTGATCTTCCGGCAGATATTCCCGCGCGGTCTCCTTCACGATCTGTATCGGAAGTACCGTACCTAAAATTTCAATTCCCTTTGTCTCTATGATTTTATCATAACTGTCTACAGCATTTCTACCGTTAAAATATAAATTTATTCGCTTCCCGCAGAGTATTATGGCAAATCTTGTACTTTTGTCGCCCGTATACGTTTTGCTCACGGCCGCATCCGGCATCTGCGCCTCTAACTC
>CALXCR010000067.1 GCA_944386855.1 uncultured Oscillospiraceae bacterium
CATGCCTGAATTTATGAGCAGCAGCGACGCGTCGTTCTGCGGGATGAGCGAAAAGCTCGGCAAACGGAGATGTCCCTTGCTCTCAAAATATGACAAAAACATCTCTCTAAGTTCGTTTACTCCAAACGGTTTCATATCATTCTCCTCCAAAAATAAATAAGGCTCCGCGCGCTGTCATACGCGCGCAAGCAGTCTTGTGTGTGCGGCGTGCGCATCGGTTTTGCGGCGCATACCGATCCCCCAATATGCGCGGAGCGGTCGATGCGGCGCGCGGCAAAAGCAAAAAAGGCTTCGCCCCATATCGCAGGGGCGAAGCCAAAGCTTCACGGTACCACCCTGATTGTCCCTTAGTCCCGCGGCAGTCTAACCTCTGCCATAGGGATGAACCGGACATCTCAGCGTCCTTAACGCGGACAACACGTCCCGGGTCGTCCCCGGGCGGCTCTGAAATGGCTGCCGGCGTCAAAGTCAAGGGGTTTTCAGCTTCTCCCCTCTCTCTGAAGGCTTTTTAAGGGCCGGCTCGTTTCGTCTTTGCCGTTTTTTATTTACGCATGACATTCTATCATGTTTTTACGGCTTGTCAAGCTCTTTTCCGCCTTAAAAACGAATATTTCGGGGCATATCGCGGCAGTTTGAGCTTCAGCTCCATCATCGGATGCGGCGCGCTCTCTATGTCCTCGCCGTCGGCGTTTTGCATACGCTCCACCGTAAAGCTCACCGGCTCACCGTCCGGCGAGAGCAGCTCTACCGCATCACCGACGGAAAATTTATTGCGCTGGGTGAGCACGGCATCGCCGTCCTCCGTACACGTCTCGACCTGCGCCACGACATCGTACTCCGTATAGTAATGCGCGTCGCCGTAGTGCTGCCCCGGCCCTTCGGCCGAGAAGTAAAAGCCGGTCGAGTACGGGCGGTGGCTTACTTTATCCATCTCGTCTATCCATACCTTTGCCGGTTTTTCACCCGCCAGCGCCGCGTCTATCGCGTGGCGGTAGGCGTTTGTGACGGCGGCAGCATAGTAGGCTGATTTCATACGCCCCTCTATCTTAACGCTCGACACGCCGGCGTCCATCATCGCGCCGAGATGCTCTATCATGCACATATCGCGCGAGTTCATTATATACGTCCCGCCGTCTTCCGTGATCTCCATATATTCGCCCGGGCGTTTTTCTTCGACGATACGGTACTTCCACCGGCACGGCTGAGCACACGCGCCGCGGTTTGCGTCTCTGCCGGCCATATAGCTTGACAGCAGGCATCTTCCGGAAAACGACACGCACATTGCCCCGTGCGCGAATGCCTCGAGTTCAAGCTCAGGCGGCGTTTTTGCGCGTATCTCCGCTATCTCGTCGAGCGTGAGCTCGCGAGCGAGTATCGCGCGCGAGGCCCCCATGTCATAAAACGCTCTGGCCGTCTCGTAATTTGCAATACCCGCCTGTGTGCTTATGTGTATCTCAAGCTTCGGCGCGTATCTTTTTGCCATCGCCATAACTCCGACGTCCGAAACGATGACGGCGTCGGCCTTAGTATCTCCGAGCCGTTCCATGAACGCGGGGATATCCCTCGCTTCGGCGTTGTGCATAACGGAATTGCACGTCACATACACACGCACACCGCGGCTATGGCACATTTCTACGGCGTTTTTCATCTGATAGTGGTCGAAATTCCCTGCCGCAGCTCTCATCCCAAAGCGCGATCCGGCAAGGTATACCGCGTCCGCGCCGTAGGTAACGGCCATTATGAGCCGTTCGGTGTCCCCGGCCGGCGACAAAAGCTCAAGCGCCTTTCCCATACCGTTACCCGCCATATTCGTCGCTGTTGATGAACGTGAGGAACGCGTCGTAATTCGTGAAGAAGTGTGTAAATCCGTCAGCGCCGAGCGCAAAGTAGTAGTAATTTGTGCTCTCCGGATAAAGCGCCGCATATATCGAGTCGATACCGGGGTTTGCAATAGCTCCCTCGGGCAGTCCGTCATACATATAGGTATTATACGGGCTGTCTGTTTCAGACGACATCGGCTCGCCGGTCATAAGCGATACATAATGGAGCGTTGATTCCATTTGCAGTCTCATTCCGGAATTGAGCCGGTTGTATATTACGGACGATACGTTGCCCATTTCGTCTAAGCGTCCCGCTTCCCTTTCGATTATGGAGGCGATGATCAGCACCTCGTCCATCGTCCAGCCGAGCTCGTTTGCGCGCTCTGTATAGGCAGCCTGCCACCTTACGGCGAAGTTGTCAAGGAACTTGCTTATGACGTTTTCCGGAGTGTCGCCTACATAGAACTTATATGTGTCGGGGAAGAGATATCCCTCGAGGCGGTACGGGTTGCCGACATCCTCCCTGTCTAGGAAGTCATAATTGAAATCGTATTCTCTCGCCGCTCTCCACAGTTCCTCTTCAGTGCAGACCCCCTCTTCGGCCAGCGTCTCGAATATTTGGAACATCGAATTTCCCTCTGGTATCATTACCTCAACTACGACGCGCTCACCGTCTTCGCCGCGCATACTGTTTACGATGGCGCGGTAATCGCCCGCCGTATTGATCTCGTACTTGCCGGGCTTTATCTTTTCATCGGCGCTTGAGAGGTTTGCATAAAACTTAAACAGGAATTTGTACGATACTACTCCGTTGTCATACAGCATATCGGTGATCGAATCTATCGTAAAATCCTCCGGCACGGTGACCTGTATCGTCTCGCCCTCCTCGGTAGTCATACCGAGCATATCGGAGGCGTACATCCACCCGAGCGATCCCAAAACTATACCGATGCACGCTATGAACAGGAAATACAGCACCCCGCCAAGACATCCGGTACGTTTTTCTCTTCTGCGCGTTATGATCCTGCCGCCGGAACTGCGTGCCCGCTCTTCTCTCTCAACAATCTCGGTTTCATCCGGCGCAGCCGCTGCAGCCATGGCTGCCGCTGCCGCCCGCTCTTTTTGGCGTTTTTCCTTCTCGTTGCGGTGCTTTTTATACATATCCGACGCAGCCGCTGCCGTTTTTGAGGCTTTTTCTTTCAGCTTTGCGGCAAATCCCTCCTGCGGCGCGCTTTTCCTGCCTGACTGAGAACTTTTCTTGGAGCTGTGCTTTCTGCTGCCTGATCTGTGCGGCGTAGGTTCTCCGCTGCCCGCCGCGTCACGGGCGCTTTCAGTTTCTCCGGAGCTGTCCGCCCTTATATTTTCCGAAACGGATTCAGACTGCGGATCGTCCGCTTCCGGCACACCGGCGGCAGAATCCCTGTTTAACGGATTGCCGTCGGAGTCGACCCGCTCTATCATATTATCCGAAAAAGCACCGAGGCCGTCCGCCGTATCGTCGAAAGATATTTTGCGATACTCTTCGTTTTCAAAAGGCGTGCCCATATCTTTTTCGGGGAAATTTTTATTTTCAGCCATATCATATCAGCCCTTTCATCGTACCGGCATCCCAGACTGTAACCTACAGCATCTCACCTGCATAGAATATTTCGGATGCACGATTTGTGTATGCAGCCGCGAAACACCGCGGCGCTCTGCCGGTATCTGCGCCCGGCAGAATAACTTAAACTTTAAAATCAACAGCCGGCGCAGCGGCGGAATGGAGTATTTTTATGTGCGGTAACAACTGTGGTAACAACTCTTGTCTTTGGATCATACTTATCCTTCTTATCCTCTTCTGCGGCTGCGGCAACAGCTGCGGCAGCATAGGAAACGGCTGCGGCTGCGACAACAACTGCGGCTGCTGACCTTACTCTCAGCGGGGCTTTCGGGCTCCGCTGACTTTTTATTGCCGTTGCGGACAAGACTTATTATCAAGATACCGTTATGGTTTTGATTATACACCTATATTGTTATGGTTTTTATTAATTTTTCATAAATTTCGCCGTGAATATCCTCAATTTCGCGCATTTTTCCGCCTTGTACACACGATATAACGTCCCAACCGTAATATTTTGCGGCTTGGCATCCGCTTTCACAGCATTTTGCGAGGTATTCGCTGTCTGTCTCGTGTATGTCGCCATGCGTGTGCGTCTGCTGTTCACGCTTTCTCATCTGCTCAAGCGAGACTTCGAGCGGCACATCCATATATATAACGGTATCGGGGGCGGGAAGTCCCAAAAGCTCAAACTCATACTCGTACAGCCATTTGAAGAACCCCTCCCGTGCCTCTGCCGTGAGCTTTGAGCCCTGATGGACGGCGTTGCTCGTCGTATATCTGTCGGTCAGGATCAAGCCGCCGTTTTCATAATATCCGCGCCACTTTTTTATATACGACGCATACCTGTCCACAGCGTAAAACGATGCGGCCGCGTAGGCGTTTACCGCTTCCGGGTCTGTGCCGAACTCACCGTTTAAATACATCCTTATGAGCATTGACGACGGCTCTGAGTACTGCGGAAATACGAGCCGTTCAAACGATATCCCCTTGCGCTCGAGCGTTTTGCACATAAGCTCAAACTGCGTGGATTTGCCGCTTCCGTCTATACCCTCGAACACAACAAGCTTTCCTTTTGCGCACATTCGCACACACTTCCTTTTTAGCCGCTTTTGCGCCGTGATCTTTTGACGCCGGCATAAGTGTTCATTTTAGTATAGCATATGTCCGCGCATTATGTCCAGAAAAACAGCCTATATGCAGAGCATGAGGCGCATGGTATAAGTCCCGCGCGGAGCTTCAGCGGAAAAACACGTTTGCGCCTGAAAGGTTATGCGAGGCAATGACCGCGGCATCGATCGAACGGCTTGGCGGTCATTATAGGCAGTGCGGCAATATCGGCGTGTGATTTCAGATTTTTGGTATCAAACCCTTGACATTCGGCGTTTTAGGCTGTATAATCTCTTCGAAAATAAAGAAGTGCGGTAACGCCGCCCTCACCCGGCCGTATCAGGCGCGCCGGCGTCAATAAGCTTTTTCCCGTGTTTTCGGGGAATTGTGTGTATTGCTGTGCGGGCTTTTATGCCCGTTTTTTTATTTTCAAAATGTTCAGGCATTATTTTGTATCATACTTTCGGAGGTGTTTTAACATAGCAAGTCTAGCTCATCAGATCAACGAAGAAATCCGTGACAAGGAGATCCGTCTCATAGGAGAAGACGGCGTTCAGCTCGGCATCATGTCGTCCGCCGAGGCGCTTGAGATCGCGGCGGAACGCGGGCTTGATCTGGTCAAACTGTCACCCGGCTCTGTGCCGCCCGTCTGCAAGATCATGGATTACGGCAAGTACCGCTTTGAGCAGTCCAAAAAGGAAAAAGAGGCTCGCCGCAACCAGCGTGTCATCGAGGTCAAGGAGATCCGCATGACTCCCGGTATCGGCGCAAACGATTTCAATGTCAAACTGAAAAACGCTATGCGCTTTTTGGCCGACGGCAACCGTATCAAGGTATCTGTCCGCTTCCGCGGCAGGGAGATGACGCACACCGATATCGGCGCCGATCTTTTGAAAAAGTTTGCCGACGAGTGCTCCGAGGTCGCCGTTATGGACAAAAACCCCAAGCTTGAGGGACGCAACATGACTATGTTTCTTTCGCCTAAAAACACCAAATAACCGGCAGTATACGCGAATTTCGCATTTACTATATTTTGGAAGGAGTTTATACTATTATGCCTAAGATTAAAACCCACAGCGGGGCAAAGAAGAGATTCAATCTCACAAAAACCGGCAAAATAAAGCGCGCTCACGCTTACAAAAGCCACATTCTGAACAAGAAATCCACAAAGCGCAAAAGAGGTCTTCGTCAGGGCACTTATGCCGACGTCACGAACGAAGCGGCTATCAAGCGCATGATCCTGTACAAATAAGGGAGGTTTTGGAAGATGGCAAGAATTAAAGGCGCAATGATGACGCGCAAAAGAAGAAATAAGATACTGAAAATGGCCAAGGGCTATTGGGGTGCGAAATCAACTCACTACAAAATGGCTAACCAGGCTGTTATGAAATCGCTCACCTACGCTTACGTCGGACGCAAGCTTAAAAAGCGCGATTTCCGCAAGCTCTGGATCACGAGAATAAGCGCCGCCTGCAAGGCAAACGGCATCAATTATTCCCGCTTTATGCACGGTCTCAAGCTCTCCGGCATTGAGATGAACCGCAAGATGCTGTCCGAGACGGCTATCCACAATCCGGAAGCGTTTACCGCTCTGGTCAACACAGCGAAAACCGCTATAGGTGCGTAAATCTAAAATATATTTCTGCAGCAAGGTCCGTCTTTTTAAAGGCGGACTTTTGTTTGCCGTATTTGTTTTGTACGGCGGCGTGATCCGTCATGATTTTCTCTTTCCCGCCTCTTGTGAAATTGCCGGTTTTGTATTATAATATTAAATTGTGTTAATTTGTGCGCATGAAATATTACACATCTACGCATATTACCAATATACACAATATTTGGAGGAGCTATGAAAACAGCTGACCTTGTTAAATATATCGTCCCCGGGAAAAGGGGACATTTAGTCGGTATCGGCGGCGTATCAATGTCGCCGCTCGCCGAGGTTTTGCATGAAAGCGGCATAATAGTAACAGGATCTGACATAAATGACAGCGCGGCCGTCGAGCATCTGCGCTCTTTGGGTATCCCCGTCGCCATCGGCCACCGCGCCGAGAACGTCCGCGGAGCTGATTTTATCGTCCGCACCGCCGCCGTCCACGACGACAACCCCGAGATCGCGGAGGCAATAGCGCTTGGGATTCCCGTTTTTGAGCGCGCGCAGGCGTGGGGATTTATCATGCTCAGTTACAAAAACGCGCTGTGCATCTCCGGTACGCACGGAAAGACGACAACCACTTCCATGTGTACGCATATGCTTATGGCGGCGGGCGTTGACCCAACCGTCATGATCGGCGGGACGCTTCCCATGCTGGGCGCCGGCCACCGCGTCGGACGCCGTGACACGATCGTTTTAGAGTCATGCGAATACTGCAACTCATTCCACAGCTTTTTCCCGACGGTTGCCGTTATTCTGAATGTCGACGCTGATCATCTCGACTTTTTTAAGGACATCGACGATATAAAAGCGTCGTTTCGCAAATTTGCCGAGCTTGTGCCGAAAGATACGGGCTGGGTAGTAGCAAACCGCGATGATAAGAACACAATGGACGCTCTATGCTGCATCGACCGCCGCGTTCTCACGTTCGGTTTCACCGATGACGCCGACGTATACGCGGCAAACATAAAAAACGACGGCGGGAAGTCTCGTTTTGACGTCATTTACGGAGGGGAAGTTTTTACCCGCATTACGCTGAATATACCGGGGCGTCACAACATATCAAATGCGCTCGCGACGGCCGCAAGCGCGATCGCCCTCGGCATACCGGGGAGTGCAGTTTCAGACGGGCTTTCCACTTTTACCGGCGCGGGACGACGGATGGAATACAAGGGTGAATATAACGGCGCCGTTATTTACGACGACTACGCCCATCATCCCGGCGAGATGCACGCGCTTATCGACGCGGTGCAGGCTTTGAAATATGAACGCGTCATCGTCGCATTCCAGCCGCACACTTATACGCGCACAAAGGCGCTGTTTAACGATTTCGTCCGTGAGCTCAAGCGCCCTGATCTCGTATTTTTAGCCGAAATTTACGCGGCGCGCGAGAAAAACACGATAGGAATATCTTCGAGCGAACTTGCCGAAAAGATCCCGAATGCTGTGTTCTGCCCCACGTTTGAGGATATCGAGCAGAGGCTGCGCGAAACGGCCAAAAGCGGCGATATCATACTCACCGTCGGTGCGGGAAATATATATTTAGTCGGAGAGCATTTGGCAAAAGACGCGGTCAAAGCGGGATAACGACACGTTTGCGCGCGTCACTGCCCATTCCGACCTGATTGGTGTTTGTGCAATAAAACGCCGCCGGATACGATGCACCGTATCCGGCGGCGTTTTTATGTTCCGCCTGCGCTTAAGCTCGGTGCGTGCCGTCACGCGTTTACCTCATAATCCTTTTTGTACCCGTGCGCACCGAATATCTGCCATTTGCCCTTTCCGAGCCGCTGCACCAGCGCGCGCCGCTCCTGCGCGCATAGCTGCGGATCGGTATCGACCGATGTCATAAGTATCGGTGCGTATTGATTATAGTGGCGCTGTCTGTCCGTCATGCCGTGCGTGTTTACATACACGTCTCCCGTGAATGCTATATGGTTTTCATAATCTATCAAAATTATCTCTCCGGGCAGATGCCCGCCTCTCCCTTCGTACACCTCGAACCTCAGATCGCCGAACGTGAAAAAGCCTATCTGCCACATAGCCTCGCCGTCCGGCAGCTCCTCCCGCCACATGGATCTAACCTTATCCGGCGACGGCGGCATATACTCAGTAAGCGTCTTGCATATGCGGATATACGGCTTGTGCAGTATATTCCTCTCCCTAAAGCCGTCCTCCCCTTCGTACTCGAGCCTTAAGCACTCCGCGCTTCGGCGGCTTGCTATTATCTCGTCGAACATCGGGAGCAGCCCGCAGTGGTCGACGTCCGCGTGTGTTATGAGTATCGTCTTTTTCATATTGTCAAAGCCCGGTATCTGCTCGCGGAAAATCTTTATCATCTCCTCTTTATAATACGCGTAACCGCTGTCGATGAAAAGCGTATCGTCTCCGCTTCTCAGTATCGCCGTATTGCTGCCGCACGGCGGTTCTATAAGCGTAAGCTTCGTCTTTTCGCTCAGCTTATGCTCGCTCACGCGCGGCGAAAAATTATCCCCTTTACAGCTGGCGAGCAGATCGGCAAACCCGCTTATGCTGTCAAACGTCTTATACGGCGAAAGCCCGCGCTCATCGAGTATCTGCATAGCGAGGTTTGTGTTCACAAGCAGGTCGTTTCTGTTCGACGGCGATATGCCGCTCGCCTCTATAAGGCTTGTCACGAACGAGTCGTAGAAAATGCTGTTGTCAAACACTTTTTCGGAGCGGTTGTAGTTTATCATCCGTACATTGCACAGTTTTTCGGCTTTTCTTATAAACGCCTCCAGATCAGAAGGTTCGTCGACGAACAGACCCATTTTAAAAAGCTGGTACTCGCTGCCGTCCCCCTGCGAGCTTATGTAGGATATATTGAAACTGAAGCTGGCTATCAGCTCCAAAATGCCTGTCACGCTGCCGGCGACGTCCTTTAGCCGGAATTCGAGCAGCACGACATTCGGCTCGTTCTGTTCCTCCTGAAGGTAGCCTATCTCCTCAAGGCGCTCGCGCGCCTTTTCATGCCGAGACTCATCTCCCTCGGCGTCGATGAACAGCGTATGCGAATCTATCGCCTTATTATAGCTCACTCTCGTAATGTTCATATCGAGCGCCGCAAAGCATCTGCTCGCCTGCAAAAAAGCGCCGATATGATCCGGCATTTTTGTTATATATGTCTTTTTCATGTCTGTTTCTCCGATCGTTTTGTCATGCGCCGGCGCGGCATCTACTTTTTACGCCCCTTATTTAAGGGAGTTGAGATACCCCTCGAGTATCAGCGTCGCCGCAACGGCATCGACGCTTTCTTTTCGTTTTTTTCCGCGGCGTCCGTTTTCGGACAATATATTATGTGCGGCGACGGTAGTCCTGCGCTCGTCCCACATGACTATATCGAGTCCCGTCCTCTCAGCGAGCATATCGCACAGCTCAAGGCTCTTTTCGGCTCTCGGTCCTGCCGTCCCGTCCATGTTGAGCGGATATCCGAGCACGATCCGCTCAACTCCGCGATCTCTCGCGGCATCCGCTATCGCGTCTGCGACGATTTCGGCCCTGCGCCCCTTTATGACCCACGCGTCGCCTGCAAGCGTCCCCGTTATGTCGGATACGGCGACTCCCGTTCGCGCGTCGCCGTAATCGATCGCCATTATCCTCATAGCATGATTTTCCTTTCAAAGCTTGTGTGCGGCCGTTATACCGGGATGCCTTCCTGCATCATGGTATGATCGCCGTCTTTTCGGTTGTCCCGCAAGCAGCGGGGAATATGTGAACCGCAGTACGGATATTATACAGCATTTGGGCGCAATTTCCACGGTTTTTATTGAATTTCCCGTGAAAAATCTAAAATTTTTGTTGACCGCGGCAGGTTATTAATGGTATACTGACTTTACCTGTCGACGGAGAGGCGTTTTTTTCGTGCGCACTTTTACGGTGCGACGTCGCTGCCGTTAAATCCACACAGGGAGGCAAATGAATTGGAGGTGCCGTATGAGAGTTAAGGTCACACTGAGATGCAACGAGTGTAAGCAGAGAAATTACAACACAACCAAGAACAAGAAGAACACTCCCGATCGTCTCGAAATGAACAAGTACTGCCGTTTCTGTCGCAAGCACACTGTGCATACCGAAACAAAGTAAGGCCTTCACCGGTTTAGGAAAGGATGTGTTTCAGTGACTAACGAAGAAAAGCAGGCTGCCAAAGCCCGCAAGGAGGAACTCGCGAGAGCCCGTGCGAAGCAGGCAGCGAAAAACAGGGAAAAGAACGGAAACATCTTTAAAAGAGCCGGCCGTGCCATAGCCAGATGGTTTCGTGAAATGCGAAGCGAGCTTAAAAAGGTCGTTTGGCCGTC
The DNA here is from genome assembly GCA_944386855.1 of uncultured Oscillospiraceae bacterium. GTDB lineage: Bacteria > Bacillota > Clostridia > Oscillospirales > Oscillospiraceae > CALXCR01. Next base: position 10,495 of record CALXCR010000067.1, read on the forward strand.
TAAGAAGCAAGTCAAGAACAACAGCGCTGTCGCGATCTTCATGATGCTTGTCGCAGCCGTTGTTGTCTGGGGTTTCGACTTCCTTGCTTCCAATGCCGTTAGGCTCATCATCTCTCTCGGAGGTTGACGGTCATGGCTGAGCAGGCAAGATGGTATGTTATCCACACTTATTCCGGCTATGAAAACGCAGTTGCCGCTACGATCGAAAAGGCCGTTGAAAACCGTAAAATGCAGGATCTGATAGTTGACATCAACATACCGATGGAAACTGTTACGGAGGTCACCGACTCACAGACAAAAACTGTCGAGCGCAAGGTGTTCCCGGGATATGTGCTTGTAAAAATGGTTCTTACGGATGACAGCTGGCATCTCGTCAGAAACGTCCGCGGCGTTACAGGCTTTGTCGGATCTGGCAATAAGCCTGTTCCGCTTACCGACGATGAGATAATGGCGCTCGGCGTCGAAAAGCACGACGTCGTAGTCAATTTTGAGGTAGGAAACACCGTTAAAGTCATCGACGGACCCCTCAGCGGTTTTCTCGGTACGGTTGATGAGATCGACACAGTAAAGATGCGTGTCCGTGTTATCGTTTCCATGTTTGGCAGAGAAACGCCTGTCGATCTGGATTTTGACCAGATAGAAGTCGTATCTCAATTTTAAGCGCACTTTGCGCTTTGATATCGTTTTTTGGCCGCTTATGCGGCTCGTGGGAGGGATTTTTCCCGCCAAAACAGCGCGGTTTCCCGCGTATTAACCACATTTTCAGGAGGTTCACACAAAGTGGCACAGAAAGTTACAGGAATTATTAAACTTCAAATTCCTGCCGGCAAAGCGACTCCCGCTCCCCCGGTAGGTCCGGCGCTCGGTCAGCACGGCGTAAACATCGGTATGTTCACAAAAGAATTTAACGAGCGTACCAAAAACGATATGGGCATGACTATCCCTGTCGTAATCACCGTTTACGCAGACCGCAGCTTCTCATTCATCACAAAGTCTCCACCGGCTGCCGTTCTTCTCAAGAAAGCCTGCGGCATCGAAAAGGGCTCGGGCGTCCCGCAGAAGGACAAGGTCGCAAAGATTAGCAAGGATGAGGTCCGTAAGATCGCTGAACAGAAGATGAACGACCTCAATGCCGGCAGCATCGAAGCCGCTATGAGCATGATCGCCGGAACGGCCCGCAGCATGGGCATCGTAGTAGAGGAGGCTTAATCATGTTTAGAGGCAAAAATTACAAAGGGAGCGCAAAGCTTATCGATAAATCGGTTCAGTATGATCCGGCAGAGGCTTTTGACCTTGTCGTCAAGGCTTCCAAGGCCAAGTTTGACGAGACTGTTGAGCTCCATATAAAGCTCGGCGTCGACTCGCGTCATGCCGACCAGCAGGTCCGCGGCGCCGTCGTTCTTCCGCATGGCACCGGTAAAACGCGCAGGGTTCTTGTCTTCTGTAAGCCGGAGCGCGTTGAGGAAGCTCTTGCGGCCGGCGCTGATTATGCCGGCGAGATGGATCTTGTTGAGAAGATCCAGAAAGAAAACTGGTTCGATTTTGATGTCGTTATCGCAACTCCAGATATGATGGGCGTTGTCGGCCGTCTCGGCCGTGTGCTCGGCCCCAAGGGTCTTATGCCGTCTCCGAAAGCAGGAACGGTAACTCCCAACCTTACTCAGGCCGTTACAGAAGTTAAGGCCGGCAAGATTGAGTACCGTCTTGACAAGACGAACATCATCCACTGCCCCATCGGCAAGGTCTCTTTCGGTGCTGAAAAGCTCACCGAAAACTATACCACGCTGCTCGACGCCGTTTTGAGGGCAAAGCCCGCCGCGGCAAAGGGTCAGTATATTAGAAGCTGTGTAACGGCTTCCACGATGGGCCCCGGTATCAAGATCAACGCTCAGAAGCAGCTTTAAGCCGTTTTTCAATTTAACATTTCAGACGGAGGCCGGTAAAAGATTTACCGGCCTCCGCAGCGCATCGAACAAGTTCGACACGCTTCTCGAAAATGCAAGCATTTTCTCGAGTGGAAGCAGCCTGCTGCAGCGCGCTCGCTGCGCTTGCACGTTTGCAGGCCGAGAAGACAAAATTCCGAGGCGCATGTCCCCGGCATTTTGGAAATTTGACCTTATTTCGCCGTCTGCGGGCGGCGAAACTCTGCCGAGGGCTTTTTCCTATGCAAAAAATTGTTCTTTTCTTGCAGGGCGCTATCCTTTTTCGACAGACTCTGCGGATGCCGGTAAAAGATTTACCAGCATCCGCTTTTTATTTATCCGCGCGATTGACGCGCGCATTTCGCATACTTTTAAAGCTCACCGCGCATTTGACTGGCATCGTTTTAAATACGATGCTTTTTCACGAATGTTCAAGCGTGCAAAACCCGTCCGACGGTCGTCGGACGGGTTTTCTTATATGCGCCGTATTTCAGCGCATGTCTCGTATGGATTTGTTGTAGTAGATTATATCGATGTTTTCCTGTGCCGAACGGCGTATTCCGTCGTACATACCGTCGTTGATCTTCGGGTTCTGCATCATCTTCTCCAACACGGCGAGAGCCTTGTCTTCGCCCGCCCATGAACCGTCGTCATACGCCTTTGCAAGCAGGTACTGGCAAAACGGGTCGTTAAAGTCCCCGAAACGGTCGAGCAGTTTTATCGCGGTTTTTCTGTCTCCGCTGTCTATAAGCTGCTCTCCGCGGACAGATATGACTATGAGGAGCATGTCCATATCCTCCGGCGACGGCTTCACACCGTTCGCGGCGCACACCCAGTAGTAGCGTGAAAGCTTGCAGAGCTCGTCGTCGGTCAGCGTTATCTTACGTTCATACGCGGCTTCCCGCGCCATTTTCCGGGCTTCGTTCAGGTAATGGAGGCATCCCTTCGGGCTGTCATTGTCGGCGGCTTCTCTCATGCCCTTCTCGTCGTTTGCCGCCTTGGCTTTTTCGAACATATCGTCGGCTATCTCGGCCAGGCGTCGCTCCGCCGCCCTCACCCCGTCGATTGCGCCCCTATACCCGTCGCTGGCGAGCTTTTTAAACAGCTCCAGCGCCCGCTTGGGCTCGTTTTCTATCATGGGATATATCTCTTTGTAGCGCGCTTCGAACCCGGCTTTTTGCCACTCTTTAAACATCGTAGAATACTTGTCGTAAGCTTTTTCGGCATCCTCGTATTTTTCCTTTACGAGCGTTTCGAGGATGTCGATCGCGGCGGAAAGATCCTGCGGTACGCCTCTGCCCTCGCCGTTTATTAGCGCGAGCACATACCGACACCGTGCGTTTCCCTTCTCCGTGCCGAGTTTTGCGTATTCAAGCGCCTTTGTATCGTCCCGAGGGCACGGCGGCTCTCCGTTATAGTATTTCCACGCGAGATTTGAACACGCGGCGGCACTTCCTAGTTCCGCCGCCTTTTGCATCAGCTCCAGCGCTTTTTTCTCGTCTTTTTTCACGCCGCGCCCGTTTAGATATAGCAGCGCCATATTGTTATGCGCGGCGGCACCGTTCTGCTCCATCGCCTTCTCGTACCAGAAGCGCGCCTTTTCGTAATCGATGCTTATCCCGTCCTCACCGCTTTCGTAGGCGTATGCGACGGCAAGCTGCGCCTTTGCGTCGCCCGCCTCGGCCAATTTGAGGCGGCTTTCCAGCGCGCTGTTGTTGTCGCCCAAATTTTCGTATATTTTCGCGAGCTTTTCGCGGTCGATCATCGCCCCCTGGGCTTCCGCCTCCTCCATGAGCTGCGCCGCACGGCGCATCTTTTCCGTGTCTTTCGGGAAATGCTCAAGATAATACCGCGCAAGGCCCGCCTTTCCGTGGCGATTCCCCAGCTCTGCTGATTTTTCAAGATATTCGCGCTCATGCTCATTATGGTTGAGCGACATCCTGTAATACATCTCGCCTTTATCTTCTTTCGGTTTATTGCCCTTTAAAAATCCGAAAATGCCCATGCCGACGTCTCCTCCCTCTTATGCCGCAGAGCGTACTCCAAGCCTGCGGCGTCGTCATTCCAGCATTATTTTCTCTAATTTAACATACCGCCGGCGTAAAAGCAACAAACTATCGCATTGCCGCGGCGGCGCGTACTTTTTTAATTTTATGCAAGCACCGCCGATCGATACCGCCGCGCTTCCGCGGCTCGAGGGGCAGGGCGTTTTTAACGGATTTCGGCATGCGGTGTTGCCTGCGGCCGCGGGAAAACAAAAAGGCTTCGCGCGATATATTGCTCGAATTCTTTTATTTTGTCTGCCGGTTTTCCGCATTCTCCTTACGGATAAGATTGCTCACATACGGGCGCTCGCCGGAGAGCACCTCGTTGTAAAAAGACTGCTTCCAGTCAATATAGTCGATGCTCTCTTTAAGTTCCTTTATGTTTTGGCGCAGAGATTCCTGCTTTTTTGTAAGCATCTCCTTCCTCTGCGGGATAGTCTGCTCGCCTTGGAGACAGAGATCCAGATATTCCTTCATCTCCTGAATGCTCATGCCGCATTTTTTCAGGCAGACAAGGTCCTTTATCCACCTCACGTTGTACTCGTCAAAGATGCGGCGGTTGTTTTTATCACGTTTGACGTCGGGGATAAGCCCCTCATTGCAGTAAAATTTTAAAGCCTGATAGGTCAGATCGGTCTCTTTGCACACCTACATCATCGTGTATATCATCTTTTCCGTCATAAAAAAAAAAAATGTATAAAAACTTTTGAAAAAGGTCTTGACCGATTGTTACAACCGGTATTTATAATCGATAGTATCAAACGGTTTGGGCAACCGGATTATAGCACAATTCAAACGTCAGTACAAGAAGTATCGGAGAGGAGACATGAAAATGATATTTTATTTCACCGCCACGGGCAACAGCCTGTACGTCGCAAAGCAAATAGAGGCGAAACCTGTCAGCATCCCGCAGGTGATCCATCAGGAAAACCGCGAATTTTCCGCCGACAGCATAGGAATTGTTGCGCCTGTCTACGGGCACGAGATGCCCAATATGGTCAAAGATTTTATACGGAACTCTGTTTTTAACACCGATTACTTTTACATCATCCTGACCTACGGAAACCGCCATGGCGGCGCGGCGGAGCTTGCAAAGCAGTTCTGTGACGAGTGCGGTATCAAGGTAAACTACATAAACGTCGTGCTCATGGTCGACAACTGGCTGCCGAGCTTCGATATGAACGAGCAGATGCAGATCGACAAGAAAATTCCCGAAAAAATGGCGGTCATATTATCGGATCTGAATGCTCGGAAAAATATGATATCCGAGGTCACGGATGCCGACCGCGACGCACACAGGCAGTTTCTTGAACGCATGGGCAATGCCCTGCCCGATGCGTGGCAGCACCTTATAGAGGTTACGGACGATTGCACCGGCTGCGGCATTTGCGAGCAGGTGTGCCCGTCGGCTTCAATACGCATTGTTGACGGAAACGCAGTTTTCCATCCCGGAAAGTGTGAGACATGTTTTGCGTGCATCCACGCGTGTCCCGCAAAAGCCATTGCCCTCACGGTTTCGGAGAAAAATCCGCAGGCTAGATTCCGCAACGAAAACATATCTCTTCAGGAGATAATAGACTCAAATCATCAGACGAACAGGAGGTATGATAATGAACAATAATGCCGCAAAAAGAACGGCCCGTCTGTTTAACGGGGTAAGCAGCCGTTTGGCGGAGACAGATCCCGAATGGGTGGATATCACGGCAAATTTCTCACAATATGAGACGGTGAGCGAAACTAAGCTTACCGAAAAAGAGCAGATGCTCTGTATCCTCTCCGTTTTGCTCGGCTGCCAGGGTATGGGCGAATTTAAAAACATGGTGCACGCGGCGCTGAACGCCGGAATTGACCCTGTTGCGATAAAAGAGGTCATTTATCAGGCTACGGCGTATTTGGGAATAAGCCGTACGCACGATTTTCTGATATCCGCCAACGACGTTATGGAAGAGCATGGCATCGCGCTGCCGCTTCCGCCTCAAAGTACGACAGACGGAGATTCACGCTTTGACAAAGGGCTTCAAAAACAGGTTGAACTATTTGGAGAAGGTATGGCAAAAAGGCAGACCGACGGGCCGGCTTTACGGCGCAATGTAAACCGCTGGCTTGCCTCTAACTGTTTCGGCGATTACTATACGCGCGGCGGCCTTAACGATCAGGAGCGCGAAATGGTCACATTCTGCTTTATTCTGGCGCAAGGCGGGTGCGAAAACCAGCTTCGAGGCCACACAGCCGGAAATTTCGGCGTGGGAAACGGGCCTGAAAAGCTTTACAGCGTTGTAGAGCAGTGCGTCCCGTATATCGGCTATCCGCGCAGTCTCAACGCGATGGCTGTTATCGACGAGATCGCCCGCAGATCGGAGGCGGATAAATGAGTGACAGAAAAAATCAACAAGAGGTATGGCTTGTAACCGGATGCTCCTCCGGCCTGGGAAAAAGCTTCGTTAAGGCAATTGCAGAAAACGGCAGTTTTGTCGTTGCGACGGCGCGAAAAAAAGAAACGCTGTCGGATCTCAAGCTTCTGTATCCAAATCAGATTATGGATTTGACGCTGGATGTAACCGATAAAGAGCAAATAAGACAGGTCGTTCAGAGCGTTATTGCCCGCTTTGGTCGTATAGACGGACTGGTAAACAACGCCGGATACGGCTACAGAGCCGCAATTGAAGAGGGCTCGGACGAGGATGTGGCTCTCTTATTCCAAACAAATTTTTACGGCCCTGTTTCTTTAATAAAAGAGGTTCTGCCGCATATGCGCTTACAGCGATGCGGCGCTATTATCAATATTTCGTCAATTGCCGCAACAGATACCTTTCCGGGTTCTGGATATTACGGAGCCTCTAAAGGCGCTTTAGAGGGAATTTCCAGCGCCTTGCAGAAAGAAGTAGCTCCGCTTGGAATTAAGGTTATGGTAGTAGAGCCCGGAACTTTCCGCACTGATTTTAGAAGCCGTTCTTTAAAGCTGTCGGATATTCAAATCAGTGATTATGCCGAAACTGCCGGACGCAGAAGAATCGAAAACGCACGCACCGACGGCACTCAGCGCGGCGATCCCGACAAAGGCGCTAGATTGATAATGGAAGTGATCCATTCAGAGGACGTCCCTTTTAAACTAATTGTCGGCAGTGACGCATGGAACGTGTACAAGCAAAGAGAGCGTCTGCAAAATGAAGAGATGAAGCCCTGGCTTCAAAAAAGCATACAGACACGCTTTGAGGACTGAGTTTCAAGCGGAACAGAAAGGAGCTATATAATAATGGATAAATTCACTTTTTCTTATCCCACAAAAGTATATTTTGGAGAGGGCGCGGCGGCGGAAGCTCTGTCGCAGGAACTTCCAAAATTTGGGAAAACCGTTATGCTCGCATACGGCGGCGGGTCTGTCAAAAAAAGCGGGATCTACGATGAATTGGCCGGGATTCTTGTACAGGCCGGAAAAGAGATCATAGATTTTTCCGGTATCATGCCGAACCCCACCTACGCAAAAGCACAGGAGGGCGCAAAGCTTGCCAGAGACCTAGGCGTCGACTTTATTCTGGCCGTAGGCGGAGGAAGCGTTATCGACTGCTGCAAGGTGATCTCCGCTCAGGCAGCGATGGAGGGCGATATCTGGACGCTGGAGTATCAGGAGGGAAAATTCCCCGCAACCGGTATCCCCATGGGCGCTGTCGTCACAGCCTCCGGCACAGGGGCTGAGATGAACGCGGGAGCCGTCATCACTTATGAGGAGAAGCTTTGGAAAGGCCCTATATTCGGAACAGGGGCTTCATTTGCCGTCCTTGACCCGGTATATACCGCGACCGTGCCGCCCATGCAGGTGCTCTCCGGTGCTTTCGACACGCTGAGCCATGCGATGGAGACATATCTCGGAAATTCCGACTCGGACAACGTTTCCGACGATGTTGCGCTTGCGATAATGCGCAACACGGTGGTCAATATGCGGCGGCTTATCTCCGATATAAACGATATGCAGGCGCGCGGCAATTTGATGTGGGATTCGGCCATGGCCGAAAACGGCATTTTGAAAGTCGGCCGTCTGACCGATTTTCAGGCACATCAGATCGAGCATCAGCTCGGCGCTTACACAGACTGCAATCACGGGCAGGGGCTTGCGGTGATACATCCTGTATATTACAGGCATATCCTCAAGGATGCCTACGCAAAATTTACCCGCTTTGCTGATGCTGTTTTCGGCGTCAGAACGGCGGAGGAGGGGCTTGAGAAGCTTGCCGCCTTTATTAAAGAGTGCGGCTTGCCTACGAGGCTTTCTGAGCTCTATTCCAAAGTGGAGATCACACCTGATATCCTCCGTCAGGTCGCCGATACCTGCAATATTATAAAATGCGGTCCGCGCGAACTGACCCGCGACGAAATTTTCGAAATACTCTGCGAATGTATGTAACTGACACTGAACGGATATAAAGTCCGTTATTTTCGGCGGATTTTATATATCTCCGTGCCGCCCGGCACGGTATATTCGGAATGTCCTTGAGACATTTTCAGGCAAAGGGCGTGCTTACCCCGAGCGCGCCCTTTTTTGTTTCTTCTCTGCCTCATTTTACCTCAGCCGCCTTTATCCGACGGCTTTTTTATGCCTTTCGGTTTAAAATTTATTTACTCAATCTACCATAATATGCCGAAAGGATGTTTAACTTGACTGGAAACAAAATTGTTCGCCGTGTCTCTGCCATCACGGATGAATTTGTAAGTCACGGCAGGATAACTATCAAAAACCGCGATACCGAGCTTGCCCTCCGCTGTGTTTTCGGATTTCTGTTTGGATTTATCATATCGACGGCAAAGATATTCGGCGCGCGAAGTCCTTTCGGCATCGGATATGCGGCGACGAGGGACACTTCCCTCCCCGGGTTGTTTTCTATCGCAGGCATCGCCGTCGGGTATCTTGTCGGCGGGCCTTTCGCATGGACTGTCAAATACATATCGGCGCTTATCCTCACTGTTGCGGCGATCATCACATTCAGGAAAAGCGAGCTTTCCGTCAAGCCGTACTTCATGGCTTTAAACGCCGGTTTTATGACGTTCTGCATCGGCTTTGTCTATCTGGCCGACGATGAGATCACGGCGATAAATGTACTGCTGTTTCTGCTTGAGACAATCATAGCGGCGGCCTCCGCATGGGCATATGACGCGATGTTTAACGAACACCGGGAACGGCAGTTTTACGACACTTACGACGACGTGCGGAACATCACGGTTGTTTTATTCTCTTTATCGTCTGTCTTTATCGCCGTATCGGCTGTTAAATTCTTCGATTTTATATCGGTAGGACGCATATTTGCGTCTGCTGTCATACTTTTGATTACATTCAACGGCAAAAGTGCATACGGCTGTCCGGCCGCCGTTATTATAGGTGTCGCCATGGATTCAGCTGCGGCGATACAGCCGTATTTTACCGTCATCTACGGTTTTGCCGCGCTTATCTCAGGTGTCTTTGCGCGGCACGGGAAATACCTGTTCTCGCTCAGTTTCATGTTTGTCGCTTCCGCTGCGGCGGTGTGGTCGTATACGGACATGACGGCGATCGCCGCACTGTGCGAGGTGCTTGCCGGATGCGTGATATTTCTCATGCTTCCGAAAAAAGCCGTATTGTCCGTTGGGGCGATCCTCCCGCAGGGTCAATACGGGAACGGGGCCGCACGAGCGCGCGATCACACGAGAAAGCATATCGAACAGGCCGCCGCCGCATTCCGCGAGCTGTATGACGGCGCAAGGGAGGCTGATCTGAACAAGCAGAGGGAGTTCAATGTCGCCGCTGTCTTTGACAACGCCGCGGAAAAGGTATGCCGCAAATGCGCTAACGCGCCGCGCTGCTGGCACACCGATTATCAAAATACGCTTAATGTATTAAACGATCTGACTCCTGTTATGATGGAAAAAGGCTCTGTCTCCGTCTCGGATCTCGCGGATCATTTCGTAGAGAGCTGCGCCCACGCCGACGCATTTGCCGACGCGATATCTCAGGAGCTGCGCGGCGCGCTGTACCGCTACAGCTATAAATCCCGCCTTATCGAAAAGCAGAGCGCCGCATACAGTCAATACGCCGACATGGCGGCCGTCTTAAACGGTTTTGCGGATGATCTCGCTGTCCGAATCGATGCGGAAGCGGGAGCGGAGCGGCGTCTGCTCAAATATCTGAGGAGTATCGACATACGCGCGTCCGCCGCCGTGTTCCGCGACCGCGGCGGGAGGCTTCACGTCGAACTGTCCGGCAGAAAGCTGTACCGGCTTCAAAGGATGCCCGATTATCTCGACAAATTGTCGGCTGTTTTGGAGACGCGGCTCTGCACGTCTGAACTGCGCAATTCCCCGGAATATATAGAGCTTTTGGAGGCCGAGCCGTTTACGGCCTCTGTCGGAATAGCTTCCGCGAAGAAATCAGGCCAGGCCGTGAGCGGTGACCGAGGCACTTATTTTAAAACCGACGAGGGGATGCTGTACATCATCTTGTCCGACGGGATGGGCACCGGAAGCGAGGCCGCGCGATGCAGCGGCGGGGCCGTGCACATTTTAGAGCGGTTTCTGCGCGCAGGTGTTGAACCGGACGCGGCTGTGCGCATATTAAACGGGCTTCTGCTTCTTAAAAACGCAAACGACACTGTCTGCGCGACCGTCGACCTTATGTGCATAAGCCTTTTTACCGGCGAGACGAAAATATTTAAATACGGGGCCGCGCCCTCTTATATACGCAAAAGCGGCGGTGTCAGCCGCATCGAGTGCCGCTCATTTGCTGCCGGTCTCGGCACGCCTCCGGACGAGCGGCCTGACGTTATACGGCTCAAGCTCCCGCCTTCCTCTATTGCCGTTATCGCAAGCGACGGCGTGACCGAAAACGGCGACGACTGGCTCAAAACCTACATTGAGGGGTACGATGGCGAGAGCCCCCGTGAGCTTGCTAAAAGCATTATCCGCTCGTCCGTCGACAAATTCGGCAGTATGGACGACATGACCGTTATCACCGTATTTATGCAGGAGCGCAAATAGTGCGTATAGTTCAGCCTTAATTCGGGAACACTGGTAGCAAATGGTTTTGGAGTGTGATCGTCTTGGTAAAAGGTATTTCCCGCCGCGTTATTGTCGTGAAATCTCCTGATCCCGACATTTTTGAAGAGGCTATTTTTCTCGTAAAAGAAGACGCCTCTAACCGCGGCGTGACACAGGATGAAATTTTAAAAGAGGCACAGAGCGTCGCAAGCAACTATATCCGCAACAACGCGGAGACACGCAAGCCGTTTAAGCTGACGCCTGTAGCGGCCGGCTTTGCCGGGGCGGGTGCTACGGCCGTTATATGGCTTTTGTGCAACATATTGTAAAATAAGCACCGAGGCGGAGGGATATCCCTCCGCCTCGGTGCTTTACGGCCTTTTGGGCCGTGCGGGCGAGTCTGCCCGCTCCCCTCTCTGCATTGGCCGGTGTTTTTACAATATAATAGGACTTCTGAGCCATTCCATGCCGCCGGGTTCTCCCCTTCCGAGGGCATACAGATCGGTCGCGGCGGCCTCAAGCCCAAATATATGCCGCTCCTGCTCCCCCAGCTTTTTAACCAATGCCGGTTTTACTATGACCGGTACTTCTGCGCTCATATTATCCAATATACGGCAGCCGGTTTTATTTGCGGCGAGCACCCTTATATACGGCGGCACGCCTGATGAATCCTCCGCCGTTATGCCAATTGCCGCGCGCAGCATCATCCTGCGGATGCGCGACATAGGATACCTCTTCGTTTTTACGCCTGAGAGCAGCGCATCTATTGACGGAGCTGCGCGCGCGTACTTCATAAATCTGTCGGCAAAACCCTCGCGCCCTGCGTCCAACTTTTTATAATCCGCGTCCTTAATCATGCGAAGGCGCGACAATATGGCCTGCTCATAATCAATTAGCGTCACGGGCGTTTTGCCGCGGATAAGCCTTGTCGTGTCCGTGGGCATATAGCTTTCGGCATTCGTCCAGGATGCAAGTTTTTCGCGTATAAACGACGCGGAAGCGATACTTGCGCCCGCGACCGGTGAATCGTGATCAGCGCCGTCTCTTTTGACAGCGATCAGGCGCAGTTTTCCGCCCAAAGCTATCGACGCACGAGCGTACTCTATTCCGAGCAGATCGTTTGGTGAAGATAACAGTCCCCCAAGCTCCGGACTTACGGATTCAAGCGCAGCGGCGCACGCGGCGGCGTATGTTTTTCCCTTTTGAAGCTCCGCTTTTACCGCGTTTTGCGTCTTTTCGCCGCGCAGTGTCTCCGCCGCCGAAATTATCGTCTCCGCGTCGCCGCATTCACTTCCGAATGAGATATATCCGCACCCGGCCGCGTACAAAAGAGACACCCCGCCGCGCGCGAACGACTCCGCCGATGACAGCGCCCACGGTACGGGAAGCTCTATCACAAGATCAGCCCCGCCGGCGACGGCACAGGCCGCACGGGTGTGCTTATCAAATATCGCGGTGTCTCCGCGCTGGACAAAATTGCCGCTCATCACACATACAATCGTTGTATCTGCGCCCAATATCGAGCGTGTTTTTGCGATATGATAGGCGTGACCGTTGTGAAACGGGTTGTATTCACATATGATTCCGGCGATTTTCATCGTTCACTCCTACAAATTTCAAAAAATATATTGAGATATTTCCAAAAAAGTATTAAAATACGATTGTCATTATTTTACACGAGCAATCTAATTTTATCAAGGAAGGAATCATGCAATGAACATCTTAGTTATTAACGCGGGCAGCTCTTCACTGAAATATCAGCTTTTTGATATGGATAATGAAACCGTCCTCGCAAAAGGTATTTGCGAGCGCATCGGCATCGACGGTCATCTTAGCCATAAGCCGGCAAACGGCAAGCCCAATTATGAAGCCGATATCGCCATGCCGACTCACAATGAGGCGATCCAAGCCGTTCTTGAGAAGCTTGTCAGCGACGAGTACGGCGTTGTTAAGTCCATGTCCGAGATCGACGCTGTCGGTCACCGTGTACTCCACGGCGGCGCAAAATTCACAGAATCCTGCATTGTAAACGATGAGGTGGAACAGGCTATTGAAGACTGCATCCCTCTCGGCCCTCTTCATAACCCGGCAAACCTTATGGGTATTCGCGCGTGCAAAGAGGTCATGCCCGGTACGCCGCAGGTCGCTGTTTTCGACACCTCGTTCGGTATGACAATGGAACCGAAGGTATACATCTATGCCATGCCATATGAATACTATGAGAAGCATGACATCCGTAAATACGGCTTCCACGGCACTTCTCACCGTTTTGTATCTCAGCGTATGCTTGAGCTGCTCGGAAAGCCGGACGCCAAAGTGATCGTATGCCACCTCGGCAACGGTTCTTCCCTCTCCGCTTCCGTCGGCGGCAAGTGCGTCGACACGTCCATGGGTCTTACCCCTCTTGCGGGCTTCCCGATGGGCACTCGCTCCGGCGACGTAGACGCTGGCGTTCTCGAGTACGTTATGGAGCACTACGGCTACGATATCCACGAGATGCTCACTATACTTAACAAGAAATCCGGTGTTCTCGGTATCTCCGGCGTATCCTCTGACTTCCGCGATCTCGACAACGCGGCGGCTGAGGGCAACGAGCGCGCCCAGCTCGCTCTCGATAAGTTTGCTTACGAGGTAAAGAAATTCCTCGGCTCTTACGTTGCGGCTCTCGGCGGCGTGGACGGCATAGCGTTTACGGCCGGTGTCGGTGAAAACTCACCTGAAATGCGTGAGAATATCGTCAAGGGCCTCGACTACATGGGCATCGAGATAGACAGCGAGAAGAACAAGGTTCGCGGCAAGGAGACAGATATCACAGGCACAAACTCCAAAGTCAAGGTATTTATCGTTCCGACGAACGAGGAACTTATGATTGCCCGCGACACAAAAGAGCTTACTGCGAAATAATTTCTTTTCCCCCTTACGGCGCGGCCGCTTATTGTGGCTGCGCCGTTTTTGTGTTGGATGCTCTTTTTGCCATTGCTTTCGGTGTCAATCCGGCATTTTATGAAAAAATTTAAGAAAAATGTTGACTTTATCCGGGGCGGATGATAAACTGATAAAGCCGCTTTGAATGGGTTATAAGCGCCTTGTGCCACCTACGAAAGCGAGTCTCTATGATGTAAGAGGTGAAAACAAAATGAAGTATGCAGTTATTGAAACAGGCGGTAAGCAATACCGCGTCGCTGAAAACGACGTTATATTTGTTGAAAAGCTCGGCGCTGAGGAGAATGAAGCGGTCACGTTTGACAAAGTCCTCGCCGTGTTTGACGACGACAAACAGGTTTTCGGCACTCCTGTAGTAGAGGGTGCAAAGGTAACGGGCACTGTTCTTAAAAACGGCAAGAACAAGAAGATCATCGTTTACAAAATGCGTCCGAAAAAGAACTACCGCAGGAAACAGGGTCACAGACAGCCTTATACCAAGGTTCAGATCCAGGCAATCGAGGCTTAAGGCTTTTCTTTCAACACGATTTTGGAGGTGTAGACTATGGCACATAAGAAAGGTATGGGTTCGACCAAAAACGGTCGTGACAGCGAATCAAAACGTCTTGGCGTGAAGAGAGCCGACGGACAGTTTGTCCTCGCCGGTAATATCCTCGTCCGTCAGCGCGGTACGAAGATCCATCCGGGAGTAAACGTCGGTATCGGAAGCGACGACACCCTTTTTGCTAAGGCTGACGGCGTCGTTCGTTTTGAGCGCGTCGGAAAAGACAGAAAGCGCGTTTCCGTTTACGAAAAGATCGCTCAGTAATCACTTTGCCTGACCGAATGCCGGTATCCCTATCATGGATGCCGGCATTTTTATAATAGGAACGGCTTTTGCCGCGTTAAAAAGTATTATATAATCACACTGGAGAGATAATATACATGAAAATCAAAATTTCAGCCGACAGTACCTGCGATCTTTCGCGTGAGCTAGCCGAAAGATACGATATTGCGATCACGCCTCTTTATGTGACTAAAAACGACCTTTCATTCCGCGACGGAATCGACATAACACCTGAGCAGATATTTGAAGAGGCCGAGCGAACCGGAGAGCTCTACAAGACCGCCGCCGTAAACATCACCGATTACACCGGACATTTTTCTCACTGGCTTGAGTCATATGACGCCGTTATACATTTTAATATCGGCAGTGATTTTTCCGTCTGCCATCAGAACGCCTGCATAGCGGCCGAGGAATTTGACAACGTATACATCATAAACTCTGAAAATCTCACGGTCGGCACAGGTATTCTCGCTATAGAAGCCGCCGAAATGGCCGGAGACGGAGCTTCTCCCGCCGATATCGTCGAACAAATCTCTGAGATGATAACGAAGGTGGACGTGAGCTTTGTCCTTGATAAGCTCAAATACCTATACATGGGAGGCCGCTGTTCCGGAGTTGCGGCGCTCGGCGCAAATCTTTTGAATCTCAAGCCGTGTATTGAAGTGCGCGGCGGGAAGATGGCCGTCGGTAAGAAATACCGCGGCAATCTCGACAAAGTCGCCTATACATATGCTCAGAACAGGCTCGCCTCACCTGCCGATATCGACAGGCGGCGCGTGTTTATCGTATATACACGCGGCACAGACGAAGCCGTGATATCAGCAGTGCGCAGGGCAGTATCGGAAGCAGGCGAGTTTGATGAGGTGCTTGAGTGCTTTGCCGGCTGCGTTATCTCGAGCCACTGCGGGCCGAATACGATAGGTGTTATCTTCTGCGTAAAATGACAGCTTTTTATCATGGATACGCCGCCTGAACAATTGGAGATAAAATATGTTTGTAGATAAAGTTACGATAAAAGTAAAAGCCGGAAACGGCGGAAACGGGAGCGTTGCGTTCCACCGTGAAAAATATGTCGCGGCGGGAGGCCCTGACGGAGGTGACGGCGGGCGCGGCGGAAACGTCGTGCTTGTGACCGATCCTAATATGTCAACGCTGATGGATTTCCGCTACAAGCGCAAATACACGGCGCAAAACGGTCAGGACGGCATGGGCAAGCGCTGCAACGGCAAAAGCGGCGGCGACCTCGTCATCCGCGTGCCGTGCGGCACGATCGTCCGCGACGAAGCAACAGGCGCGATAATCAAGGATTTATCTGACAACGAGCCGTTTGTAATCGCGCGAGGCGGAAACGGCGGCTGGGGCAACTGCCACTTTGCGACACCGACGCGCCAGGCTCCGCGCTTTGCCAAAAGCGGGCTTCCGGGTGAGGAACGCACGATCGTGCTTGAGCTCAAGCTGCTCGCGGACGTCGGGCTCGTCGGATTTCCGAACGTCGGAAAATCGACACTGCTCTCTGTTGTTTCCCAGGCGCATCCTAAAATTGCAAATTACCATTTTACGACGCTTTATCCGAATCTCGGTGTCGTATACGTCGACGAGGGATCGTCTTTCGTCATGGCGGATATCCCGGGGATTATCGAAGGTGCGTCGGAAGGCGCGGGGCTCGGCCACGACTTTCTGCGCCACATAGACAGATGCCGCCTTCTTATACACGTTGTCGACGTGTCGGGTAGCGAGGGGCGCGATCCCGTCGAAGATTTCGATACAATAAACGCCGAGCTTGAGCGGTACAGCCCTGAGCTTGCAGCGCGTCCGATGCTCGTCGCCGCAAACAAGTGCGATATTGTGTACGATGAGGATGTTTTAAACAAATTTAAGGCATATATAGAGGAAAAAGGGTATCCGCTCTTTGAGATATCGGCCGCAACGCATATGGGTGTTCGCGAGCTTATCGGCGCGGCTGCCGCAAAGCTTGCCGAGCTTCCGCCTCCGACACTGTTTGAGCCGGAATATGTAGAACCGGAGCTTGCCATGCCGACGGCGGAAGAGCTGGAGATAACCGTTTCCGACGGCGTATGGTCTGTCGAGGGTGAGTGGATGGTGCGTCTTGTGCGCAACGTCAATTTCTCCGATTATGAGTCGCGCATGTTCTTTGACAGGACTCTTAGAAACGCGGGAGTTTACGACCGGCTTGAGGAGATGGGTATCTCAGAGGGCGATACAGTGAGCATTTACGACCTTGAATTTGAATACCACAGATAGTTTAAAAGCCAAAGCTAAAAGCTTTGGCTTTTTACTTTTTGAGTATTATTTATTTGAAAAAGCCTTCAAAATTGGCCATTATATTTTACTTTTCGTCTGTTGACAACAAGATTTCAAGCGGGTAAAATATAGTTGTAAGATATTTTCCTATGGAGGTGAAGATAATGGACGCAAGCGGAGGAGGCGGCATGGAAGGCCGAAGTATTTCGATCAGACAGCCAAGAAAAACTTATAGCAGCGCGCGTCCGTTGTCTGTCCGGCGGATATTGTAACGCGCTGTTGTCTTCGTGCGTTTTCTCCTGTCTGATTACGTTTCCTGCGCATTTTTAAGCACAGATGAGATAAAATTTAGACAGGAGGTTTTTTTATGGCTGAAATCACTGCCACTTTTGAAAACACTATTGAGACGCTTCTCGCCGCGAAAAGGTTTAACAGCCTGCGCGACATTTTGACGACGATGAACCCATCGGATCTCGCCGTTTTGTTTGAAAATCTGCCGAAAGATAAAATAGCTCTTATTTTCAGGCTCTTGCCGAAAGGTCTTGCCGCCGATACATTTGTTGAGATGGACAACGACCTTCAGGAAATGCTCATACGCGGCTTTTCCGATATAGAACTACGGGAAATAATCGACGAGTTCTACCTTGATGACGCCGTAGACCTAGTTGAAGAGATGCCTGCAAACGTCGTGAAGCGTATTTTATCACAGGCGGCGTCCGAGACGCGCGCCATGATAAACGAGATGCTGAAGTACCCTGAGGACAGCGCCGGAAGCATCATGACGACGGAGTTTGTAAGTCTCTCGCCCGATATGACGGTTACGGACGCGATAAAGAATATCCGGCAGACCGGCATCGACAAGGAGACGATCGACACCTGCTTTGTCATGGACTCTGGGCGGCATCTGATCGGCACTATAACGATACGCACGCTAATACTGGCCGACGAACAGAGCAAGGTCGGCGACCTTATGGACAAAAATGTGATCTCCGCTACGACGACGGAGGATCAGGAATCTGTCGCTCAGATGTTTGCCAAATACAACTTCATGACAATGCCGGTCGTTGACAGCGAGGGCAGGCTTGTCGGTATTGTCACTGTCGACGACGTAATAGACGTTATCCAGGATGAGGCGACGGAGGATATGGAGATCATGGCCGCTATCACGCCGTCGGACAAGCCGTATTTAAAGACGTCTGTATTTGAGATATGGAAAAGCCGTATACCGTGGCTTCTGATACTTATGATTTCGGCGACATTTACCGGCTCTATTATAACGCATTTTGAAGATGCTTTAGCGTCGTACGTCGTGCTCACGGCGTTTATACCGATGCTGATGGACACAGGCGGCAACTCGGGCAGTCAGACATCGGTCACGGTTATCCGCGGGATATCGCTGAATGAGCTCAATTTTTCTGATATTTTTCGGGTCGTATGGAAGGAATTCCGCGTCGCTTTGCTTGTCGCTGTTACACTCGCCGCGTGCAATTTTGTAAAGCTTTTAATCATAGACAGAGTGAGTATTGTAATTGCCGCCGTCGTCTGCATCACGCTTGCATTTACCGTACTGGTTGCCAAGATCGTTGGAGCGATACTGCCGATGCTCGCCAAAAAAATCGGTTTTGACCCTGCCGTTATGGCAAGTCCGTTTATAACCACTATAGTCGATGCTCTGTCACTTCTTATCTACTTCTCGGTAGCATCGATGCTGCTGAACATATGATATTTTGCGCGCTGTCGTCCGCAATACTGGGTTTTACACCTGCTTCTGTTTACTGCCTGCTGAGGTAAGCTGAAGCAGGTGTTTTTGTCCTTGTTCGAGTAAAAGTGCGGCGATGCGGCATTACATCGTATAAAAAACGCCCTGCCGTTCTGCTTTTGCAGTCGGGCAAGGCGTTTCTATTAACTTTATAGGATGAGACTCGCAAAAGAATATATCTTCACAGTCGCAGTATTTGAAAGATTTCTATGGATTTTTCGTCTGTCAGAACAGATCAGCTAAACAGTGAAAATGCGACAAACAGAGGCACTAGCAGTGACGCGACAAGCGACACAACGGTGATCTGAGTGTTGATCGACGGGCCGGCGGTATCCTTGAACGGATCGCCCACAGTGTCGCCTATAACGGCAGCCTTATGAGCTTCGCTGCCCTTGCCGCCTTCATTGCCTGCTTCGATATACTTCTTTGAGTTGTCCCAAAGGCCGCCGGCATTTGACATGAACAAGGCGAGCAGCAGGCCGCTTACGATGTTTCCGAGGAGGAATCCGCCGACAGCTTTGATGCCGCCGATGAGGCCGACAGCTATTGTGGCGAGTATTGTGACAAGACCGGCAGGAATAAGCTCACGCAGAGCACCTGTCGTTGCGATGTCTATACACTTTCCATATTCGGGATGCACATTCGGATCGCCTTCACGGAGGCCCTTGATTGTATTGAACTGACGATGAATTTCTGCAACCATGCGCTGGGCATTTTTATCGACGCCGAGTATGAGCATAGCCGAGAACACTGCCGGTATGGCGGCACCGATGAGGATGCCGAAGAACACCGTCGGATCCATGATGTCAAAGCCGAGGATGGCTTCTTTTCCGGCCGCGGCGAGAGCGGCGTTTGCCTCGGACATGAACGCGCCGAGAAGTGATATTACCGTAAGGCCGGCAGCGCCTATTGAGAAGCCCTTAGTTACGGCTTTAACAGTGTTGCCGGCGCTGTCGAGCTCGTCCGCGATTCGGATAGTCTCTTCACCAAGACCGCCCATTTCGGCAAGGCCTCTTGCATTGTCAACGATAGGTCCATATGCGTCGTTCGAGATGATCATACCGACTATGGAGAGCATTCCGACGGCCGCCATGGCAATTCCGAAAAGAGCGTAGCCCTCACCCATGGGATCGCAGATGTTATAGGCAAGAAGCGCGGAGATCGCGATACCTACCATTGCGGGCAAGCAGGAGATGAATCCATACGATACGCCGGAGAGAACGGTGAACGCCGGTCCGGAAGCGGAAGCGTGAGCCGTTTTCTGAACGATCGGCTTTGAATCGTCCGTGAAATAATCTGTAGCGATACCGATAATAACACCGACAAGAAGTCCGACCGTGGCAGCGCCCCATATGCGCCATGAGAATCCCGGAAAATACCATGTGGCCGCGGCAGTAAGAATCATGTAGATACCTGTGGTGACATATGTTGAGGAGTTGAGAGCTTTAGTCGGGTTGCCGTTTTTACCGATACGCGCTGTGGCTATACCGAGAATGGAGGCAAGCAGGCCAAGAAGCGAGTAGCAGAATACCATTGAAATTGTATTGTATGTCCCGCCGCTGAGAGACTGTGCGAGAACGAGCGCAGAGGCCATGGCCGCTACGTTGGAGTCGAACAGGTCAGCGCCCATTCCGGCTACGTCACCGACGTTGTCACCGACGTTGTCGGCGATAACAGCGGGGTTGCGCGGATCGTCCTCGGCTATACCGAGCTCGACTTTACCGGTCAGGTCGGCCGAAACGTCAGCCGTTTTGGTGAAAACACCGCCGCCGGCCTTTGCAAAAAGCGCAAGAGAGCTTGCGCCGAAGGAGAAGCCGAGCAGTATCGACGTGTCACCGACGATCATCAGAACAGCTGCAACGCCGAAAATGGCACATCCGACGACGATAAGACCCATGACGGAGCCGCCGCGGAAACCGATGAGGAACGCGGGCTTTATGCCGTGCTGCGCGCCTTCGGCAGCTCTGGCGTTTGACAGGCTCGCTACGATGATGCCTATCTTGCCGGCGATAGCGGAGAGCGTAGTGCCGGCAATGTACGAGAGAGCCATTGCCACATTATCCATCGCATCACCGTTCCAGATCGGCGAGGGTAAAAACAGCAGGATGAGCACGGCGATAACGCCGGCAAAAATCGCGAGGATCTTATACTCGCGGCGCATGAAAGTATTGGCGCCTTCACGAATAAGGGCAGCAACCTCATTTATGCGCTTATTTGTTGTAGGTTGTCTTTTGACCCACATATACAGGTAAGCGGCAAACGCAAACGCAACAGCCGCCGAAAGAAAAGACAGCCCATAAAAGAGTGATAACTGTTGTTCCATTTTGGACCTCCTTATTTAATTTCTTTATAGTCACCCTATAAAGTCCAAAAAATCTTTCCATTATATATTTTTACTCCATAAATATGGTGTTGTCAATAGTTTTTTGGGCATATTGCTGTTGCTTTTTTTATATTGCATACTGCCAATTATCCGCTGTATGAAAGGATTTTTTGATATAAATATGCTTTTTGTCGTTTTTAGGCAAGCCCACATATTTTGTTATAATAATTAGTTTTAGTTTGACGCAAAATTATATTTGATTTTTCATTTGTATTGAGATTTTCTATGATTTTTGACGCAAAATATGATTTTGTAAACTTTTGCGCACACAAAAGAGACGGCAAGGATTTTGTCCTTTGCCGTCTCTTACAAACCGCTATTAAATTTTACCGCGGCGATCCGCTGTGCATGAGATCTCTGTTTTTCTTCTGAATCACAGCATCGTATTATTGCTGTTTAACTCGTCGAGCGTCAGCTCGAACGGCTGCATGAAATGCTGCATGAAATATCTTATCTCTTCCATATCCATTTTTTCGAGTTTTTCACGCGTCTGTCTCGCGGCGAGCGCGAACTCATTATTGCCGGCACGAAGTTCCTCCACGCATTTTATGTACGCGGCAAGCGTATCGGCGGCCTTTACATATCTGCCGGTATCGCCGTCATATCCGCGCATGAGCTTTTCATACTCCGGGCGCATCTCGTCAGGCAGTGTAGCGAGCAGATTTTCCGCCGCGAGGCGCTCTACTTCTTTATACGCCAAGTTTATCGACCGGCTGTAATACTTTACCGGCGTCGGCATATCGCCCGTTATTATTTCTGTCGCGTCGTGAAAAAGTGCGGCGGAGGCGGCTTTATCAGGATCTGTTTTCTTTCCGAAAATATCCCGCCCTATAACCGCAAGGCCGTGCGCCAGCACCGCAACCATATGTGAATGCTCCTGAATGTTCTCCGCACTGCTGTTGCGCATAAGCGCCCAGCGGTTTATATTTTTCATTCTCGATATAAACGCATAAAAGCTGTACTGCACGTCTTGCCTCCTCGCCATACCGGCCTTTTTATGCGGCCGTGACGGCTTGTGCGCGCCACGGCCGCATTTTATCACAATTTCCTACTGCTGTTTCGTTTGATTATTGTTTTTCCGGTTGTTTCGAAATCTTCTGTACCTGAAAGGCTTTTTATTGCCGGCCTTTTCGCCGCCGGATTCATTTTCCCCGCTCATATCGTTCTTTGGCTGAGTACGGCGCTGCTTTTTATTCTGCTCCTGTGCTTTTTCGCCGCCGGTAATATCGGCTTCGCGCACACCGTCGTCAAAGGACTGCTGCGGCTTTGGCTTTTTATTGTGACGCCGTCTGCTCTTATGCTTTTGGCCCTCTCCCGTCTCGGACAAGCCGCCGGAGGAGTCCTTTCGGCCTTCCGATACGTCGGTATCCTCCGGGAGTAAGGTGAAAGCATCGCTCAGTTTCTGTTTTTTCGGCTGTGGTCTCTTCCGCTCGGCAGAAGCGGTTTTGTCCTGCTCTTTTTCCTTTGCCTCGGTTTCTTTAGACGCGAGGTACTCAGCTCTCGCCGCTTTACCGCCCAAGACCTCTACCTCAGCAGCATCCAGCATCTTGATCGGCGTATCGCTCGGTTCTTCGAGCTTTACGCGCACCTTGCCTCGCAGAAGATTTACATCCGTTACCATTCCCTTCCCGTACTGCGTATCTACGAACGAGTCTACCTTCGGCACTGTTTTTACAAGCTCCTCATATGCCTCCTGCTCATACTTGAGGCAGCACATCAGCCTGCCGCACGTCCCGGATATCTTCGTCGGGTTTAGCGACAGCCCCTGTGTTTTCGCCATTTTTATGGACACAGGCTGGAAATCATCTAAAAACTGTGCGCAGCAGAACGGCCTTCCGCAGATTCCGAGGCCGTTTAACATCCTCGCCTCATCTCTGACGCCGATCTGACGCAGTTCTATCCTCGTCTTAAACACGGAGGCAAGGTCTTTTACAAGATCCCTGAAATCGACACGCCCGTCAGACGTGAAGAAAAACAGTATTTTCGTGCCCTCAAAGTTATATTCAACGTCGACGAGCTTCATCTCAAGCCCGTGCTTTTTGATTTTTTCGCTGCATACTTCAAACGCCTCTTTCTCCCTGACGGCGTTTTCCGCGGCCTTTTGCTCGTCCTCTTTAGTGGCTATCCTTTTAACGGGGCGCAGCGGCGGCACGACCGCCGAGTCCTCTACCATATGGTTAGACTGCGTGCATTCGGCAAATTCAAGTCCTTTCGACGTCTCGACTATTACGGACGCGCCCTTTTCCACCTTGATGCCCATAGGGTCAAAGTAGTACACTTTCCCCTTGTTCTTAAAGCGTACGCTTACTACTTCAGTCAAATTAAGCCCCCCTTTCCATGGCTCGTAATTCTATAAGTTCCGCGGCCAGCATACCGCATATGTGGCCGTTGCTGACGTTGTACTCCGTATATTTGCCGCATTTTGTGAATATCCGCGCGGCTTTTTGATAAAACTGCGCGCTTTTGCCGCTTGACGCCGCGTTTTTCATCCTGCGCACCGCACCGGTATACAGTTCCGGCATAAGCTCGCCAAACGCGGTCTTATCGAGCTTTTCCATCTCGAGTATAATGCGGCATATCTCGAGATTTTCTCCGTTCTCCGCGGCTTTAAGCAGTCTGTCCGCCATTGTGCGCACTTTTTCATCCGTCTCGCCCTCCGAGTGGAGTCTCACCTCTACACATCTTGAGCGTATCGTCTCGAGAAGCGCACCGGAATTTTCCGCCGACAATATGAACATCACAAAGCTCGGCGGCTCTTCAAGCACCTTGAGCAGAGTGTTCTGCGCGCGTATATTCATCCTGTCGGCCTCGGATATAATATACACCTTTCTGGCGGCATCGTTCGGCATTACCGCCGCCTGCGAGCATATCTCCTTTATCTGATCCACGAGGATTTCTTTCTTATCGGCCGCCCTCTCTACTTTAATTATATCGGGATGTATCCCCTTGGCAGCTTTGCGGCAATTCTGACAGCTCATACACGGTTTTTCCCCGCTGCCGGAGCATACGGCTGACTCCGCCATCCTCATAATAAGCTCGCTCTTTTCCGGGCCGTCAACGCCGCTTATGATATACGCGTGCAAAAGAGATCCGTTTTCGATTCTGGCTTCCAGCGCACTGTTTATCAACGGGAACGCACCTCCTGATCTATCGCTGACCGCTTATTTGTGATACAGCCGCTGAGTTTCGTATTTTGGCTCGTATGTAATGTTTATGCCGAGCTTCTTCATCACTGACTCGTCTACCGGCGAGAGTATTACGGTCGAATGGGCCTCCGCATTTTTAAGCTTTTCGAGCTGCTGCATCGCGATCTCCGCTTTTTCGTCGAACGACGCGCATATAGACAGCGCGACAAGCATTTCATCCGTATGGAGATGCGGATTATGGCTTCTTAAATGGTTTATTTTCAGATCCTGTACAGGTTCTATTATCTGCGGGGCGATCAGATGAACCTCGTCGTCTATCCCGCCGAGCTGTTTTAGGGCGTTTAAAAGCATTGCCGAGAGCGATCCCATAAGGCTTGAGGTTTTTCCCGTTATTATACTGCCGTCGCAGAGCTCTATCGCGGCCGCGGGTTTCCCCGTCGCCTTTTCAACGTCGAGCGATGCTTTTACAACGGCGCGCTCGTCCGTCGTAAGGCCCATGCTCTTCATTATAAGCTCTATCCGCGCGGCCTCTTCCCCGTCGGACAATCCCTTGACCTTTGTCGCCATTGCATTGTAATAGCGGCGGATTATCTCCTGCCGCGACGCCTGCTCGACCGCGTCGTTATCGAATATGCAGTAGCCAGCCATATTCACGCCCATATCGGTCGGCGATTTATACGGCGATGAACCCGATATCCCCTCGAACATGGATGACAGCACGGGGAATATCTCTACATCCCTGTTGTAGTTCACGGCCATCTCCCCGTACGCGTCGAGGTGGTATGGGTCTATCATATTGACGTCCTTGAGATCGGCAGTCGCCGCCTCATAAGCGAGATTTACCGGATGCCTCAGCGGCAGATTCCATATGGGAAAAGTCTCAAACTTGGCATAACCGGACGATATGCCGCGTTTATGGTCGTGGTAAAGCTGGCTCAAGCACGTCGCCATCTTGCCGCTTCCGGGTCCCGGCGCCGTTACAACGACAAGTGAGCGCGAGGTCTCTATATACTCGTTTTTGCCGTACCCTTCGTCGCTCAGTATAAGCGGGATATTGGACGGATAGCCGGCTATCGGATAGTGGCGGTAGACCTTTACGCCGAGCGCCTCCAGCCTCTTCTGAAATGCGCTTGCCCCGGAAAGCTGCTCTGAATAGCAGGTTAAAACGACGCTGCCCACATACAGGCCGAATCCGCGGAACGCGTCTATAAGGCGCAGAACATCGAGATCATACGTTATGCCGAGGTCGCCCCGCACTTTATTTTTCTCGATATCCGCGGCGTTTATCACTATGATTATTTCCGCCTGATCATTCAGATTGTGCAGCATGCTGATCTTGCTCGTGGGCGAAAACCCCGGAAGGACTCGCGACGCGTGATAATCGTCGAACAGCTTTCCTCCAAATTCAAGGTACAGCTTTCCTCCAAACTGAGCTATCCTCTGCTTTATTTGCTCCGACTGGGTCTTGAGATATTTTTCATTATCAAACCCTATTTTATACACTGCTTATTCCCCCGCATCCTTAAAAACCATACATTATATTTTACCTTTTTCCCACCGTATTCGTCAATAGCAAATGGCGTTTGCTCTTTTTACCGCAGCTTTACATTGCTTTCTTGACACATTTTGAAAATCATTATACAATAACGGCGAAGACGTTATTGTATAATTGTCATCTTTTTCGGTTGCCGCCCAGGCGGCGAGAAAAAGGACTTAAATCAAAGTATGATATCTGCGTTGCGGATATTATACAATATTACCGCTTTTTAAGCATATTTGGGCTTTTCGCCTGACCGGGCGATCGGCCGCCGCGTCCCGTATATACGCCTTATTACGGTGCGGTCACTACGAAAGGTGTGTCCAGCCTATGAAAAAGACATTGATCCTGACGTGCAACACGGGCGAGGGCCATAATTCCGCAGCAGGCGCTATAAAAACTGTTTTTGATGCCGCAGGCTGTGAATGCGTCATTGCCGACGCGCTCCGTTTTGTATCGTCTTTTGTTTCAAACGCCTTCAAAAACTGGCACTCTCGCATATACAGATACGCTCCGAAGGCTTTTGAAAAGGGGTATTCGCTTCTTGAAACTCACGCCTCGTTTATCGACGACAATTCCCCGCTGTATTACTTTTTGACAAGCGGGGCTGGAAAGCTTCACCGTTTTATACTCGCCGGCGGATATGAGGCTGTAATATGCGTACATCCGATCGCCGCGCTCATTGTAACACGGCTGATTAAAAAGCGTTCTCTGCCTGTTACGACGTGTTTCGTTTCGACTGACTACACATGTTCTCCGACAGTGCCGGAGACGGAGCTTGATATGTATTTTATACCGCACGAGGATCTGAAAGACGAATTTTCGGCTTACGGCATTCCGCGCGAGAAGCTGTACGCGAGCGGCATCCCGATCCAGCAGGAGTTTTACTCCAAAACGGATAAGGCGGAGGCCAAGACCGTTCTCGGAATAGACGCAGACATGCGAAATGTCCTGCTTATGTGCGGTAGCATGGGCTGCGGCCCTATAAAAAGCCTTACGGAGTCTATTTCGGCGGAGCTCCCGCCGGACGTTATACTTACGGTATTATGCGGGCGAAACGAGCATCTGTGCTCAAAGCTCGTCAAAACGGTGCGCAGTAATGTCAGCGTGCTTGGTTTTACAGACAAGGTTTCTCTTCTTATGGATTCGGCCGACCTGTACCTCACAAAAGCAGGCGGGCTCAGTACCTCCGAAGCCGCCGCAAAGCGTCTCCCGATGGCGCTTATAAACGCGATAAGCGGATGCGAGGCATACAACAGGCGCTTTTTTGCGGAGCGCGGCTGCGCTGTCGCCGTTGAGACATACGAGGAGTTTCCCGCCGCTGTATGCGGGCTGTTGTCCTCGCCGGACAGGCTCGGAGAACTGTCCCAAAACTTAGAGCTTGAGTTTACTACGAACGCGGCTGAGTTTATCTTTAAAGCGCTGCATGAATAGCGCGCAGTTTATTTTACGACATATGAAAAGCCGGCTCTTCGAGCCGGCTTCGGCGTGTCGAACAAGTTCGACACGCTTCTCGAAAATGCAGGCATTTTCTCGAGGGGAAGCAGCCTGCTGCGGCGCACTCGCTTAGCTTGCACGCTTGCAGGCCAAGACGGCAAAATTCCGAGGCGCATGTCCCCGGATTTTTGGAAATTTGCCCTTATTTCGCCGTCTGCGGACGGCGAAGCTCTGCCAAGGGCTTTTTCCTATACAGGAAATTTTTCTTTTCTTGCAGGGGCGTTATCCTTTTTCGACAGGCTAAAGCCGGCTCAAAGAGCCGGCTTTTTAATTAATATCTCCGATTTTAAGCGTTATGTCGCACTTTTTTTCTATTTCAAAGTGCGATATATACTTGTTTTCAAGC
>CALXCR010000068.1 GCA_944386855.1 uncultured Oscillospiraceae bacterium
GATATTATACTTTATACTTTGATTTAAGTCCTTTTTCTCGCCGCCTGCGCGGCAACCGAAAAAGACGACAAATATACGATAACGTCTTCGCCGTTATCGTATAATATCCGCAGCGCAGATATTATACTTTATACTTTGATTTAAGTCCTTTTTCTCGCCGCCTGCGCGGCAACCGAAAAAGACGACAAATATACGATAACGTCTTCGCCGTTATCGTATATTATCTGCACGGTCCGTCAGCCGAAAACGCGTCCGAGATCAATACTGTCGTATGTGTCACCGGTCATTATCTGCATGTTTTCGACCCAGCCGTTTACGACGGAGGCAAAAACGTCCCACGACGCCTGCTCGCGCAGTGTGTTTTCCGTATTGTATACTATTCCGTCATAATCAGGCTCGCACCGCAGCATTATATATATCCCGTCGTCCGTTGCGGCGTATGTACACTCGCCGACAGGCACATCTGCAAGCTCCTCTTCCGCATCCTCGTCAAACCCGTCGGAGACGAATATATACACGCCGCCGTACTCGTCGTCGTTTTCGTACTGCTCGCGCAGGCGTGCGATCTCGCCCTGCTTATCCTCGGCGGCGTTCACCTGATCGGCTATGGCCTCGCCGTCCTCACCGTCGGGCAGGAGCGCGCCGTAAAACGACATAACGCCGAAGTCCGAGATGTACTCCTCGACATATTCGTCGTCCGCATTCTCCCCGTTTTCGCCGTACTGGTAGTCGTGGCACTTTGTATACAGCGCGTCGAGCTCCATCATATATTTGTACATCTCCTCGCCGCCGTACATATCGTACACAGTCTGCCGTTCCGCATCCGTCAGCGAATCGAGGTCCGCATACAGCTCGTCAAGTTCCGCATCCGTCAGCTCGATGCCGATCACCGCCGCGTTGTACTCAACGGCCTTATGCGTCTCTATAAGATAAAGCGCGTAGCTTTTTACATAGTCGGCGATCGTCGTGCCGGTCTCCACCTCGTCATCCCAGCTTGTGATCGCCGTTCCAAGCACGGCCTCGGTCTGCACCCTGGCATAGCAGAGCCATCCGTAAAACTCGCTCCATGTGATATCACTGCCCTCTATGCGCATGACAACGCGGTCTGCATCCATGTAGTTTTCTCCGCTTCTGCCGAATACACGGACACAGATCAGCACGATGCACAGCGCGATCAGAAGCACCGCCGTTATTTTCCACATTTTTTTCACTTTTATTCCGCCTCCTTTGTGCCCTGATTTTCCGTCTGTTTATACGCTTTTACAAACTCCGCCGCCTCGCGCGCGGCGTCGTCTTTTGGCCGGAGTTTTACAGACACGGCGGGGACTGCCCCTGCCTCTATCTTCAGTCTGCCCTTATACTGCGGCGCGTAATAAAGCGCCGATATGCGCTCCATGTCGAAATCCTCCGTCTTGAAATACAGCGTTCCGCCGCGCTGCGATATCTCGTATATGCCTGCGTCCGAGGCCTCGGCGCGCATTACGGCAATTCCGATAAGCGTATTTACGCTCTCCGGCGGCTCGCCGAAACGGTCTATCAGCTCGTCTGTTATGTCGACGGCGTCGGCATCCGTGCGTATCGCGGCGATGCGGCGGTACAGATCCATCCTCTGCTCGGCCGAAGCGACGTAACTCTCGGGTATGTTGGCGGATACGGTGAGGTCAGCAGAACACTCTGTCTTTCTCGGCGGCTTTTCGCCCTTTTCCTCACATACAGCCTCTTCCAAAAGCTTCAGGTACATATCATAGCCGACGCTCATCATGTGTCCCGACTGCTCCGCGCCCAGTATATTGCCCGCGCCGCGGATTTCAAGGTCGCGCAGCGCTATTTTGAATCCGGAGTTGAACTCCGCAAACTCCCGTATCGCGGAAAGCCGCTTTTCGGCGACCTCGTTTATCGTCTTGCCCTGCCGGAACGTGAAATACGCGTAAGCCCTCCTCGACGAGCGGCCGACTCTCCCGCGGAGCTGGTGCAGCTGGGCAAGGCCGAGCCTGTCGGCGTCCTCGATTATGAGCGTATTGACGTTTGGGATATCGATTCCCGTCTCTATTATGGTCGTGCAGACAAGCACCTGTATATCGCCGTCGGACATTCGGCTCATTATCTCGCCGAGCGTCTCCTCGTGCATGCGGCCGTGCGCCGTGGCTATCGATATGTCGCCGCCGAGCATCTCCGAAAGTCTCGACGCCGTCCTGTCTATGCTGTCTATCGTATTGTGCAGGTAATACACCTGCCCGCCGCGCGATATCTCGCGCCTTATCGCGTCACAAACTATCCCCCAGCTGTGCTCCATGACGTACGTCTGCACCGGCTGCCGGTCGACCGGCGGCTCTTCTATCGTCGACATGTCGCGCAGTCCGGACAGCGCCATATTGAGCGTGCGCGGTATCGGTGTTGCCGACAGCGTCAGCACGTCCACCCCGCGCGATATCTCCTTGAGCCGCTCCTTATGGACGACGCCGAATCTCTGTTCCTCGTCGACGACAAGAAGTCCGAGATCCTTGAACACTACGTCTTTTTGAAGCAGCTTGTGCGTCCCTATCACTATGTCGCACGCGCCGGACTTTATATCGGCGAGCGTTTTTTTAAGCTGCGCGCCTGTTTTGAACCGGCTGAGCGACTCTATCTCCACGGGATATCCCGAAAACCGGCGCGACGCCGTCACATAGTGCTGCTGCGCGAGCACCGTCGTCGGCACGAGTATGGCCGCCTGCTTCCCGTCCAGCACGCATTTCATAACGGCGCGGAGCGCCACCTCCGTCTTACCGTAGCCCACGTCGCCGCACAGAAGGCGGTCCATCGGCATCGGCTTTTCCATGTCGCTCTTTATCTCTCTGATGCTGCGGAGCTGATCGTCCGTCTCCTGATACTCAAATCTGTCCTCAAACTCCGTCTGCCACGGGCTGTCCGGCGAAAACGCAAACCCCTTTATGTGCATCCGCTCCGCCTGAAGTTTTATAAGCCCCTGCGCAAGCTCGCGCACCGCACCTTTTGCGCGCGATTTGGCCTTTTTCCAGTCGGCGCCGCCCATTTTGGACAGCTTTACGGGTTTATCCTCCGCCGCACCGATGTATTTTGATATCATGTCAAGCTGCGTCGCCGGAATATAGAGCACATCGGAGCCTGCGTAGGCTATCTTTATATAGTCCTTTTCCACCTTGTCGACCACGCGCTTTACGACGCCCATGAACCTTCCTATGCCGTAATGCTCGTGTACGACGAGGTCGCCCGGTGAGAGATCGGCGAAGCTCTCAAGCCGTCCGCGCGACGAGCGCGGGCTCTTCCTGCGCCGCGTCCTGAACGCGCGCTCAAGTATCTGCCCCTCCGTCATGACGGCAAGCCGGCTCTCGGGGTACTCAAACCCCGCCGAAAGACTTCCGACGGCGATCACGCACCCTCCGTTTTCTGGCATTTTTGTAAGCTCGTAGTCGCAGGAGCAGGCGATGCCGCCGTTTTTTAAATACTGCGCGAGGTTTTCGGCTCTGCGCGCGTCCTGGCACAGTACGATAACGCGGTATCCCGTCTTTATATAGTGCGCGATGTCGGACGCGGCCGTCTCCGCGTTTCCGGCATATGACGGGAGCTGTTTTGCCGTTATGCCGACGATCGTTTTCGGCGAAAGCGGGTATCTGCCCGCCGTGAAGTTGTCGAGCATCACGACTCTTAACCTCTCCAGCCTGCGGCATGTCTCGTCCCAGGTCACGGCGTATTTTGCTATCGACCCGTCGAGCAGTTCCGCGTCCATGAGCGATTTTACGTCCTCATTTAGCTGCCATTCATAATTTTCGGCCCTGTCTTTGAGACGCGCCGGCTCGCAAAGGAAGACCACGGCATTGTCGGGGATGATGTCGGCGGCCGTGGCCTCGTCATACACCAGATCCATATACCTGTCCGCCCACGGAAGATCCCCCGTATTTCTAAGGCGTTCGGCGTCGGCTTTAAGCGTCTCGATAAATTTCTCGTTCCGGCTTCTGCGGCGGGCATAGCGCGCCGCAAGCTCGTCTATTCTGCCCGCGAGGCCGAGAGTGCCGCCCTCCGCCATCATCGGCAGAGTTTCGAGCGCGGGAAGTATCGTCGATTTTTTTATCATCTCGGTGCGCCGCTGTGTCGCAGCGTCGAAAAATCCCATCGAGTCCAGCTCGTCGCCGAAAAAGTCGCACCGCACGGGGTTTTCATGCGCCGGGGAGTAAAAATCGAGTATCCCGCCGCGCATCGCAAACTGCCCCGCGCCCTCCACCTGCTCCGTGCGGGCATACCCCGCGTTTACCAGAAACCGTGCGAGCTCCTCCATGTCGTACGTTTTGCCGAGCTCCAGCTCCGTCGACGACGCCTCGAGAGTTTTTCCGGGCATCGTCCGCTGCGTAATCGCGTCCGCCGTGCCAATAACTATCGGAGACGGCGATGCGAGCATCGCGTACATGGCGCGGATGCGCTGATGCTCCGACTGGCGCGACGCGCTCTCCACACTGTAAAGTGTTAATTCGCGCGGGACGATAATATGCGGCACGACGCCTGTCATGCCCTCGATATCGCCCGCCGTGCGCTTTACCTCATTCTCGTCGGAACATATTACGACGACCGGCGCGCCCGCAAGTCCGTAGGCCGCCGATATCGCGTGCGCGCGGTGGATGCTGCCGAGCCCCGACGCAAGCGCCGGGCACGCGCCGGACTCCAACGCCGCATACAGGCGCATAAACTCCTTTTCATTTGTCAGCGCTTCCGCTATCTTCTTCATACTAACCTCTCAATACACAATATATAGTGATTTTGACCGTTTTTGCACGTCATCGCCGCATAATCCGCGAAACGGGCATTGCCCCCGATACGAAATATCGGGGGTATATGATTTTTATCGACGGATATCCGCTTTTCCCGCCGTTCTACGCGCCGCTCTCCCTTACACGCCTCCAGCAAGTAAGACTTAGCGGAATCCGCAAAAAGATAGCCGCGGCGGAACGCCGCAAATACAAAATCAAAGCCCAGCGAAGCGGGTTTGATTTTGAGAGGAGGAGCAGCGGAATGAGCGCACTTTTGCCGCCTTGCGGCAAAACAAGCGATATGGAGCTTGCTCCGACGACGTTTCATGTGAAACATTTGGCTTCCCGTCTCCCGCGGCTGCGAAAGCGTTTCCTCCGTTTCCTGCTAAAGCGGCGACTTTTGTATTTTCGCAAACCGACGCGGATATCCCTTCGGCGTCGGTGACATCTTTCTGATTATGACGGCGCGGTGGACGACGTCCGTCTCGGGCACGGCGTAGTCGCGCACGTCCTCTATCGTGCCGCCGAGCGTCTTCACGGCCCTTTCCGCCTCCGCGATCTCGTTCTCGGTATCGACACTTTTCAGCGCGATAAACGATCCGCCCTGTCTGACGAACGGCAGGCAGAGCTCCGCAAGCACGTTTAGGCGTGCGACGGCGCGCGATACCGCGTGATCGAATCCGTCGCGCATCGGCGGCTTTGCCGCCGCCTCCTCGGCGCGAGCGTGTATACACTCTACATCCGAAAGTCCAAGCGCGGCCGCCGTCTCGGAGAGGAAGCTTACGCGCTTTTGCAGCGCGTCGAGCATCGTAAGCTCTATCCCGCTGTCGTATATCTTAAGCGGAAGCCCCGGAAATCCCGCCCCGCTGCCTATATCTATGATCTTTTTGCCGCAGT
The DNA here is from genome assembly GCA_944386855.1 of uncultured Oscillospiraceae bacterium. Lineage (GTDB taxonomy): Bacteria > Bacillota > Clostridia > Oscillospirales > Oscillospiraceae > CALXCR01. The sequence goes on from CALXCR010000068.1 coordinate 5,655, forward strand.
CCAGCATATTGTATACGGCGAGACTGTCGAGAAAGTGGAGCGTTGCGACGCCGCGCTCGTCCGTTATCGCCGTCAGGTTCATGACGCGGTTTTTCTCGACGAGCAGGTCGAAATACGTCTCAAATTTTTCCGCGGCCGTATCGTCGATAGACAGGCCCAGCGCCGGCGCGCCGGTCGTTAAAATATCTTTTATCATGATGATACCTCGTCGCGCCAAGCGCGACTTTCTTTTTTGTTGCGCAAAAGCGCGTTTTGTCGCCGTTGCGGTGACACATTTTTCCGCGCCTATGGCGCGGGGGATTGCCGCCGCCAAAGCGGCGGAGGTTTTGTTGCGCGAAGCGCAACACCTTGTTACCATTCTTTTGCGCGCTCTCGTCGACACAAGCTCCATATCGCTTGTTTTGCCGCAAAGCGGCAAAAGTGCGCTCATTTGGCTGCGTCTCCTCTCAAAAACGCAACCACTACGCTGGGTTGCGTTTTTGGAAATATAATGTCCCCAAAGAAAAGGGCGTCAAGGGGGAGCGCCCCCTTGATACTCCCCATAGCGCACGATGTCGTCGTCGCGGACTGCGCTAAACTCGCGCCGAGCAAAAGCGCGGCGCTCACCCGCTCCGTCGCTCCTCCTCTCAAAAACACAAACACTTCGTTCGGTTTGTGTTTTTGTAACTTATCACTACGCACATGCGTGGTTGCGGGTATGCCCGTGAAGCTACAGTACAGCCTATCGTCACACATAGAATCTAACTTATGATGATGCGTCCATGACATACCAAGACACGCGGAGCGTCGGGGGGTGCAGGGGCGCAAGCCCCGCTGCCTTTTTCTTTGGGGACACCCGTTTCTTTTTTGGCACAAAAAAAGAAACGGGTGTAGATCACCCCGCCGCTTAGCGGCGGCAAATCGCCTGTGTAACAGGCAAAAGCGCTCTTGCAGCGGGCAAAAACATTGCCTATGGAATAGGCGGCAATCCCACGACCGAGGGGCAAAATTTCCGCGCTTAAAAGCGCGGAATTTTGTTATTTTATGACCTCTATGCCGCCGAGATACTTGCGCAGCACCTCCGGAACGACGACGCTGCCGTCCGCCTGCTGGTTCTGCTCGACAAGCGCCGGGAGCACGCGGCTTGTCGCAAGGCCCGAGCCGTTGAGCGTGTGTACATACTCAATCTTGCCCGTATCTTCTCTGCGGAATCGGATAGATCCGCGGCGCGCCTGATAATCGCGCGCGTTCGAGACTGACGAGACCTCTTTATATCCGTCCATCGACGGGATCTGGATCTCGATATCATAAGTCCTCGCCATCGATGCGCTGCAGTCGGCCGCGGCAAGCTTCACGGTGCGGAAATGGAAGCCGAGTCCGCTGACCAGCCGCTCCGCCTTGGCCACAAGCTCTTCAAACGCGGCGTCGGAGTCCTCCGGACGCGTGTACTGAACCATCTCGACCTTGTTAAACTGGTGTCCCCTGACCATGCCGCGCTCGTCCGAGCGGTAGCTTCCCGCCTCGCGGCGGAAGCACGGCGTATATGATATATATTTCTTCGGCAGATCGCTCTCAGCCATTATCTCGTCCCTGTGTACGGAGACAAGCGCCGTCTCCGCCGTCGGCAGCATGAACCTTCTCTGAGCGTCCTCCGCCGTTTGCAGCCAGTAGACGTCCTGCTCGAATTTCGGGAACTGGCCGGCCGTCAGACCGCACTCATAGCCGAGCATATGCGGGACAAGCATCAGCTCGTACCCGTCGGCGATGTGCGTATCGATAAAATAGTTCAGCAGCGCCCATTCAAGCCGCGCGCCCATGCCTCTGTAGATCCAGAAGCCGTTTCCGGACAGCTTTACGCCGCGCTGATAGTCTATAAGGCCCAGGCTTGTGCAGAGATCTACATGATTTTTAGGCTCGAAATCAAATTTATGCGGCTCGCCGAAATATCTGATCGGCTCGTTGTTCTCCTTGCCGCCGGGCTTCAGATCCTCGTCCGGCAGGTTGGGAAGGCCGAGCATGAGCGTCGTGTACTCGTTTTCAACGTCCTTGAGGCGCGTGTCGATAGACTTTATCTCCTCTTTAAGCTCGTTCATGCGCACAAATACGGACGCCGTGTCCTCTCCCGCCTTCTTCATCGCGGGGATCTGCTTTGTGACCTTGTTCTGCTCCGCCTTGAGCGTCTCCGTCTCCGCTATAAGCGCGCGGCGGGAGGCGTCAAGCTCCAATATCCTGTCGATAGCGTCGCCTGCGTCCACTTCCTTATAGAGAAGGCGTTCTTTTACTCTCTCCGGGTTGTCGCGGATAAGTCTGATATCAAGCATTTTTATCTCTCCTTTATGTTTTCAAGAGCCGCCAGCAGCCGCTCAAAATCCTCGTCTCCGTAATACTCTATCTCGAACCGGCCCTTTTTCCTGCCGGTCACTATCTTTACCTTGCGTCCGAGCTTCTGCGTCAGATCGCGCTCGACCTCCGCGACGTAATCAACGCCGGACGTCTTTCCTTTCTGCGGCTTTTCCTCGCGCGACAGCTTTTTTATGAGCGCGGAAAGCTGTTTTACCGTCATATCCTTTTCCGCGGCCTGCTGCGCTACATATATCCGCATATCGTCGCCCTCCGCCTCAAGCACCGTACGCGCAAGGCTTAAGCTCAGCGCGCCCGTCTCGACGAGCCACAGCGCCTCTTTCGGCAGAGATAGTATCCTGAGTGCATTTGCTATAACTGGGCGCGATTTCCCCACGCGCGCGGCAACCTGCTCCTGCGTCATGCCGTATTCCGTCATAAGCTGCTTATATCCGGCAGCCTCCTCAACGGGGTTCAGATCTTCGCGCTGGAGATTTTCGACGAGCGCCATCTCCATGGCCTCTTTATCGTCCGCCTCTATTATCCTCACGGGGACTTCCGAAAGCCCCGCCATCCTCGCCGCGCGCCAGCGGCGTTCACCGGCAATTATCTGATAATACCCGCCGTCGAGCTTTCGCACCGTAAGCGGCTGTATTATGCCGTGTTCGCCGATAGATCCGGCAAGTTCGGAAAGGCCGTCCGCGTCAAAATGGCTTCGCGGCTGATCCGCCCGCGGCTCTATCCTCTCTATCGGCAAAAACGCGGCTTCCTTTTCCGCGTTTTCCGTATCAAACGAGTCGCCGAAAAGCGCGTCAAGCCCCATACCAAGTCCTTTTGCCATTTTCACGTTCCTTTCATTTTTTCGCTTTCTTTTTGCTTCTTATTATGACCTCCTGCGCGAGCTGCTCATACGCCTTCGCGCCCTTTGAGCCTCTGTCATACGCGATGACGGGCTTCCCGTGGCTCGGCGCCTCGCTTATCCGCACGTTACGCGGTATTACGGCGCTGTAGAGCTTCTCGCCGAAGTATTTTTTGACCTCCTCAGCCACTTGAAGCGACAGATTCGTCCTGCTGTCATACATCGTGAGCAGTACGCCCTCTATATCGATTGACGGGTTCAATCCGCGCTTTGTGAGGCGCACGACGTTTATAAGATCGCTTAATCCCTCCAGTGCAAAATATTCGCACTGCACCGGCACCAGTATTCCGTCGGCCGCGCACAGCGAATTGAGCGTCAAAAGCTCGAGCGACGGGGGACAGTCTATAAGTATGAAGTCATACCGGCCTTTTACGGCGGCGAGCGCCTTTTTAAGTACAAATTCACGCTCCGGCACGGACACAAGCTCTATCCCCGCGCCCGAAAGCTGCTTGTTGGACGGCACGATATGGCAGTATTTTGTCTTGATTACGGCCTCCTCGATCGGCACGCCGCGTATCAGGACGTCGTACATGCTGCGCTCTACTTTGTTTTTCTTGACTCCGACTGACGATGTGGCGTTTCCCTGAGGGTCGCAGTCGCACAGAAGCACGCGCTCCCCGTCCTCAAAAAGAGCGCACGCAAGATTGACCGCCGTGGTCGTCTTGCCCACGCCGCCTTTTTGATTTGCAACAGCGATTATCTTGCCCATACTGTCCTCCGAAAATAGCTTAGGCTTTTAGTATATCACAACCGGCGTGCATTTCAAGCGAATTTATGGAAGGATAAAAAAATTTTTACAATATCAGCGAGCGGCGAAGAATGTTTCATGTGAAACGTCGTCGGAGCAAGCTCCATATCGCTTGTTTTGACGCACTCGCGGCAAAAGTGCGCTCATTCCGCTGCTCC
>CALXCR010000069.1 GCA_944386855.1 uncultured Oscillospiraceae bacterium
AGATTTTGAGGTTAAGGGCATACGCTATGCGTATGAGACTGCACTTGAGAAGAAAAAAGCGGTTATTCCCAAACTTGAAGAGGCGAGAAAATTTTATCTGGGCGATTTTGAAAAATCGCAGGCGATGTCAAAGTGTAAAACGCTGTCAGCTGATGTAGTGAGCTCGATAGACAGGCTTGAGATCGTAAAGGACAGCGCCGCATATACGTTCAGAAGCAGCCTGACAAATGCGATAGAGCAGTATTTCTATTATAAAAAATACAACGTCAAAGAGGAAAAGCGCTTTGACAAGCAGAGCAAAAAGCGTGACGCGCTGATTGCCAAAGGCAAAAAGGTGGACTGGAAGGTCGTACCGAAGAACGTCCACGACATCGATGAGCTGAAGGGCAACATAACAGCCGTTATCGACAGGCTTTTGGAACGCTACAACTCATATATTGCCGCGTCCGCCGATATAGACATAACGGCGCGCGGAGTTGAGGTCATAGATTATTTAAAGGAAAAGGCCTCGCAGGTGGTTTACCGTGTCACAAAAAGCATGGCAAAGGAAATGGCCATAAAGCTGATGGATGAGGTCGGCATACACGATCCAAGAACGCGCTATTACCAGTATCCGTTCGAGTTTTCAGGCGGTATGCGGCAGCGGATTGTTATTGCTATAGCACTCGCGGCAAATCCTGATATCCTGATATGCGACGAGCCGACGACGGCCCTCGATGTTACGATACAGGCGCAGATACTTGAGCTTATCAACAGGCTGAAGAAAGAGAGAAATCTTTCTGTTATATTCATAACGCATGACCTCGGCGTCGTCGCCAATATGGCGGACACCATCGCCGTCATGTACGCAGGAAAGATTGTGGAACGCGGTACGGCCGACGAGATATTCTACGATCCGCGCCATCCGTACACATGGGCGCTGCTGTCATCGATGCCAGACCTCGATACGAGCGAAAAGCTCGACGCGATCCCGGGGACGCCGCCGAACATGATATACCCGCCTGTTGGAGACGCGTTTGCCGATCGTAATAAATATGCGATGAAAATTGACTTCGAGATGGAACCGCCGATGTTTGACATCACGCCGACGCATCAGGCAGCGACATGGCTGCTGCACCCGGATGCGCCGAAAGTGGAAGTTCCAAAGATCATAACAGACCGTATAGCAAGAATGAAAATGAAGCAGACCGGAGGTGAGCAGCATGGCGAGTAATAATACCAATCAGGAAGTCTTGCTGCGTATTGAGCATCTCAGCCAGTATTTCAAAAATGTAAAAGCCGTTGACGATGTGAGTTTCGATATAAAAAAGGGCGAGGTTTTCGGCCTTGTCGGCGAATCAGGCTGCGGAAAGACGACTACGGGCCGCTCTATCATAAAGATATACAACATCACTTCCGGAAGCATTTATTTTAAAGGCAGGCGTATATGCGCCGGTACGGGTTCTTATGAACAGGCTATAAAGGACGCTCAAAAAGAAACAAGAGAAGCGATTGCCGCCCTTAAAAAAGAGGCTGCCGCCGATCCGGCGAAAAGCACGGCGAACAATGCTCTTATTGAGAAGAAGAAAGAGGAGCTTCGTGCCGTTGTTGCAGAGAACAAAGAGCTTATGGCGCAGGCGCGTCACGATCACAAATACTCGGATAAAGAATATGCGCAGACGCTTGTTAAACAGGTCGAGGAGGAATATGCGCCTGGATTGAAGGCTGCTGCGAACAACCTGTCTGAGCTCAAGGCACTTAAACGCAAGTACAAGGACGCGCTGCGTGTCGCGAAAAACACTAAGCTCATCACGAAAATACAGATGATTTTCCAGGATCCGATAGCGTCGCTGAATCCGCGCATGACCGTGCGCGAGATAATTGCCGAGGGACTCGTTATAAACGGCGTCAGGGACAAGGCATACATCGACGAGAAGGTGTATGAAATATTGGAGCTTGTCGGCCTTGTGCGCGAGCATGCGGGGCGTTATCCGCATGAGTTCTCCGGCGGTCAGCGCCAGCGTATAGGCATTGCGCGCGCAGTTATTATGCAGCCGGATCTGCTTATAGCCGACGAGCCGATATCGGCGCTCGACGTCTCGATACAGGCGCAGATAATCAATCTGTTAAATGAACTGCGCGAAAAGCTCGGCCTTACGATCATGTTCATTGCGCACGACTTATCAGTTGTCAAATATTTCTCGGACAGGATCGGCGTCATGTACTACGGCAAGCTCGTCGAGCTTGCGTCGTCGGATGAGCTGTTTGCCCACCCCATTCACCCATATACGCGTTCACTTCTGTCGGCCATACCGCTGCCAGATCCGCACGCAGAGAAAAACCGCACGAGGATAATATACAACTCCATCGCGGAGCACGATTACAGCGTAAACAAGCCGACGATGCGTGAGATACTGCCCGGCCACTTCGTCTACTGCAACGATGAGGAGGAACAGCGGTACAGGCGTGAGCTTGGGCTGTGAGTTTATCATGCGGAAAAACATAACGTCATATGCGGTCACGGCTGTTTGTGGGCTGGCGCTCTTTGCGGTGATCCTCGTACTGCATGGGTTTGCCGATGCTGAGACGCTTGCCGATAGATATCGTATCATCTGTGATGCGTTGACTATCCCGGCCGTGATCATGATTATGGTAGGGCTTCTTATAGTGATAGCAAATACAGGCGCGCTTGACGGGATAACATATTCCGTCAGGGGTATAGGCCGTCAGTTTGTGCCGTTTTTGCGCCTTAAAAACGAGACATTCTATGATTATGTACAGCGCAAAAAGGAAAAACGAAAGCAGCGTGAATATAAGTTTGTTTTCATTGTCGGGGCGGCATTTCTGGCGCTTGCGGTTGTTTTCCTTGTCCTTTTTGAAGTGAATTACAGAGGATAGCCGACTCATTTACAGGACGATATAAAACTCTACGCATGTGAGCTTTGGCGGAAGGCATAAAAGCACAACAGCGCTCGCACAGATTATCTTGTGCGGGCGCTGTTTTTATGCTGTACGCTTTTCAATATAGAAAAACCACCCAAAAGACCATACGATCTTTTGGGTGGCATCATATTTTATATGGCGTTTGCGGAAAAATTTCCGTTTAGCTTCTTAAACGGCGTATGTTATGCGCGCTTATGCGCAAGGGATGCTTTAACTACATCGACTATATGCTCCGCAGTAAGTCCGAAGCGCTGCTGGAGATAATCTATCGGTCCGACTTCGCCGAATTCGTCTTCGACGGCGACGTAATCGACGTATGCGCCCATGCCTCCGTGGAGAGCTTCACACACGGCGCTGTACAGGCCGCCGATCTTATTGTGATTTTCGGCGGTGACAATGACGCCCGTATCAGCGGCGCATTTTTTGATGAGCTCCTCATCGATCGGTTTAAGTGTAAACATATCGACGACTCTGGCGCTTATACCGTCTTTTTCGAGTGCCGCCGCGGCCTGCAGAGCCTCGTGGACCATTATGCCGCAGGCGATTATTGTCGCGTCTCTGCCCTCGCGGACGATAACGCCTTTGCCGATATCGAAATGAGCGCCGTCTTCGTACACTGTGTATGACTCCTTACGGCCGCACCTGATATATTTGACACCGGGGATATCGACGCACTGTGAGAGTATGTCGATAAGCATATTCGGGTCGGTGATATCGAAAACGTGAGCGCCGGGGAGTGCGCGGTACAGCGCGATGTCCTCAAACGGCATATGTGTACCGCCGTTATATTGTGCACAGACACCGGGATCCGAGCCTATAATCGTCAATGAATTGCCGGCGTATCCGCCGGAGAGGTATACCTGATCGTAGCAGCGGCGCGAGGCGAAAGGCCCGAACGAATGTATGATAGGCTTAAAGCCGAGCGACGAGAGGCCGCAGGCGATACCGACCATATTGGCCTCCGCGATACCGCAGTTTATGGCCTTTTCGGGGTGCGCGAGCGCCCACGACTGTGTTCCGATACAGCTTGAGAGATCCGCGTCGAGATAGACAACGTCAGGGTCTCTTGATGTTATCATATCGATGGCAGGGCCGTACACCTGCTTATATGCGCGGCTATCCTGTTTTCCGGTGTATACGATCTTCATTATTCGGCCTCCTTTTCCATGGCGGCAAGCTCTTCCCGAAGCCCCTTGAGCCATCTGTCGGCGTCGGCCGCCGCGATATTCGGCGCATGGTTGTTCTCCATGTCCTCGACCTCTTTTATGCCGCAGCCCTTTACCGTGTCGAGTATTATTGCGAGCGGCTTGTCCGTTATCTCTTTTGTAAGCGCCTCATAAACTGCCTCGACGTCGTTTCCGTTTATCGTGACGGCGTCAAAGCCGAAAGACGCGAATTTTGCCTCGAGATCGCCCGAGTCAAGAATGGCGGCGACTGTACCGT
>CALXCR010000070.1 GCA_944386855.1 uncultured Oscillospiraceae bacterium
GCAGTGCAGGGAACGCCGTTTTGGTGCTCCACGCACAGAACAACACGAGCAGCGCATATACGGGAGACAGCCTTTCGGTGAGCCTGACAAGAACAACCGCAGACTACTATGTCGCGCAGGACGTGACCAGCTCCGAAACGCTCGAAAAGCTCTCGCTTACGGATGATGATTATCATCTGGCATACGATGGGACGAACAACGCCCTCCAGATTAAAAGGAACCCCATCACGGTCACACTGCCAAGCAATCAGGACGGCTATACCGTGACAGCGGTAGACGGCAGCACAGGCAGCATAGTCGTGGTGCACGGCGGCAGCTTCAGCTTCACCGTGACGATAAAGGACGGATATTATAAGACGGACGGCTTCGTTGTCAAGGCAAATAACACGGAGTCCACGATGCACAGGGGCATATATACCATTTCGAACATCACCGAAAACCAGACGGTGACGGTCGAGGGCGTGGTGGAGGCGGAAGAATCCCCGGTAAAGCCCGCGCTCAGCGGCACGCCGGGCGACAACGGCTGGTACACAAGCGACGTGACGATTACGCCGCCGGAAGGCTATCAGATCTCCGAGACCTTTAACGGGACATATGAAGAGGAAATCACCATCTCACAGAGTGTTGGGGACAATTACACGGTCTATTTGAAACGATTAGAAGACAGCGCACTCTTCAAGGGGGCGGTCATCGGCGAAATCAAGATCGATAAAGACCAGCCCACGATATCCGTCGAGGGCGATACGCAGACCATCGCGCAGAGCGATACCGTGAAATTTACCGTTTCCGACAGCACCTCCGGCGTTGCGGCGGTGTACGTGAGAAAAGGCGATGGCGTTCCGTGGACGGAGGTTACGGACTATCAGAACGGCTATACCGTGGAAGAAAACGGCACATACCAGTTCAAAGTGACGGACAACGCCGGGAACGACAGCGGCATCGCGAAAATTACCTACGAGAATATCGACACGGCAAAGCCGGTAGTAGTGATCACCGCCAAAGCCGATGAGGATACCTATACCTCCGACACATGGACGAATGAGGACATTACCCTCTCTGTTTCCAACAGTAACGCCAACCTGGGCGAGACGGAGTTTGAGTACAAGGTTGACGACGGCGATTGGCAGAACTATTCAGGCACTATTACCGCCAGCTCGGATACCAACGGCACCCTGTACAGCTTCCGGGCCACCAGCGAATCCGGCGTGGAGAGCGAGGAAGTGTCCATCACAGTCAAGCGGGACACCGCCACACCGTCAGGCGTTGCGGTAAGCTATGGAACGAGCAGCTTCAAAGAGTTTTTGAATAACATTAGTTTCGGGCTGTTCTTCAAGGAGACTCAGCCCGTGACCATCACCGCGACGGATACGGGAAGCGGAGTCAAGGAGATTTCCTATCAGCTCGACAATGGTGAATTGCAGACCAAAACGGCGGACGCGAGCGGTAAAATCACATTCAATGTAGAACCGCAGTTTGTGGGTAATATCAGCGGCGTTACCGTTATGGACAATGCGGGCAACGGCACATCCGCCACGGCATATGAGTATTTCGCGGTAGACAACAAGACGCCGGATGCTCCGACAGTCAGCACGGGCAGCTATACCCCTGACACATGGACATACCAAGTTGTAACCATCACCGTTTCCGGCGCTGAAGCTGACAGCGGCATTGCCAAGTATCAGTATTCCACGGACAACGGTGCAAGCTGGCAGGATATGACGGCAAGCGAGACTACGGACGCAACCGAGACGACTCCGCCCAGTGTGGAAGAAGCGCAGCTGACGATTAATGCCTCCACATCCGCAGACGGCACGAAATATATATTCCGCGCGGTTTCCAATTCCGGCGTGGAAGGCACAGCGAGCAGCGGTGTGGTAGTCAAGATCGATAGACAACAACCGGTAGTAGAGGTTTCCGGCAATACTGCGGATTATCTGCCGAGCGATATCGTAACGCTGACATCGCATACAGGTGTTTCCGGTATTGCCAAAGTGACCGTTTCCAAAGACAATGGAGAGACCGTGGACATTACGGAAAGCTACCAGGATGGGTATAAGGTAACCGAAAACGGTACCTACACCTTTATATTGACCAACGGTGCAGGTATTACCGATACAGCCTATATCACCTATGAAAAATTGGATGACAAAACACCGGTCGTTGTGATTGATTCCAAGGGCTATACGGACGGCGCATGGACAAACGGTGATGTGACGCTCGAAATTTCAAACAGCACTGCCAACCTGGGCGATACGAAGTTTGAGTACAAGGTGGACGGCGGCATGTGGCAGACTTATAAGGATGAGATTACTATTTCTGACGATACAGACGCAGACGGCGTAACCTACACATTCAAAGCCACCAGTGAAGCCGGCGTAGTGAGCGCCGAGGTTTCCATCACAGTCAAGAGGGACACCGTTGCACCGGACGGGGACATCAAGATCGAGGAAAACTCCGTCAAGGCGTTCATCAATGCCGTTACTTTCGGGCTGTTCTATAATGACAATGTGGATGTGACAATCACGGGCACGGACGATCTCAGCGGCGTAGCATCCATCCAGTACTACCGCAGCGAAGAAATTCTCGAGGAGGATGATCTGACCTCGCTGACCGATTGGGCGGATTATGAAAGGGCCATAGATGAAAAGGCTGTGGAGGCCGAGAAATTCATCTACTATGTCAAGGTTACGGATAACGCGGGCAATGCGACCTACTTTGCCTCCAACGGAGCAACCTTCGACCTGACTGATCCGGTCATCTCCGGAGTGACGGACGGGGGAGAATATTACACCACGCAGAAGGTCACGGTAACGGATACAAATCTCGACTCGGTCACGCTCAATAACGAGCCTGTGACACTCGAAAACGACATGCTGACACTGCTTGGCAACACGGAGGCGGCATATACTATCACAGCCACAGACAAGGCGGGCAACACTACGACGGTGACGGTCACAATGAAGACCATCGCAAGCCTTGCGGAGAATATCGACGACTTGACCACGGAAAACGTGACGTCAGCCGATGAGGAAACCATCGAGGCGGTCAAAACCGCTGTGGGCAATGTGGATACCGAAAACGCCACCGGCGAGGAAATGGCCGCTTTGCAGGAGATTTCGGACAAATGTGACGACTTGTTGGAAAAAATTGACGAGGTCGAGCAAGAACTTGGCGGCGTGACAGACAGCGTCGGCGGCTTCGATACGGACAGCATAAAATCTACGGATAAGGAAACGGTTGAAGAGCTTGTCGAGCGTATCGAGACGCTGCTTAATGGAGGGAATCTGACTGAAGAAGAGCAGGAAGCGCTTGAAACCGTAAAGAGCGACGCGGAAGCACTGCTCGAGCAGCTCGAGAAAGTGGAAAACACGGTGCAGAACGAACAGGTCGAGGCTGTAGAAGACGTTACCTCCGACAATGTCGAGCTGACCGACAAAGAAGCGCTTGAAAATGCTGAAAAAGAGCTCGAAACGGCTATATCCGAATTCGGCGATAATTATACCGAGGAAGAGCTCGCGCATATCACGGAGACCCTTGACCGCATTAAAGATTCGCTTGCCGCTATAGCGAACGTCGAAACGGTAGCGGAACTTATCGCAAAACTTCCGTCGGCAGACGACGTCAAAACCACCGATGAGGAGGCTATAAAGGCGGCGCAGCAGGCGTATGACGCGCTGACCGACCATGAAAAAGAGATGCTCGCAGATGAGCATAAGGACAAACTCACCTCCGCGCAGAAAGCGCTTGAGGACGCAAAAAAGGAGAGTGCCGAGCGTCCAACAACAGGTGATGAAAACCGAATTTTCCTATGGATTGCTTTAGCGGTGACGGCTGCTATCGGCTTTGTCATCCTGCTTGTAAGCTTCAGGAAAAAGCACAGCGTGTAAAGTTTTCAAACTTTAACTATATCCGGGCGGCGGGCGAACCCGCTGCGTAAAAAGGATAATTTTCGGTGTTTGCCGGTCAAGCAGCCGGTAAACTTTAAAGCCGCAATCGGCGGCAACATTAATTAATGCCCATATACCCATTCTGACAATACGGCGGATGCAGGTCTGTGTCCGCTGTTCCCCCTCTGGCAGATGTGTGTATGGGCATTTCAATGTTTACTGACCTTAAAAAGAAGGTGTATAACTGTTGAAATGCCTGTTTTCAACGCAAAATGTATGAAAAAACATACTATAAAGTAAAAACCATTGACAAAGATGGCCGTAACCACTATTATGTTAATAGAATATAAAATTACAGGAATTAGAATGACGAATGGAGTTGAATCGAATAACATGCTGAGATTTTACAACGGAAAAGTGATCACAATGAATGGTGGAACGGAGGCAGTGGAAAACGAGGTCTGGACCGACGGGGCGAAGATATGCTACGTTGGCCCGAAAAGAGACGATATGCCGCATTTTAAAAGGGAAATCGATCTGCACGGTGATGTGATAATGCCGGGCTTCAAAAATGCGCATACACATTCCGCAATGACGTTTCTGCGCTCGTTTGCAGACGATCTGCCGCTTGCGCGCTGGCTGAACGAAAAGGTGTTCCCGATGGAGGATAAGCTAACGCCGGACGACGTGTATATTTTTACGAAGCTTGCGATACTTGAGTATATATCAAGCGGCATAACATCAAGCTTTGATATGTATTTTCATCTGGATGCTTATGCGGCGGCGAATATCGACTGCGGATTTAAAACGGTCATATGCGGCGCGCTTACCCGGTACGACAAAAGGCGTGAGGATATCGAGGATCATTATCTGAAGTATAACGCCCTGCATCCGCTGATAAAATATGCGCTTGGCTTCCACGCGGAGTACACGAATGACCTCGACGGGCTGAATTACATCGCGGAACTGAGCCGAAAATACTCGGCGTCGGTGTATTCACACAATTCAGAGACAAAAAGCGAAGTCGACGAGTGTATTGCGCGGCATAATATGACGCCGACAGAGCTGTTTGACAGTATAGGGCTTTTCGAACACGGCGGCGGAGGCTTCCACTGCACATATATGTCCGACAACGATATCAGTATATTTGCGAGAAAAGGCCTCTGGGCCGTCACGAACCCCGCTTCAAATCTCAAGCTTGCAAGCGGCATCGCGCCTGTCCAAAAGCTGCTGAATGCAGGTGTCAATATGGCAATAGGCACTGACGGCCCTGCCAGCAATAATGCGCTTGACATGTTCAGGGAGATGTATCTCGTAACCGCGCTGCAAAAGTACGCGGAAAACGACGCGGCCGCGTGCGACGCCGATACCGTGCTGAAAATGGCAACATCAGGCGGCGCATACGCGATGGGGCTTTCCGACTGCGACATAATAGCGGAGGGCAAGCAGGCGGATATGGTTGTAATAAACATGTCACGCCCGAATATGCAGCCTGTCCACGATATAGCCGGAAACCTCGTATACAGCGGCTCAAAAGAAAATGTGCGTATGACGCTTGTCGCGGGCAGGATACTGTATGAAAACGGCAATTTCTATGTAGGAGAAGATATAGAGAAGATCTACGAAAAGGCCAACACGGCGCTTAAAAAGCTTTTGGAGCGATAAGCGCGCAGGACGGCAATATAATCACAGCATAATTTAATATTTCCCAGCAAAACGGCATTATCTCAGGCGATTATCTTTTGGAAAAGCTGACCGCGTTGCGGGCAGCGCATAAGGAGGAGGAATATGAAGCGATACCTGAAGTATATAAAACCGTATAAGCTGTATTTCATTTTAGCGCCGGTGTTTATGATGGCGCAGGTCGCGGCTGACGTGTTTTTACCAAGCCTAGTCGCGGATATAGTAAACATTGCGGATACGGGCGGCGACACGGGGCAGATAGCAGAGAAAATGGTTCTCATGGTCATACTTTCGTGCCTGTCTATGATAGGTACGATGCTGGGCGTTATGTTTGCCGTAAGGGCAACGGTCAATTTCGCGGCAGATCTGAGAATGGATGTCTTTAAAAAGGTGCAGACATTTTCATATTCTACACTCGATAAATTTACGACCGGTTCTCTTATAACAAGGCTTACAAACGATATAACGCAGATACAGCGAGTGACGGAACAGTTTCTGCGAATGGGGCTCAGAACGCCGGCGCTTATGATAGGCTCGTTTATCATGGCGTTCAAGATGAATATAGAGCTTGCCATGATAGTGTTCTTTATCATGCCGGTCATAGCGGTGACTGTCGTGACGATAATGAAAAAGTCACATCCGCGCTTTATAGCCATGCAGAAGAAAATAGATGCACTTAATATCCGCGTACAGGAGGCGATGACGAACGTCCGAGTTATAAAGACATTCGTGCGCGGAGACTATGAAAAAGAAAAATTTGAGGAGGCGAACGAGGACCTGCGGCAGACGTCCGTGTTTGCGAGCAAGCTCATGCTGATACAGCGGCCGATAATGACGATAGCGATGAACTTTACAAATCTGGCTGTCATATGGTTTGCCGGCCGGCTTATCATGGCGGATCGCATGCCGATAGGCAATCTGACGGCGTTCACGACTTACATAGCGCAGATACTGGCCTCGCTTACGATGTTTGCCATGGTGCTCATGAGGATGTCGAGAGCTATAGCATCCGCAAACCGCGTCACAGAGGTTTTGACGGCGTATGAGGAGCTGAATGACGATAATGCGGCGCATAAAGACGCGCAGGTGACAAACGGCTCGATAGAATTTAAAGACGTATCATACCGCTATTACAAAACGAGCCCGTCAAAAGTACTCGACAATATAAGCTTTAAAATAAACGGCGGAGAAGTTGTCGGCATAGTCGGCGCGACGGGCTCCGGCAAGACGACGCTTGTCCAGATGATACCGCGCCTTGCAGATGCGGACGAGGGACAGGTGCTTGTAGACGGCATAGACGTCCGTGACTATTCGCTCCGCAATCTGCGCAATCAGGTTGCCATGGTGCTGCAGAACAATCTCCTGTTTTCCGGCAGTATAGAGGAAAACCTCCGCTGGGGCGATGAAAACGCCACATGGGAAGAGATAACCGATATGGCAAAGGCGGCGCAGGCGCACGATTTTGTCATGTCTTTCACAGATAAATACGATTCGGAAATCGGTCAGGGCGGCGTCAACGTATCGGGCGGACAGAAGCAGAGGCTCTGTATAGCCAGAGCGCTTTTAAAGCGGCCTAAGATACTCATACTCGACGACAGCACGAGCGCCGTCGATACCGCGACGGAAGCGAGAATAAGAAAGTGCTTCAACGACGAGCTGAAGGGCGCGACAAAGATAATAATCGCACAGCGCATCACATCGGTAATAGACGCCGATAAGATACTCGTCATGGACGCGGGCAGGATCGTCGGAGAAGGGACACACGAGGAGCTCCTAAAGTCGTGCCGCGAGTATCAGGACATCTGCTATTCGCAGATGAGCGGAGAGGAGAGTGCGTGATGGATGCAGTAAGAGCTGAAAGACTTCAAAAGAAATATAACTACGCGGCAAAGGCAAAAACGCCGCAGAGACGCGGGGGCGGCGGGCGGTACACTGCTCAAAAGCCGAAAAACGCGAAAAGGACGTTCATACGTCTTGCCGAGTATGTAAAGGATTTTAAATATAAGCTTATACTGGCGTTTTTCTGCATATTGGCGCAGACGATATCGTCGCTTGCCGCGTCGTATATACTGCGCCCGGCAATAAACGAGTTTATAGCGCTCGACGGCGGAGACCCGCGCGGACTTCTCATGATACTGGCGCTGATGGGGGCTGTATATCTCGTATCGGTGGTCGCGGCGTATTTCGAGGCGAGAGTAATGCTGGATATATCGCAGAAAACTCTCAAAAAGCTCAGAAGCGACCTGTTTGACAAGCTGCAAAAACTGCCCGTCCGCTTTTACGACACAAATACGACAGGCGAAATAATGAGCCGCTTTGCAAACGATGTCGACACGATAGGAGAGCTTTTAAACCACACGCTCCCGGGCCTTATATCCGGCTTTATTACGTTTACGGGATCATTTCTCATGATGCTCTATATAAGCGTCCCGCTTACGGTAATGGCGATCATATTCATACCGATAGCGGCGTATATGATAAAATTCCTGTCAAATAAATGCCGCACTAGATACAGCGCACAGCAGGCCGCGCTCGGCATTTTAAACGGGTTTATCGAGGAAACTGTCTCCGGACAGAAGGTCGTCAAGGTGTTCTGCCACGAGGACATAGCGGAGGACGAATTTGACTTTTTGAACCAGGATCTGCGGCGTAAGCAGATACGGGCGCAGACGCTCGGCGGAGCAGTAATGCCGATAATGAACAATTTCAGCAATCTCCTGTATACGTTCACGGCCGGCATCGGCGCAATACTCGTCATAACGCGCGGTTTTGACTACGGCGGGCTTACGGTGTTCATAAATATATCAAAGCATTTCACGCGGCCTGTAAACGATATATCAGCCCAGATGAGCACGGTGTATTCCGCACTCTCCGGAGCGGAGCGCGTGTTCGCTATTATGGACTCTGATCCCGAACCGGAGGACGAACCGGACGCCGTTGAGCTTAAAGATGTAAAGGGCAACGTGGAGTTTAAAAACGTCACATTCGGATATCTTGACGATACACCGGTGCTCAAAAACGTGAGCCTCTCTGCGCACCGTGGGCAAAAGGTCGCGTTTGTCGGCTCGACCGGAGCCGGAAAAACGACGATCGTGAATCTGCTTACAAGGTTTTACGACATATGGGAGGGCGCAATAACGCTTGACGGTATCGACCTGCGCGATATAAAGCGCGACAGCCTCAGAAAAAACATCGCGATGGTTCTCCAGGATGCGCATTTGTTCACCGATACGGTTATGGAGAATATCCGTTACGGGCGGCCGGACGCGACGGACGAAGAGGTCATCGCGGCGGCCAAAACGGCAAATGCGCACGGCTTTATCATGCAGCTTGCCGACGGGTACAACACCGTTTTGGAGCGCGACGGCCTTAACCTCAGTCAGGGACAGCGTCAGCTTATGAATATAGCCCGCGCTGCCATAACCCGCTCGCCCATACTGATACTCGACGAGGCGACAAGCTCGGTCGATACTAAGACGGAGCGCAATATCCAGATAGGCCTTGATCGCCTTATGAAAGACAGAACAACATTTGTAATAGCGCACCGCCTTGCCACGGTGCGAAACGCCGATATAATCATGGTTCTTGAACACGGCGAGATAATCGAGCGCGGAACGCATGAGGAGCTTTTAGCCTTGAAAGGCAGATATTATGAGCTGCACGAGGGCCTTGCAGAGCTCGACTGATCAGGCATGGCAAGAAAACCGTAAAACTGCCCGGCCGCCTGCTTTACAGGCGGCCGGGCAAACAGAAGGGACAGGCAGAACGAATGAAA
>CALXCR010000071.1 GCA_944386855.1 uncultured Oscillospiraceae bacterium
GACACGAGGATTTTCAGTCCTCTGCTCTACCTACTGAGCTATCTGGGCAAATGGCGACCGAGAAGGGGCTCGAACCCTCGACCTCCAGCGTGACAGGCTGGCGTTCTAACCAACTGAACTACTCGGCCATACTCCGCAACAAGATTGCGGAATGGTGGGAACAACAGGGATAGAACCTGTGACCCCATGCTTGTAAGGCATGTGCTCTCCCAGCTGAGCTATGCTCCCATACGCCTTGATTGCGGCGACGAAAATTATTATACCGAATCATATTTTATCTGTCAACATTTTTTTGCTGTTTTTTGATAAAATTTCATTACGCCGCGCGGCGATACACATCCCTGCGCCGTGTTGTGTCAGCTCTCGCTTTTCTGTATTTTTTCGATCTCGTCAACCGTAAAAATATACACTTTGTCACAGAACTGGCACGTCACTTCGATCGGTTTTCCCTCTCTTTTTATGTCCTCCAGCTCGTCCTTACCGATCCCGGCAAGCACATCGGAAACGCGTTCCCTGCTGCAATAGCACTTGTACTGCACCTTGTCGCTCTCGAGGATCTCATACTCAAAACCGGACAGCACGCTCTCAAGTATCATCTCCGGATTGTCGTTTCCGAGCAGCAGGTTTGTAACTGCCCCTGCTTTGACCACGTTATCCTCCAGCTTTTCCGCAACGCTGTCCGGAGCGCCCGGAAGAAGCTGCACAATATATCCCCCCGCCGCAAGCACGGACTGATTTGTGTCGACGAACACACCGAGGCCGCAAGCGGTCGGAGTCTGCTCGCTCTCGGCAAAATACGCCGTGAAATCCTCCGCTATCTCTCCGCTCACAAGCTGGACACTGCCGACATACGGCTCGCGCATATTTAGATCCTTTATGACTGTCAGCATACCGTCCACGCCGACAGCTCCGCCGACGTCAAGCTTCCCGTTTTCCTTCAGCGGTATATCAACATGCGGATTCTGAGCGTACCCTCTCACGTTTCCGGCGTTGTCCGACACGGCGATTATGCTGCCCACAGGCCCGCCGCCGTTGATCCTGACGGTCACTGAGGCGTTGTCCTCTTTAAGCGAGTTTCCTATCATTGACGTCGCGGCAAGCGTCCTGCCAAGCGCCGCCGTTACCACGGGAAGCGTTTTGTGTATAGCGCGTGCTCTCTCCGTAAGCCCGCGCGTGCTGGCTGCAGTTATTTTTATACTGCCGTCCCCGGCTATTGCTCTTACTATTCTATCCATTATTATCATCCTGTCATTATTATAATTCATCTATGTCCGCACAGCCGTGATAAACACCCTCTGTTCATCCTCGGCCGGACTCTCCCGCGTGAGCTCGCCCTCGACTGCCGCTGTCTCGAATCCGGCGTTCTTAAGCTTTTCTAAAAGCATTTCCGTGCCATGCGCGTATTCTATATGCTCTTCAAAATAGCGCTTCCACAGCGGCGTTGTATCAGCGTCATGTGTAAAAATATCCATCCCGTAATAGCAGGCGTTTTCATTCTCGTCAAACTCCGCGCGCCACAGGCAGAGGACATCTTCATCTTCGTCAACAAATAGCTGTCCGTCAAGCCCGCGCAGCTTCTGCGGCGTGTTGATATCGAATATAAACAGTCCGCCCGGCCTTATAAAAAGCTTCAGCCGGTCAAATACCGTGTCAAGCTCGTCCTCGGGGACATAGTTTATTCCATCGAGCGAGCAGACTGCTGCATCGACAGTACCGTACAGGTCAAGCTCCTGCACAGACTGGTTCAGCCACATCGGCTCTATTGCAAAAGATTTTCCCTCTGCCTTGTCCGCTGCGACGGCCAACATCTCCTCGGACGCGTCGATCCCGATCATCTCATACCCTCTCTCCGCCAGGATACAAGTCAGCGTCCCCGTTCCGCAGGCGAGGTCAAGCACGGTTTTGACTTCTCCACCGTATTTTCTAAACATCTCTTCGTAATAATCGGCAAAAGCGCCGTAATCCACATCGTCTGTAAGCAGATCGTAATACGGCGCCAACGAAAAATATGAACTCATCGCAAAACCCTTTTCTCCAGATATTACACGCGTCCACGCATCATAGAGATAGCCGCCGAAACCGCTAAACCTCCAAAACAACCGGGATGACTGACCTATTTTTTCCCACTGCCCGGCTTAAATTTCGTTTCGGTTCCGTTTTTCAGCCTCTTTATGTTTTCTCTGTGATTGAACCACACGATCACAGCCGCAAAAAAAGCAAGCAGCACAAACGGCATATCTATGCCGTCGAACACGAGCACCGCTATCGGCGCTGTCGTCGCGGAGGCAAGCGACGAGATCGATACTATCCTCGTAAGCGCAAACGCCACAGCAAATGCGACGACTACAGCGACAAAAACGCGCCAGTCTATGATAAGCATCACACAAGCGCCGGTCGCGACTCCCTTTCCGCCCTTAAAACCGAAGTACAGTGGCCAACAGTGCCCGACAAGGCAAGCCCCGACGGCGATGACTTCGCCGACGTCACCGTAAAGCGCGCGTCCCGCATACATCGCAGCAAGCGTCTTTAAAAAGTCCCCTATAAGCGTCACAACGCCCATTTTCATCCCAAAAACGCGCGCCACATTCGTTGCGCCCGCGTTATGGCTTCCCATCTCGCGCACATCCTGCCTCATAAACGCCTTGGAGACGATTATCGCGAGATTTATCGACCCGAGAAGATACCCTATAACTGCTGAAACTACTATCCTGACCATTTGACAAGCTCCGAACATTAATAATATTGCGCGTCGATTATTATACTTTAAATTCGCCCCATTGTAAACACCGCGCCTAAACACGCACTTGTCAAAATAAGCACCGCTGCGCCCTATCCGGCGTACAACGCCTTAATCCGACCTCCGCCAGTCTAACGCTCACGCAAAATCCCGCCAGGACTATCAGCCGCCCCATGAAACACACAAGACGATATACGCGGCCGTTGTCTTATTCGCTAACTCCATATCAAACATCCTGCAAAATATGCCGTAAATACTTATGCCGCCCGATAATACGGGCGGCATAATCTTCTTATACGTTTTTGTCTAAGAAGTCGCAGATAATCTCTTTCACAGACTCCTGATAAAACTCAAGCGTGTTGTGTCCCGCTCCCTCCAACATATACAGGTCGGTCGGATGTCCGCTTGCGTTCAGCGCATCATGCAGCTCGACGCTCTGTTCCGGTACAACGCTGTTGTCGTCCGTTCCGTGCAGTATAAGCAGTGGCGCGGCGTTATCGTTTATCCGGTAAACAGGGCTTGCGGCGCGCGCTTTGTCAATATCGTCCTCGATTAGCGCGCCTATAAGCATCTCTTCGGCGCTCATACGCATAGGAGGCGGCGTATCGCTGTGCCTGCCTATCATATGTACCTTACCATCCGGCCGCTTCATAGGCGTTTTTTTCTTGTTAGCCTCTTTAAGAGCCGGAAGATCGGCAGGGCCGAACATATCGACTCCCGCCTTCACGGTGCTCGAAACCTCCCCCCACTCTTCCGTGTCATATCCTTTCGGATTCATCGCCGCATAGGCCGCAAGATGTCCTCCCGCCGACAATCCCATAACGGCTATCCTGTCAGGATCTATCCTGTATTCGTCCGAATTAGCCTTCAAAAATCTGACCGCCGTCAAAACGTCGATTATCTGCGCGGGGAAAACAGCCTGCGACGTCACTCGGTACTCGGCCGCAGCCACGACATAGCCGCGCTTAGCGTAATAGGTCATCTCGGCCATCGCCTTTGCTCGCGGGCATCCAAGCCACGCTCCGCCCATGAGCCATAGGATTGCCGGCCGCTTTTCAGGCGGGTTACTCTCATTCCACACCGCCAGCTCATCGTCAATCATAAGGAGCATTTTGAGCTCTATCTCCTTATCAATAAGCGGCGCATACGTTTTTGAATATACGATATCATCAAACATGACAATCTTCGGTACTTTCCTGCCAGGGGTTATATGCCTTATCATATACTACCTCCGTTTTCTGCACATTTTACTTGTTGTACACATATTCCTTTATGAATTTTGAAACCGGGGTCTCAGGCGGGCGAACCATGCCGACGCGCAGTCCTAGTTCCATCATCCACGGATCGTTTCTCATATCCTCTGTCGGAGTCCACTTAGGCAGCCCCTCCCCGTTCGGGTCGCCGGTCTTGCAGAAATTAGTCCAATAGTCGCACATCGTGTTCGACAGATCGTAATCCGAGCCGTCATAGTCTCTTGGCATCCTGAACATCGTCTGGAAAACATATGCGTGCTCGCCTGAATGGAACGCGCCGACGCCCTGACCGCCAGGAGCTTCCTTAGTGAAAATGTACACATACGGCGCAGGACGCTTAAGATCGTTCTGAAGCTCTACCCATGACATACATGTCGCGAGTTTTACGTCGCCGTTTTCATTTTTAATGATAAGGTTTGCATACGCGTCCGAGTCAACGCACGCCGCCTCGACATAGCCGTCCGCCTTGTCTCCGAACATGGCGGCGCTCTTCTTTTTGAATGCTTCAAGCGTGGTCTTCGGACCGTCATAGGCGAAGCCCTCGTGCTTTGTGCATCCTATCATGTAATGGATATCTTGATGCAGATTTTTAAGCGCCGTCTCCTCCGGCGTATACAACAGAGAATAACCGTCGGCTTTCATATTGAGATAAGACATACCGATCTCAGGGCCGCTCGCACCGAGGTTCATGACCGTCTCGGCGTCAAGCGCCCGTGCCTCCGCTACCGACGCTATGCCGTTTTCTTTAAACAGACTCTCACCGTAGGCCTCCGCTTCCTCAAGCGTTGCCACATTTGACATATACCTGATGTCAAGCCCGCCGGCGCTCTGCATTATAGCGCCGAAAAGTTCGCCCTTTAACAGCGGAGTCGACGAAAGTCTCTGCGTCGCCGTGCCCCCTGCCGACTGGCCGAAAACCGTAATCTTATCGGGATCACCTCCGAATGCGGCGATATTGCGGCGCACCCATTTGACCGCCGCAACCTGAT
Source organism: uncultured Oscillospiraceae bacterium (assembly GCA_944386855.1). Lineage (GTDB taxonomy): Bacteria > Bacillota > Clostridia > Oscillospirales > Oscillospiraceae > CALXCR01. The sequence goes on from CALXCR010000071.1 coordinate 4,980, forward strand.
CGAGCAGCGAGTAGTTACCGGACGTGTAATGTCCAGTTTCACGTTCTGACTCAAGCGACAGTTCCTTATGCGACAGCGAACCAAATATACCTGTGCGGAAACCGACGGTTATCATTATAACGCCGCGCTTTGCAAATGCCTCTCCGTCGAACGCTTGCTTTGCCGCATGCGAATCCCCACCATGAAACCACATTGCAACCGGCAGTTTCTCATCCGCTTTCTCCGCCGGCGTCCAAATATTGAGGTACAGGCAGTCCTCACTCATCGGAAATTCATACGGTGCAAACTCTTTGGCATAGAAACTTCCCTTTTTCGGGCGCTTATGCATATTGACAAACTGATATGCATATGCCTCTTTTTCGCCCTCCCACGGCTCTACCGGCTGCGGCGCTCTCCACCTCAGCTCACCTACCGGCGGCGCTGCGTACGGGATGCCCTTAAAAACGCTTATCGCCTGATTCCCGGCAGGAAGTCCAAGAACGACTCCCGATTCGGTTTTTACTCGTAAAAGTGCCATGTCTAACATCCTTTCCTAAATCGCGTTTATGCGTGGTTTTTGCTATGCTGATACTATTTTATAATATTTTGACCTTCTTGACAACCGTATTTGAAATTTATTAATTGACAAGCGGCGGGATATGGTGTATTTTAATAGTTGCCCGGAAAAATCAGGGCTAAATATTTATGGAGACGTATCGAAGTGGTCATAACGGGCCTGACTCGAAATCTTGCGGGGAGCTGTCCGTTTCGTCCACCAAAAACCTTGTAACCATGCGGGTTTTACCCGGTTCGAAAATTGAATAAGTTTGCTGTTCTTT
>CALXCR010000072.1 GCA_944386855.1 uncultured Oscillospiraceae bacterium
GGCGCCGCCGCTCGGCTGCTGTCGTTTTCGTCCCTGTATTCGATATCGCGGAGCACCTCATCAAAATCAGTTTTTACGCCTTTTTCGAGCAGCTCACGCAGTCTTCTTCTAGCGCGCTCTTTTGAGCTTGCAGTCAAAAAAATCTTGACTCCGGCGTCGGGGAGAACGACTGTGCCTATATCGCGGCCGTCCATCACAACGTTATCGCGTCTCGCGGCGGAACGCTGCATCTCCAGCAGAAACGCCCTTACATCAGGCATTGCCGAGACGTCCGACGCGTAAATCGAAACCTCCGGCAGCCTTATCTTCTCCGAGACATCCTCGCCGTTTAAATACATTTTCTGTACCCCGGCGTCGTCATATTTCATCTCGATATTTATTTTGTCAAGACTTGCTACGACAGCCTTTTCATCTTTGGAATCCAGCCCGTGCTCAAGCGCGTACAGGCCGACACAGCGATATATCGCGCCTGTATCGACATATATATATCCAAAATGCTTTGCCAGCATCCTTGCAAGTGTGCTTTTACCGGCACCGGACGGCCCGTCTATGGCGATATTTTTATTCTTCATAGTATCTCTCCCTGATATTCTCCGCGGCCTGATATGCTGTCGACCACGCGATCTGAAGATTGAAGCCGCCGGTATACGCGTCGACGTCTATAATCTCACCTGCGAAATACAGACCGTTTATGAGCTTTGACTCCATCGTAGACGGGTTTATATCGCGCACATCGACGCCTCCTGAGGTGATTATCGCCTCTTCAACCGGCCGCGGCCTGTCTATATCTATGCGAAGGCCCTTTATAACGGATACGAGCTTCATCCGCTGCTCTCTTGTTATCGAATGCACCTTCGTCTCGGGCGGTATGCCGGTTAGTTTTACAACAACAGGGATCATCTTCCTGTTGAGCAGATCCCCCAAGGCGTTTATAAAATCTCGGTTTGAATATTTTTCAAAATCTCTCAGTATTCTGAGATCAAGCTTTTTTTCATCGAGCGCCGGTTTCAGGTCCAGCCTGATATAATAGCCGTTTTTCTCCATGTCGCGCATATGCGCGCTCGCGGAAAGGACTATGGGCCCCGATACCCCGAAATGTGTAAACAGCATCTCTCCGAAATCCTCGTATATATGCCTGTCCGCCTTGTCATAGACGGTAATTTTCACATTTTTAAGCGCAAGACCCTGCATCTCCGCGCAAAAGCGCTGTTTTGAGACGAGCGGGACGAGCGACGGCTTTGGTTTTACTATTCTGTGACCCAGTTTCTGCGCCATGAGATACCCGTCTCCCGTCGACCCTGTTTTCGGGTACGAGAGGCCGCCGGTACACAGTAAAACCCATCTGCATTTATAATAGCCTGCGGCCGTTTTTACGCCGCTTACTCTGCCCCCGTCGCAGTCTATATCGAGCGCACGGCTTTTTACAACCGTGACGCCCGTATTTTCCATGTACCGCCTGAGCGCGTCTACGACGTCCGCCGCGGAGTCGGACTGCGGGAAAACGCGGTTCCCGCGCTCGGTTTTCAGCGGGACTCCCAGATTTTCAAAAAGCCGCATCGTGTCCGCCGGCGTCAGGCCGTTCACCGCGCCAAACATGAATTTGCCGTTTGTCGGGATATTTTCTATCACCTGTCTAGGAGAACAGTTGTTTGTAAGATTGCACCTGCCCTTGCCGGTTATTCGGAGCTTTCTGCCCGCATCTTTTCCGGCCTCAAAGAGGATCACGCGCATGCCGCTCTCCGCGGCCACGGCTGACGCAAGCATTCCCGCGGCTCCCCCGCCTATGACACAGAGATCAGCCGTTGTTCTTTTCGTACACATTATACGCCGCCCACACCTTTTCAAGGTTTGCGAAGTTCTCGGTAAGGTCTTCCCCGCAGAGTGCCGCAGACTCTATGATTATCGCGTTTAACAGGCTGAGCGGCGCTACAAGCGAGTCGACAAACGAGAGCATACCCGTTTTGGCGTACAGCTTGATCTGGGATATTGCGGCGATCGGCGAGTCCGGAGAGTCCGTTATGCCGAGTATCGTCGCACCTTTATCACTTGCAAACCCCATCGCCCTTATAGTCCTCGTAGAATAGCGCGGGAAACTGAGCGCTATGAGTATATCCCCCTCCGATATGCGCATTATCTGTTCGAAAACGTCGCTCGCCGATATCTCGTTTATGACAAACACGTTTGGGAATATATAGTTTAAATAAAAGCTTAAATACTGCGCAAGCGCCGTTGACGAGCGCGAGCCGATTATATATATGTTTTTCGCGTCTACAATCGCCTGAGCCGCGCGGCGGAATTCATCCCGATCGACACCTTCAAGCGTCAGGCGGACTCTCTCAGCGTCCGACGTCATAACATCGGCAAGCGCATTGTCACTCTTTATGATGTCTCTTGACACCTCTATGCGCTGCACCCATGTCAGTTTGTTTTTTATCATTTCCTGAAGGGCTTTGCGCATATCAGGATAGCCGCTGTAACCGAGGTCGGCCGCAAAGCGGACGACTGTCGATTCGCTTACACCGACCGTCGCACCCAGCTTGCTCGCCGTCATAAACGCCGCCTTATCATAATTTTCGAGTATAAACTCCGCTATGTGCATCTGACCCTTTGAAAATGAACTCGATGCCGCCTTTATCTTAGCAATAACATCATTATTCACCGCAAGCCCTCCGCTTTTTATTCTGTATTTTGAATTCACCTAATTAATATATTTTACTATATTTTCAACTAAATGCAAGAGACATTTTAAATTTTGCTTTATTATTACCTGTTTTAGTCATATTGGACTAAGCGCAAGACACGGCAAAGTTTTTGCCGTGTCTTTTCATATGGTATATGAATTTTTTGCCATGCAAAAGCATAGCAAAAACGGCCATGTGCCGCTTTCAGCGGCACGGCCATGAGATCAAAGCGCGTGGGCCGGGACGGCCCACATGCGCGAAACTTCATCCGCCGCTTCCTTTTTTGCCCGTTATCATGGCACGTCCATGACGCATGAAGTTTTATGCGTTTTCCATCTCTTTTACGGCAAGTCTTACATCGCTCGAGAAATACAGTGACCCGAGCGCTATGACGACGCCTTCGCGCCCCGCTGCCTCTATCGCGGCGGCGACGCCCTCCGAAATGCTGCTGCGGCTTTCGGCGCAGACTCCGGCTGATCTGAAACAGGCGGCAAGAGCCTCTGCTTCCATGGAGCGCGTATTATCAGGACGGACAGCTATTACGCATTTGGCAAGTTCCGCTATCATCGCTGTCATATGGCTTACATCCTTATCGGCCATGACGCCGACAAGGAAAACGGGCTTTACCCCTTTAAACATTGTTTTGATACATGTACTCATCGCGGCGATGCCGTGGGTATTATGCGCGCCGTCTATCATGAACACGGGGTCGCGGCGCACAAGCTCGAACCTGCCGGGCCACCTTACGGTCTCAAGCCCCTTATATATGTCATCGTCCGTTATATGCCACCCTTTTTCGCGAAGTACCTCGGCCGCCGTTATCGATACTGCAGCGTTATAAGGCTGGAACGTGCCGGCGAGGGCAAGTTTTATATCCTTATACCCTTTATAATCCATGACAGTGCCGGTCAGGGTATATTTTTTTACGTTCAATGTCGAGTAATCGGTCTTGTGAAGCGGAACGCCGAGTTCTGAGCATGTTTTTTCAAAAACGGCGTCAGCCTCCTCGTTTTGGCCGTAAATGACGACCTCTGTCCCCGGCTTTATTATGCCGGCCTTGGCAGATGCGATGCTTTTCATATCATTCCCGAGCTGCTGCATATGGTCGTATCCCATAGCCGTTATTACTGCAAGCTCCGGCGGGTCTATGACGTTTGTAGAGTCGAGCTCTCCGCCGAGCCCCACCTCCAGTACCACGATGTCGCAGGCGTTGTCGTTAAAATACTTCATCGCCAAGGCCGTTATAAGCTCAAACTCAGTCGGATGTTCGGCCATTGATTCGGCAAACGGCTTTACATACGTCGTGAGTTCGGCAAGCTCGCCGTCTTCGATCGGGCGGCCGTTTACCTGCATACGCTCGTTGAACCTCGTTATATACGGCGACGTATACAACCCGGTTTTATATCCGGCACAGCGGAGGATAGATTCAATACACGCCGATGTCGAACCCTTTCCGTTAGTGCCGGCAATATGTACGAATTTCAGTTCTTTATGCGGGTTTCCCAGAAGGCGCAAAAGCTCGCGGGTTCTTGACAGCCCCTTTTTGCTGCCTCTCCAGCTGACGTCGTGGATATATTCAAGCGCTTCTTCGTAGTTCATCACACAGCCCCCTATCTCTCAGGCGCGATACGCGCTTTTTTCAGCGCGGCGAGAATCGGTATCGCCATGACGGCCGTGACAAGCGAAGAGAGCACACCCGTAAACAGTCTGACGCCGAGCGCGCCGAAAATGAGCGCATAGTTATAGTAACCGTACAGCTTCGCATCCACATAATACACGAGTGTATTTGAAAGCGACGTCGCGACACCGGCAAGTATGCACACGGCAAAGTATACATACGGCTTTCTGTCGCTTATAACGGTATCGATGGTCATTTTAGATCCGAGAGATCTTGCTCCCAGACCTATTATAAGCGCCCTTATGCCGGCCGGCATAATCCAGAGAAGCGTCGTCGCCGTTATGCCGTATTTTATTAGCTGCTCCAAAAACGCTCCGAGCAATCCGACTATCACGGCGTCTACCGTACCGTACATCATTGCACAGACTACAGTTGCGAGCGATACCAGCGTAATCTTGACGCCGGCTATCTCCACCGCGATAAGGCTCAGCGCAAAGAACATTGCGGCAAACAGCGCATCGAACACTATTCGTTTGACCGTGAACGCTATTTTTCTGTCCCTGTTTTTTAACATAAAAAACCTCCTCTTGCAGATCGCTACATAGAGGAGGCATATCACTTTTTATTCTGCGCCGATATATGAAAACACTTCCAGTATGCAGCAGCGGGATGCGGACACCGAACCGCGAGCGTCTCTCTTCGTTCACATGACAACTCCCCGTTCATATGACACTTTACGCTCAGCGTCCTACTCTGCTTTTTCCTTTAGTTTAGCACAGCGCCATACGATTGTAAAGCGCTGTTTTTTCAATATTGATAACTTTTTCGGCTATTTCCCCGCCGCAGTGTGGTTATATATGACGACGTTTATTATATTCCCCAGATAGACGATACATCCTGCGGCGTACAGCCACGCAAGCAGTACAACAATCGACGCGAGTGACCCGTACACGAGCGTATAACGCGTTGAAAAGCTTATCGCCTGAGACATGATAATACTTATCGCCTCGAGCAATACCGTTGCAACAAGAGCTCCCCTTGTCCTGGGTATGCGCCTGTAGTCCCTTGGCGAACTTACGCGGTATATCATATACATCATAAGAAAAAGGATTACAAACAGCACAACAAATCTGAGCCATTTCCACAGGTCTACAAACATGACGATATCGAAATAGTCTTCAATGATACGCATAAGCCATCTGCCGCAGACAATAATTATGCACGAAGCGTATATTGCCATCAGAAACGCAAATGACTGTACAAAGCTGA
>CALXCR010000073.1 GCA_944386855.1 uncultured Oscillospiraceae bacterium
CCTGAATCAGAGCGGACCGCGCTGAGCTTTTTTACCGCCCACAATGCGGCGGAGGCGCTACGCCTGTTCCGCAGGCGGGGAGTTATCGCGCCCGTGGCGCGGGGATTTACGCCCACTGCGCGGGCGGGTTTTTCCACGCCGCCAAGCGGCGGGGGATATTGTTATCATTTCTTTTTTATGCCAAAAAAGGGCGTTTTATCACCGTTATGACCTTTTTTCGTGCCAAGCACGATGTTTGCCGCCGCCAAGCGGCGGTTTGCGACTATTTCTTTTACATATGCAAAAGAAATGGGTACATATGTCCTCGCCCGCACGGCGGGCGAAAAATATGTGTCGCGCACTCGCGCATACCGGCTTTTACAGCACGCCGCGCGCGTGTCTCGTGACGTGGCAGCCGATATTCACGACCATCGGAAGCCCGGCGATATGCGTCGGAAACGCCTCGATATTGACGGCGATCGCCGTAGTCCGGCCGCCGTATCCGCACGGGCCGATGCCGAGCTCGTTTATCTTGTCAAGCGCCTTTTGCTCCGCCTCGGCGTAGAACGGGTTCGGATTGCGCTCGTCCAGGTCGCGCGTCAGCGCTTTTTTGGCAAGCACCGCCGCCATATCGACCGTACCGCCGAGTCCGACACCGACGACGACCGGCGGGCACGGATTAGAGCCGGCCTTTGACACCGTCTCAACTATGAAATCGACGGCGTCGTCTATACTGTCCGACGGGAGCAGCATTTTCATCGCGCTCATATTTTCACTGCCGAACCCCTTCGGCGTGAGCGTAAAACGTATCGCGTCGCCCTCGACTATCCGCGTATGGATGACGGCGGGGGTGTTGTCATCGGTGTTCACGCGGCGAAACGGGTCTTTTACGACCGATTTGCGCAGATATCCGTTTTCATACCCGCGGCGGACGCCCTCATTTACCGCGTCCTCAAACAGGCCGCCCGTAAAATGCACGTCCTGCCCTACTTCCGCGAATACGACGACCATTCCGGTGTCCTGGCATATCGGCGTGAGCGAACGACGGGCAAACAAAAAATTTTCGACTATGTCGGAGAGCGCCTGCTTTCCGGCGTCTGACGGCTCTGTATCACGCGCCTCGCGCAGCGCGTCCGCAGTCTCGCGCGGGAGCACCGTCGCGGCCCTTATGCACAGTATTTCAATAAGCTGTGCTATCTGTTCATACGTCACTTCTTTCATATTGCACTCCGTTCCGCCGCCACCGCCACTTGCGCGGGATGCGGCATTTTTTGTCGGTTTCTTCGATAAAATGCTTGCATTTTATCGAGATTTCTTTCAGTCCCGCTGCGCGCACTCGCTGTGCTCGCACACTTGCGGGACTATTTGTGTTTTTTGTCCGGTACACGCACGGCCCTGTCGATAAAATGCAAGCATTTTATCGAGATTTCTTTCAGTCCCGCTGCGCGCACTCGCTGTGCTCGCACACTTGCGGGACTATTTGTGTTTTTTGTCCGGTACACGCACGGCCAAAAAACGGATTTGAATTTTTTGCCCCTGCGGGGCAAACTCTGCGAGGCTACGCGCGATACAGGGCAAACTCCGCGAGACCGTGTGTGATACGGGGTCAAACTCCGCGCTGTCGTGCGGCGTCAGTGCGGCATCGCGGCGTAGCTGCGGTCGATCGTTATTACGCAGTTATAGTCGGAATGTTCTTTTTTTACAAGCGCAGTTATTGCGGCGCGAAGCTCTCCATCGGTCATCTCAAGATCGAACGGCTTTACGCAGTCGAACACAACATTCGTATGCGTCACGCCCGGTACGATGCGCAGATCGTGTATCGTGAGGTTCGGATCTATTATCCTGACCTCCTCGCTCAGCCAGACGCGCAGGTCGTTTGTACACCCGTCGCCCGTCGCTATCGGGTCAAAGTGTATAACAATGTGAATCCCGTCGTTTTCCAGGAAGTCGCGCTCGATATTATCGATGATATCGTGACTTTCAATGACGTCGTCCTCAGCCGCCATCTCGACATGGACGCTCGCAAACTGCCTGCCCGGTCCGTAATCATGGACCATAAGGTCATGCGTCCCCAAAACATGCGGATAGCTCATTATCTTGTCGCGGATATGCTTTACAAGCTCCGGATCGGGTGCGCGGCCGAGCACGGGATCTAGCGTCTCCCGCACGAGGCCGAATCCGGCGATCAGGATGAACGCCGCGACGCCGAGGCCCATGTATCCGTCGAGCTCCAGCCCGGAATAATGCGACACGACGCTTGATATCAGGACGGCAGAGGTCGATATGACGTCGTTTCTGCTGTCGGCAGCCGTCGCGATCAGCGTTTTTGAGTCTATCTTCCGGCCGATGCGGCGGTTAAACGCCATCATCCAGAGTTTGACGCCGATCGACGCCAAAAGCACTGCCGCCGTCACGAGCGAGAACTCCACCTCCGACGGATGAAGTATTTTATCGAAGCTTGTTTTTACAAGCTCCACGCCGATGACTATTATGAGGATCGCGACCATAAGGCCCGACAGATATTCGTACCGCCCGTGCCCGTACGGATGCTCCTCATCGGCGGGGCGTCCGGCGAGCCGGAAACCGAGCAGGCTTATAACGCTCGACGACGCGTCAGACAAGTTGTTTACAGCGTCCGCCGTTATAGCGACAGAGCCGGATATGATCCCCACAGCGAGCTTTCCGGCGAAAAGCAGCGCGTTTGCGGCTATTCCCGCACAGCTTGACAGTACTCCGTACGCCGTCCTTACCGCCGCATCCTCTGTATTTTCACGGTTTTTTATGAGCCTTTCTAACATAATATCTCCTCTTGAAACGATCTTTAAAGAACGGTCGCATAGAGCGGCGTCTTATAAATCGTAAAATCTGCGAAAAAATTTACGCAAGACGTATTTACATTATACTTCCAAACACATATTTTGTGCAACATTATTATTTATGTCACCCTAAATTATACATATTTAACAAATTTATAAAGTTTATAAAATTTTTGTCCTGTATTTGTAATAGATTTCGTTATAATTAGTAGAAGCTGAAAGGAGATGGTTCCAATGTGGGACGGAAGCTTTCAGAGGCCGGAGGGAACGGCGCTGTAATAAGTGTCCGGAATCTTTAGTCCTGTGTATCGGATACCGGCGGAGTCAAGTGCCGCTGTAAAAGGTGTGCGATACCTGTTTGATTAAAAAATATTTCCATGGTAGCACTGGTACTGTCTTAGGCGGATTAAAACCCGCCGTTTACCGGAACGCATTATCCCATGAAATATCCTGAGACAACGGAAAACTTGAATATCATAAATTGATCCATTCGGTTCAGAGCCTGCCTTAAATAAGGCGCGTGTTAGGCATTTATCCCAATGGAGATCGCCTGTATAGGCAAGATCGGTCCAAGAAGGAAAATGATTAGTTTTGTGGCATCTTGCTTCCGCGTAGATCTGATGGTGTTTACAGCGTTCAGGCCCGAGCACGACCGTTATTTGAGCGGCGTGGGAGAAAGAAAAACGAGAACGTTTGGATTCGAGTTTACGGGTGTTTCCCTCCGGCTAATTCTTCTTGTAGGTTATAAGATCATCCCGCTGACCTGTCCGAAACAGGGCGGGCGTTGCTGGAGGTTCTTTTACCAGTAATATATTTACTAAAAACTTAATACACACAACACACATTGTAAAAAACTTTTTTCACTTTTTCTAATCTTCTTGAAAATACCGTCCACTGCCTTCCCACAGTGGACGGTATTTTTTTGTCCGCACGGCGGGCGAAAAGATGCCGCGCACCGCGCGATGTAGTCCGCCGAAAGAAAAATTGAAAAATCACGGCCTGTATGATAAACTCTGCATATGGACAACCGCGCGCGTACACCGCAAAAGCGGCGGCTGTGATATCATCACAACCGCCGCCGGTATCAAATTTGGATCACAGCGCTTATCGCGCCCAATGGCGCTTTTTCGGCGTTTTCGACTTTTTTATTACGCTTCTGCGTCTTATAATGTCTGTACGTCGCCGGACATGTGCCGCGCTATATGGCATTTTCCTCAGATAGCTTTAAGCCGCCGTTATGCCGGAATCTGTCTTTTGCGCTTTTATCCCGATACCTGACACTTTTTAACATATCCGTCTGCCGGTATATACCGCGCCCGTGACGGACCGCCTGCTTTTGACCTTTCGCATACGGCGTTTTACGCCTGCACCGGTCTGATTGAAAGCCGGCTTTCGTGTCTGATGCTATTATGTGCGCTTTTGTGTCTTTAAAACAAGGTAATTTTTGCATTTCAAACGATTTAACGGAAAGGACTGAATTCACCGATGGATCAACCGTATATCCTCGCGATCGTGCTCGTCGCACTCGCGGTACTGCTCATAATACAGCTGCTTAAAGCGCCTATAAAGCTCGCGTTCAAGCTGCTTTTAAACGCGCTTTCCGGGCTTGTTGTGCTTATGATCGTAAATTTCATAGGCGCAAACTTTGATATACGGCTCGCGATCAACTGGGTAAACTGCATCGTCGCCGGCATTTTCGGCATACCGGGCGTCGCATTTTTGTTTATCCTCCAGTGGGCGGGCATTATTTGAATTTTTGACCTTTTTTGTCCGCTGTATTGATCCGCTTGTCTGCATGAACGCTGTTAATGCGCCGGTTTTCATATTGCCGGCCGGTTTCGGCAATATTCGGCGCATTTCGGCTTTTGAATCCGTTATATTCACGGTTTTGTCGCGGCCGGCTGCCCTCTAACCGGTCTTTCGGCGTTATCTGGCGGCGCTTTACACCGCCTTATCCGAGACGCTCGTCATAATGCGCGCGCTCGCCGCCGATATACTTCGGCCTTGTGCGCGCCGCAAGAAGTATCGCACATCCGATATGGTCGATGCTCAGCCGCACCGGTACGGCGACTTTTTTAAGGTGCATCCCTATAAGCGTGCCGCCGATGTCGAGTCCCGCGTCGGCGCGTATCTCCTCGACGGCAACGGGGTCTTCAAACTCGCGGTAAGCCGCCGTCGCAAACGATCCGCCGGCCTTGGGCTGCGGGACGACGTTTACGATGTCATGCCCGGACACCGCGGCGCGCTCCGTTATTATGCAGCGGTTTAAATGCTCGCAGCACTGCGCCGCGAGAAAAATGCCGCGCTCCTTCAAAACACCGTATATGGCGTCAAAAATCTCGTCCGCCGTCTCCGGGACGGAGTTTTTTCCGATGCGGTAGCCGTTCACCTCGCTCGACGAGCAGCCGACGACGACGATATCGCCGCGCTTAAGGCCGGCCGCCTCGATAAGCTCGCGTATGGCGAGCTCCGCCTGATCCTTTATATTTTCCATTAAAAGCATCTCCTTTGCCCCGCCGAATATTTTCGGTGCACAGATATAATACAGCTTTTTACGGCGATTCTCAAGGCGTATTTGAAAAATATGAAAATATTTTAAAAAACCAACGATCGCCTATTTACATTGACATGTAAATGTGATAACATGGTATTAATTACCATTTACAACCCGCCCGAGGAGGCTTGCTATGAAAGATTATATTATTTTTACCGATTCGTCGTGTGATCTTCCGGCAAAAATGGCCGAGGACCTTGAAGTAGACGTAGTTCCTCTCACCGTTCGGATGGACGGGGAAGAGTTTACAAATTATCTTGACTGGCGCGAGATAACGCCGCAGGAATTTTACAAAAAGCTGCACACCGCAAAGGACGTGCAGACTTCCGCGCCGCCGGTCGACGCATTTTTGTCGGTGCTTGAAAAGGCGCACGAGGCGGGGCGCGACGCGCTTTATATCGGATTTACGTCGGCTCTCAGCAGTACATATCAGACGGCATGCGTCGCCGCCGACATCGCCGCCGTCAAGTATCCGGACATGAAGATCAAGATGATCGATACGTCGTGCGCCGGGATGGGGCAGGGGCTTATAGTCCACCTCGCCGTTATGTATAAGCGGCGAGGCAAGACGCTTGAAGAGACGGCGGAGTATGTCGAAAAGCTCTGCCCGCGCGTATGGCATCTGATTTCCGTCGCCGATCTGAAACATATTTACCGCGGCGGCAGGATCTCCGCGGCCTCTCTCGCTGTCGGGATGCTCCTGAAAATACGCCCGCTTATGTGCATCGACGCAAATGGTTATGTTTCGCCGCTGCGCAAGCTGCGGACAAAAAAAGCGCTTATAAGCGCATACGTTGAAAAATTCCGCGAGACGGTCATAAGGCCGGCCACGCAGATCATATATATCGGCCACGCCGACTGCGAGGACGACGCGAAGGAACTTGCGCATCGTCTGCGCGACGAGTGCGGCGTCAAAAACTTTATTATAAATCACATAGGACCCGTCATCGGTGCGCACGGCGGACCGGGGTCAATGGCGCTGTTCTATGTCGGAGAACCCAGGTGATCAAATGGACATTACAGTTATAGGCTGCGGGCGGTGGGGCTCGTTTATCGCGAAATATCTCTGCGATATCGGACACTCCGTCACGCTGTACGGGCGCGAATCGTCCGCCAATATGCGAAAGCTGATGTCGGAGCGGAAAAACGCGTATATGGCTTTGCCGGACGGCGTAAAGCTTACATATGATATAGATGAAGCGCTGAAAAGCGGCGTTATCGCGATCTCGGTCGGCGCGCAGGGGCTCAGGGCGCTTGCGAAGGAGATAGCACAGCACGGCGCTAAAAACCGCGTGTTTATCCTGTGCATGAAAGGGCTCGAGATAGAGACCGGCGACAGGCTCTCCCGCGTCATGGAAGAGACGGTCGATCCATCGAACAAAATCGCCGTGTGGCTCGGCCCCGGCCATGTCCAGGAGTTTTGCCGCGGCGTGCCTAACTGTATGGTCATAGACAGCCGCGACGAGGAGCTTAAACGGCGTCTTGCGGCGGAATTTTCAAGCCCGCTTATCAGGTTTTACTACGGCAACGACCTCATCGGCAACGAGATCGGCGCCGCCGCGAAAAACGTTGTCGGCATAGCGGCGGGGATACTCGACGGTCTTGACGTATCGTCACTCAAAGGGTCTCTGATGTCACGCGGGACGGCAGAAATATCGCGCCTTATAAAAGCGCTCGGCGGAAGCGAGCTCTCGGCATACGGACTGTGCCATCTCGGCGATTACGAGGCGACCGTTTTTTCCCGTCACAGCCACAACAGAAAATTCGGAGAGATGTTCGTAAAAGGAGAACGGTTCGACAAACTCGCCGAAGGGTATTACACCGTAAAGGCGCTCGTCCTGCTCGGCGAGCGGACAGGAGTCGATCTTCCGATATGCTCGGCCGTGTACGATGTGCTGTATAACGGGCGGGACAAGAATGACGCGCTGTCATCGCTTTTCAGCCGCAGTACAAAAACGGAGTTTTATTGATATTTTTCCGCGCCGCCGCGGCGCGGGATTTTTTCGCCCGTTACGCGTGCGGGTTTTACCGCGCTTACAGCGCGGGGCGTTGTGCCTGCTCCGCAGGCGGTGGTTTTTCCGCCCGCCGTGCGGGCGGGGACTTGCCGCCTGTTCCATAGGCGGAGTTTTGTTACCATTTCTTTTGCGTATGCAAAAGGGCATTTGCCGCAAGTCCGACATACTTTCCGCCCACTGCGTGGGCGGGGGCTTACCGCGCCGATGGCGCGGGATATGACACCCATTTCTTTTTACAAAATTACAACCCAGCGAAGCGGTTGTAATTTTGAGAGGAGACGCAGCGGAATGAGTGCTCTTTTGCCGCTATACGGCAAAACAAGCGATATGAAACTTGCGTCGACGAAAACGGGTGTACCCAAAGAAAAAGGCAGCGAGGCTTGCGCCCCTGAAAAAATAGATATCAAATCAAAGCCCAGCGGAGCGGGTTTGATTTGAAGAGGAGGAGCGACCAAGCGGGTGAGCGCCGCGCTTTAGCTCGGCGCGAGCGAAGCTAAGTCCGCGACGACGACGCTTCGCGTGCCTTGGTATGTCATGGACGCATCATCATAACTACACCGTACTATACAAAAACGCAAACCGAACGAAGTGTTTGCGTTTTTGAGAGGAGACGCAGCGGAATGAGTGCTCTTTTGCCGCTATACGGCAAAACAAGCGATATGGAGCTTACGTCGACGTAGCGCGGGGGTTTGCAAAGGGGTATACTCCCATTTGCTATGTTTTCTTTGGGCGTACCCGTTTCTTTGACATATATCAAAGAAATGGGTACAAAACCGCCGCTTTTGCGGCGACGAAAAAGTATCGCTCTTTCGAGCGATGAAAGAGGTTTTTATGTACGACAAAAACGAGATACGGCGGCTTGTCCGCCTAAAAAAGCGCGAGATGACGCCGGAACAGATAGAGCGCACGAGCGAAAAGCTCGCCTCCCGGCTTTTTGAGCACGAGGCGTATAAAAACGCGCGCAGCGTGTACTGCTATATATCGTATAACCAGGAGGTTCGCACAGATGCGATAATGCGCCGCGCCCGCGCCGACGGGATGCGAGTCGCCGTGCCGAAAATAACGGACGGCGAAATGGTCTTTATATGGCTTGATGACCCGGACGCCGTCGCTCCCGGGTACGGCGGGATACAGGAGCCCGTTGCCGACTCCCCGGTCGCGGACGACGAGGAGGCGCTCGTCATCATGCCGGGACTCGCTTTTGACGGAAGCGGAAACCGCATAGGCTACGGCGGAGGGTTTTACGACAGATATCTCGCCGCACACCGAGAGCTTACGACCGTCGCGCTGTGCTACGGCTTTCAGGTCTTCGGGCATATAGAAACGGACGCGCGCGACGGGCCGGCAGACTATGTGATATCGGAGGAGGTATGACCGCCGGAGCAAAAAGATCACGACTCAACGGTCGTGATCTTATATGTTTCCGCTATTTCACGCGCTTCTTCCAGCGCTTTGCCGTCGAGCCTCCCCGTAAAAATACAGATCTCCGGCTCGGCGTTCAGGCTCTCAAACTGCCGCATGACCGTCACGACGGCGAGCTCCAGATCCTCTGCTTTTCCGTCCGGTTCGAGATATATCTTCACCTTGACGTCCTGCGGAAACGCAGACAGCGAATTTGACGACGCCCACATCGCGGAAAACAGCACGCCGCAAAGTATCGACGCGATTATCATGGCTATAAGTACCGTCATATTCATCACTCCGCATCATCCTATGCCGGAGCGCGCCGTTCGGTGCGAAGTTTCCGGCCGTGCGGAAGCAAAACGCCTGCCATACCTGCGGCTTTGTACTTAAAAAACCGCCGGCGGCGCAAAATGCGGCCTTATGCCCGCGGATACGGCGTCGTTTTGCCTAAAATACCGAAGCACCGCAAAAAACGGCGCGCCTGTCTGACCTTTGAAGCGATACCGCCGGCATCTGCCGGCGGTATCGTCTTATATGCGGGAAAATACTCGCCGCGGCTGTTATTTTTCGCTCTCGCCGCGCAGGCGTATTATCCGGTCGCGCAGTATTGCCGCGTATTCGAACTCCAGCATCTTCGACGCCTTCATCATCTCGCGCTCGAGCTCGCGTATCTTCGCGTCGCGCTCCTTCGCCGTCATCTTCACGCCGGAGGCCGTCTTTTCGGCCGATACATCGGCACTCGACGATATCTCGAGAACGTCGCGCACGTCTTTGACTATCGTTTTCGGCACGATACCGTGTTCTTTGTTGTACGCCGTCTGTATCTCGCGGCGGCGGCGCGTCTCGTCTATCGCCGCTTTCATAGAGCGCGTCACCGTATCGGCGTACATTATGACTACGCCCTCGGAGTTTCTCGCCGCCCTGCCTATCGTCTGAATCAGCGACGTCTCGCTTCTGAGGAATCCCTCCTTATCGGCGTCGAGTATCGCGACGAGCGACACCTCCGGCAGGTCGAGCCCCTCCCTCAATAGGTTTATGCCGACAAGCACGTCGAACTCTCCGAGGCGCAGGTCGCGTATAATCTCCATGCGCTCTATCGTTGAGATATCGTGGTGCATATATCTCACTTTTATCCCGGCGCGGACGAGATACGCCGTAAGGTCCTCCGCCATCTTCTTCGTAAGCGTCGTGACAAGGACACGCTCGTGTTTTTCGGCGCGGATGTTTATCTCGTTTATAAGGTCGTCTATCTGCCCGTTTACGGGGCGGACGAATATCTCGGGATCGCACAGTCCCGTCGGCCGGATTA